>CAZOGY010000094.1:0-14252 GCA_964579305.1 uncultured Hyphomicrobiaceae bacterium
GGAAGGCGATCCACAGCGCACGAACTCTGGCTGCCAGCGTATTGGTCGCTTCCTCAATAGCTTCAAGGGCAATGGAAGCAGATGTTGGCCGTTGGGGCAGCTCAGAAATTGGGGAATTTGCGTCATCTGGCATAATCTTGAAATACCACTCTCAATATTTGGACTTGGATCTCGCAACTTTTACCCATTGGCGGCTGGATACCATCCCAACACATCCCATCGGGTTGGTGCCTCACCATGCTTGGTAGCCTCCAACATTGCTCATAACACTTGTTTCCCCTCATGGCCCATCGCGCCCAGCGTCGCCCTTCCGCTTCTGACGGAACCGCGACCGTCCCGTCTGGCCACCGGTAGCTTCAGGGCAGCGGCTCTGTAACGACGGCGTGATCCGTGTGTCGGACAGCGCATCACCCCGCTCTCGCAGTGGTCCGCAAATCCCATTGCGCTACCCCCAAACACCTACCCGATCGTCTGGCCGGTCTTCGCCCAGTCGGCCAGGAATGCATCGAGGCCTTTGTCCGTCAGCGGGTGTTGGACGAGCGCCTTCAAGGTCGCCGGTGGGACGGTGGCGACGTCGGCGCCGGCCAGCGCGCATTGCTTGACATGGCCGACATGGCGGATCGAGGCAGCCAGGATTTCCGTCGGCAGATCAATGTAGTTGTCATAGATCTGGCTGATCTCCTGGATCAGCTCCATGCCGTCGAGGCCGAGATCATCGAGCCGGCCAATGAACGGCGAGACGAACGTTGCGCCCGCCTTTGCGGCGAGCAGCGCCTGGTTGGCAGAAAAGCACAGCGTGACGTTGACCATCGTGCCCTCGTCGGTCAGCGCCTTGCAGGCCTTCAGCCCGTCCCACGTCAGCGGCACTTTCACGGCGACGTTGTTTGCGATCTTGGCGAGGATGCGCCCTTGCTCGATCATGCCGGCCGCATCGGTCGCGGTGACTTCCGCGCTGACCGGGCCATCGACAATCTCGCAGATTTCCGCGATCAGCGGCTGGAACTCACGCCCCGTCTTGGCCACCAGCGAGGGGTTGGTCGTCACGCCATCAAGCAGGCCCGTGTCGGCCAACTCGCGGATTTCGGCAACGTCGGCCGTGTCGACGAAGAATTTCATGGCGCGCAGTCTCCTCGTGTCGCGCGGCGGCAGTCACGCCGCTCGGGCCCGGTGGAACAGGCCACGCCTTCGCCTCGCCATGGCTTTGGGCGTAACCTGCCGATCTGATTCGTGGCTCGTCTTAGCGGTTTGAGGTCGTTGTTGGCCAGTGGTCTTGATCTTGTGGGTGGAGAGGCAAAAGCGCGCCCGCGCGTGCCCGTGTTGCTGCCCGTCGCACTGGACCAGACGTATGACTATGCGCTGCCCGATGGTGTGACGCTGCGGCCCGGCCAATTCATTCTGGTGCCGTTTGGCGCGCAGCACCGTCTCGGCGTGGTGTGGGATGGGCCGGTCGGGCCTGAAAAGCCGGTGCCAGAAGCCAAGCTCAAGCCGGTGTTTGGCACGTTGGATGTGCCGTCGCTGCCGCCCGTCTCGCTGCGGTTTGCCGAATGGATCGCGAAGTACACGCTCAGCCCGCTCGGCATGGTCCTGCGCATGATGATGGGCGCGCAGTCCGCGTTCGAGCCGCCCAAAATCCGCTCCGGCGTGGCAATCGTCGAAGGCGCAAGCGCGCCGCCGCGCATGACGCCGGCCCGCGAGAAGGCAATCGAGATCGCAAGCGACGGCGCGATCCGCACCAAGGCCGCGCTCGCCAAGGACGCCGGCTGCACCACCGGCGTGATCGACGGCCTGATCAAGGCAGGCATGCTGGTCGAATGCGCAATCCCTGACCGCGGGTTTGCCGAGCCGAAGCCGGGCCACGGCGTGCCGGACTTTGCCGGTGATCAGCTTGCCGCCGTGCATGAATTGCGCGCGGCGGTTGCCAACGCGACGTTCTCTGCAACGCTGCTCGACGGCGTCACCGGCTCGGGCAAAACGGAAGTGTATTTCGAGGCCGTCGCCGCAGCGCTCCATGCCGGTCGCCAAGTGCTGATCATGCTGCCGGAAATCGCGCTGACCAGCCAATTCCTCGGCCGGTTTGAAAAGCGCTTTGGCGTGAAACCCGTGGAATGGCATTCCGCATTGCCATCGCCCGAACGCGGGCGGATCTGGCGCGGTGTGGGCCATGGCGATGTCCGTTGCGTCGTCGGCGCGCGCTCAGCGCTGTTCCTGCCCTATCCCGACCTCGGCCTCATCGTGGTCGATGAGGAGCATGACCCGGGCTTCAAGCAGGAAGACCGCGTCCATTATCAAGCCCGCGACATGGCCGTCGTGCGCGGCCACCTGGGCAACATACCCGTTGTGCTCGCATCCGCCACGCCCTCGATCGAAAGCCACGTCAACGCGATTTCCGGGCGCTATCGCCATGTCGTCCTGCGCGGGCGTTATTCCGGCGTGGCGTTACCCGACGTCAAACCGATCGACATGCGCGCTGATCCGCCAGAACGTGGCCGTTGGATGTCGCCGCCATTGATCGAGGCGGTGAAAGACACGCTGGCTGCCGGCCGCCAGACGCTGTTGTTTTTGAACCGCCGCGGGTATGCGCCGCTGACATTATGCCGGACCTGTGGGCACCGCCTGGAATGCCCGCAGTGTACCGCCTGGCTGGTTGAGCACCGCTATAAGAAACGGCTTGATTGCCACCATTGCGGGTTCTCTCTCGCGATCCCGAAAAAGTGCGCCAAATGCGATGCGGAAGATTCGCTGGTGCCATGTGGGCCCGGCGTTGAACGCATCGCCGAAGAGGTGGCCGAGCGTTTTCCCGACGCCCGCCTGGCGCTGCTGTCGTCGGATCTGATTCCGGGGCTCGCTGAAATGCGCGCGATCGTCAAACAGATCGAAGCTGGCGCAATCGATATCATCATCGGTACGCAGATCGTCGCCAAGGGCCACCACTTCCCCGATCTGGCAACCGTTGGCATCGTCGATGGCGATCTCGGCCTCGCCCAAGGCGCCGACCCGCGCGCTGGCGAGCGCACGTTTCAGCTCTTGCACCAGGTAACTGGCCGGGCCGGGCGCTCTGGCGAACGCGGCCGTGGCTTGGTCCAAACCTACGCGCCGGACCATCCGGTGATGCATGCGATTATCACCGGGGACCGCGAGGCGTTCCTGGCGCAGGAAGTTCGACAGCGCCAATTGGGCGAGTTGCCGCCCTATGGCCGGTTGGCCGCGATCATCGTCACGGCCAAAAACAAGGATTTCGCCGCCGAGTATGCCCGCCAGATGGCGCGCGCTGCCCCGCAATCCGAGCGGATCGCCGTGCTCGGTCCTGCCGAAGCGCCGATTGCCGTTGTGCGCGGCCGTTACCGTTTCCGCCTGCTCGTCAAAGCCCCGCGCGATCTCGACATCCAAGGCTACGTCCGCGCCTGGCTCGCCGCCATCCCACCCGCGAAGGGCGACCTCCGCGTCCAAGTCGACATCGACCCTTACTCGTTTTTGTGAGGCAAACGAACACTGTCATCCCGGCCAAAGCGCATCAGCGCGCAGAGCCGGGAACTGAAACACACGAAACCGCCAGCAATTCGCGAATCCACCCGGCCTGACGGGGACCTCTGCCGCCGCCTCCGCGACCCTTTCGAACGATCGGTAATGCGAGAGCGCGAGCGACCTGGCAAAACCTCCCGCAATTAAACTTCCAGAATTGTTTCGAAGCCGCCATGGATCAGCCGCTTGCCGTCAAACGGCATTTCCATGTCCATTTCGCCGCCCTGCATGATCTTGCCCCACGCAGCGTCGCGGATATCCTTGGATGGCCAAACAACCCAGCCGACGACGACAGCTTCATCGTCGCCTTTTTTGACGGCCATTGGAAACGACGTGAGTTGGCCGTCGGGAATATCATCGCCCCAGCATTCCATGACGGCAAGGGCGCCATGATCCTGAAATATCCGGTCGCACCGTTTGGCGTGCGCCAAATACGCTTCTTTATTGGCGACCGGAACGGCTGCTGCGAAAACATCGACGTATTTCATGGCAGATCCTTTCTGGATTGAATGTCAAACGACTGAGAACCGGCAGATCAAAGTGATTGCGCAACGGTTTCCAATTGCGCGATGCACGTCGACCAGCCGGGATGAAAACCCATCTCGCGATGGCGGTCTGCCGCGTCCTGCGTCCAATGCCGGGCAAGCGCGGTGTAGGTGACGCCGCCAGCGCCATCGTCGGTGACGGTCAGGACCGCCGTCATGAACGGCTCCGCGTTTGGCACCCAGCCCGCGGCATAAGCATCGGTGAAGACAAGCCGCTCGTTGGGAACGGCCTCCAGGAAGACACCGGGATTGCCAAAGCGCGTACCGTCCGGGCCGGCCATCTCGACCAGGAAATGGCCGCCTGGCCGCAGGTCGACCTCGGCGTTCGGCACGGTCCACGGTTCGGGCGCAAACCACCGCTTGATCAAATCTGGCTCGGTCCAGCAGCGCCAGACGGCCTCTGGCGTCGTCGCCAGGCGGAACGACAACATCAGATCGGTTGGGCGATCGCTCGTATCGCTGATCAGGTCGGCCATGACGCGCAGGCTCCCCTCTGGTGGAATGCGGACACGCTGGGCCGCGGCAATCGGGCGCGACGGCCTCATCTTGCCCGGCTGATATCGATTAGTTATCTTTTCAAACCATGAAGTCAACTAAAATAACCATCAGCCAGATGACGGCGGATCAAGCGCCCTCGCCCCCCGCCTCGCCCTCCCGCTCGCCCTCGGCCGGTGGACCTCTGCAAGGCCGGCGCCGATACGATGATGCCTGTGCCGCCGCCCATGCGATGGACCTGATCGGCGAACGCTGGGCGCTGCTCGTCATGCGTGAATTGATGACCGGGCCAAAGCGCTTCAGCGATATCAAGGCTGGCCTGCCCGGCATCAGCAACAACGTGCTGACCCAGCGGCTGGAAGGCCTCGAAGCAAGCGGGATCGTCGTGCGCCAAGAGCTGCCGCCACCGGCCGCGGCTCGGGTCTACGCGTTGACCGAATGGGGTTATGAGGCCGAGCCAATTCTACAGGTGCTCGGCCGCTGGGCCGCGCGGTCGCCGTGGCATGATCCGACGGCGGCGTTCAGTTCCGCGTCCTGCGTGCTGTCGTTGCGCACGATGTTTGATGCGGACCGGGCCGGCTCACAGCGGATCATCGTCGGATTTCGGATCGGCCATGAAACCTACCGGGCCGAGATCGACGGGCCGTCATTTACAATCCAGGCCGGCACAAGCGAGGCCGGTACAAGCGAGGCGGGCGGTACTGCCGACGCCGACGTTGTCATCGAAGGCACCGCCGGCGGGATCGGTGCAGCGATCTATAGCGGCCAACCGTTGCAATCTTTGGAGCGGGCTGGCGCCGTGACGGTCAAGGGCGACCGTGCCGCGTTCGCCCGCTTTCGCGCGTGTTTTCCGTTGCCCGACAAGGCGCCGCCGCCAGCGAATTGAGCGCGGCCGTGGGCCTACGCAGACGCCGGCATCTGCCCGCCCGTCCGCGCTGGCCGCGTCACAAGCCAGAGCCCGGTCAGCAACAGCGCGGCGCCGACAAACTTCACGCCAGTCAGCGCCTCGCCGAGCAGGATCGTCGCCAAGACCCAAGCCGTCAGCGGCTCCGCCAATGCCAACGTGACAGCCGTGGAGGCCGCGACGCTCTTCAGGCCCCAGGTATAAAGCACATAGGCGAGCCCGGTGGACGCCACACCAAGAACGGCCAAAAGCGCGAGCGCGCGCGGCTCAAACACCCATGCCGTCGGCAGCAGCGCGAGCGCCGGCGCAATCATCAGGCCCGCGACGCCGAACGTCGCCGCCGCCAGAGCCGTTGAGGACACGTCGGCCCGCGCTCTCCCCGTTACGATGGAGTAGCCGGCATACGACGCCCCCGCCGCCAGCGCCATCGCGACGCCCGATGCCGACATGGTCACCGCACCGGACGAGGCGACCAGCAGGCTCGCCCCGGCAATCGCGATCGCCTGACCGACAAGCTGCAGGCTCGTGGGCCGTCTGCGCAGGAAGAGTGCTTCAAACGCGGTCGCCCAAAGCGGTGCGCTGCCAACCGCCAATGCCGTTCCTACGCCAACACCAATGTCCGCAACGGCCGCGAAGAACGTGGCGTTGTAAGCGGCAATCGCGAAACCGGCCGGCAGGACGATCATGGCCGGGACGCGCCACAGCCCGTCGCGGTCACGTTTCACGGCCAGTGCAAGGCAAAGGAGCGCCACCGCACCAATGATGATCCGCATCGCGGCAACGACAACAGGTTCGCGCGCTTCGGGCAGCAGGGCCTGTATCGTGCCAGTCGCGCCCCAAAGGACGGCCGCAGCGACAACTGCGATAACGCCAAGCGAAAACGGTACGGATCGGTTGGTCACGCCCACACGTCTCATGTTCAATGTTTTGGCCCGGCCCGGCGGAACGGCCTTTCCCTGCGCAAATGCAGATTGCAGATTGTCGCGCGACCGCCAAGCCAAACTCGGAGCAGCACGATGGCATTCACCAGCAGCGAAGATCTTGCAAGGTCTCTGGCCACCAAAGGCATCGACAAGGCCATGTGCGAAAAGCTCGCCGGGCTTGCAAAGCCGATGGTCTGGCTGCGCACGCGGCCCTCTGCCGACGAGGGTGACATCTCCGTGGGTGCAACCAAGATCGGCGGTAGACCAGACCTGCCAACGGGCATGGCCTGGCCTTCGCGGCCCGCCTATCCGGACGGTGATGCCCGCAAGAAAGAGTTCGCAGCCCAAGTCTCGCAAATAGACACGTACACCTGGGCCAGCCGTGCGCAACGCGAGGAAATGCGCACCGAAGCCAAAGCCATGGCGTCCATGGTGGAGCGCGCGTTTCCGCTAAGCTTCATCGCGCAAATCAATCTTGCCGATGTCCGCTCAGCCGGCCCGGTTGATCCTGACTTGCCGGACACGGGTTTGATCTCAATTTTCTACGATACGCTGATCCAGCCCTGGGGCTTCCAAGTCTCAGACCATGTCGGCACCAAAATTCTATACCACCCGGGCAATGCAGGTGCGCAAAGCCTCGCGCGGTCTTCACCGCCGGCAGAGCTGACGCAAGTTCCGGGATACACCGCGCTCCCGCCCGCAGCGTGCCAGCACCGGGCTGCGATTGCGCCGTTGCACTGGATGCTTGCAAGCTTTGAGCGGCTCGACCTGCCGCAAAACGTGAGCACCGCGTATCGTGACTGGAACGATCAACACAACGCATCCAGCAGCGATGGCGATGATTGGCGCTGCCACCGCGTCTCGGGTTGGCCAACACCGGTCCAGGGCGACATGCAGACGGAGGCCGCGCTGATCGCGAAGGGCTATTATCTCGGAGACAGCGTTGGATATCGCGCTGGCAAGGCCAAGGGGGACGACGCCGAAGCCGTCGACTGGGTTTTGATCGCCCAGATCGGCTCAGACGAAGAGGCGGGCTTGATGTGGGGGGACGTGGGACAGCTTTACGTGTGGATCCACCGGCGCGATCTCAAAGCGCGCCGTTTTGAAAAAGCCTTGCTGTTTCAGCAGTGTTACTAGAGCACATTCCGACGACACATGACCGCGATTGCCGCAACGTGGTCGGATAATGATGCTTTAGCTTTCCCGCCGATGGCCCGAGGGTAAGTGTCACCGCTTGTCGCAACGCGTCCGCTGAGATGGTCCGGAAATCGCCGTGGGTGCGTGTGCCATCAAACTGTTTCACCGCCCCGAGAGTTATGGTCCCCCTGACGCTCAACAAGCCGCGATCGGTGACCGCGACCGCTTGATCAGCGCGCCGACGCATGCTCGCTGGCGCTCAAGCCGGCCGCAGATTGCGTTGCCATTCATTGATGCGAAGGAGCCTGTCAGATGCAACCGACCGTCCTGAAGACCGAATTCACCGGCGCCAACGGCGATCAACTTGCCGCCCGGCTCGATTTACCGGCAGGCCCGGTCCGTGGCTTTGCGCTGTTTGCGCATTGCTTCACATGCTCCAAAGATCTCGCGGCAGCGCGGCATGTTTCCCAAAAGCTCGCCGGTCACGGCATTGGTGTGTTGCGGTTCGATTTCACCGGGCTTGGCTCGTCCCAAGGGGAATTCGCCAACACCAACTTTTCCTCAAACGTCCAAGACCTTCTCAAGGCCGCCGACCATCTGCGCGCAAAGTTCGAAGCGCCAACCATCTTGATCGGCCATTCGCTCGGCGGCGCTGCCGTCCTCGCCGCGGCATCTGAGATCCCGGAGGCCAAAGCAGTCGTCACGATTGGCGCACCCGCCGACGTCGGTCACGTTCTGCACAATTTCGGCACGAGCCTCGATGAGATCCGCCAGAATGGCGAGGCCGAAGTCAATCTCGCCGGGCGCGCCTTCACCATCCGCAAGAGCTTTGTCGATGACGCCGAAGAACATCGGCTTGAGGACAAGATCGGCAATCTCAAAAAGGCGCTGCTCGTGATGCACGCGCCGCTCGACGCAACCGTCGGGATCGAGAATGCAACAGCCATCTTCACCGCCGCCAAGCACCCAAAGAGCTTCGTGTCGCTCGACGATGCCGACCACCTCGTCAGCCGGCGCGAGGATGCCGCGTTCGCCGCCCGCGTCATCGCCGGTTGGGCCTCCAAATACGTGCGCGGTGATGAACCTTCCGACGCGTCCGTCGGCGACGAGGTCAAGGTGTCGGAGACCGGCCTTGGAAAATTCCAGAACGCAATCTTGGCTGGAAAGCACCGCTTGTTGGCCGATGAGCCGAAGTCCGTTGGCGGCGACGACACCGGTCCAAGCCCATACGAGTTCTTGTCGATCGCCCTGGGGGCATGCACCACCATGACGCTGCGGATGTATGCCTCACACAAAAAACTGGAGCTGCCGCAAGTCACCGTCACGGTCGATCACGGCAAGGTCGCAGCCGCTCACTGTGAGGACTGCGGCGCCGCCGTCGAAGGCCGCGCGGGCAAGATCGATCGGTTCGAACGCACGATCCATGTCCACGGTGAGTTACCCGATGGCCTGGCCGACAAACTTGTCGAGATCGCCGACAAGTGTCCCGTTCATAAGACGTTGACCGCAGGCGCCGCGGTCGTGACAAAGATTGCGTGAGCGAGATCCTCAAATCAGAACGGCCAATGGCTGTCGGGCAATCGCAGGTCGGTGGCGCCGCCGCGAGCCGGCCAGGGCCAGTTGATTATCTACTTCTGGCGGTGTTGGCCGCGATCTGGGGCGCAAGTTTTCTGCTCATCAAGATCGCGGTCGCGGAAATTCCGCCTTTGACGCTCACGGCCGCGCGGCTTGGCTGCGCAGTCATCCTGCTTGTGCCGTTCGCATGGCTGACAGGGGCGGGGCTGCCGTCCAACCTCAGATCTTGGCAGCTTGCGGTGTTCGTAGCCGCACTTGGCACCGCTTTCCCGTTTGCGCTGATCAGTTGGGGTCAGCAGCACATCGATTCCGGCATCACGGCGATCGTGCTTGGCATCATGCCGTTGACGACAATGCTTCTGGCGCACGTGTTCTTGCCGGATGATCGAATGACCGTCGCCAAGGCGTGTGGCGTGGTCCTGGGCTTTGCAGGCGTCGCGTGCCTGGTTGGGCCCAGTTTGGTGACCACGTCGCAAAACCAAACTGGGCTGTTGTCAGCCGCTGGCCAATTGGCGATCGCGGGTGCCGCGCTGTGCTATGCGACCAGCGCGATTGTCACGCGCCGCATGATGTTTGCCACGTCGCAAACCGCTCTTGCCGCCGCGGTCATGCTGCTTGCGTTCGCCATGATAACGCCGATTGCGGTGGCGCAAGAAGGGGTTCCGCAAGCGTGGCCGTCAGACAAAGTTTTGATCGCAATGGCAGTGCTCGGCTTTGTCCAAACCGGTTTGGCGCAACTCATTTTGTTCAAACTCATCGCGCGACAGGGCCCGACGTTCTTTTCGCAGATTAACTTCATTGTGCCCGTTGTCGGCGTTTTCTGGGGAGCCGCGATCCTTGGTGAGCGGTTGCCGCCAACCGCATTTGCGGCCTTGGCCCTGATCCTGGCGGGTCTTGCGGTGGCGCGGCGACGGTCCATGCGGCACTGATTTTTCTTGCCGAGACGTGATGCCGCAGGATGCCGTTAGCGGCGCGCTGCAAGGCAAAAAAGGCTTTTGAGCCAGTCCGTCGGGGCTGCGAATGCCAATATCGTCAGTGTCTGGCGCTTGAACTTCAACGGGCCGGGCTCTAGGAGGCGTGTGTCCAGTTGATGACCTCACGGTGCCGTGTTAGGCAGCAGCCGCTTTGGCGGGCGCCAGCCCGGTGGTCACGCCGCTGCGCCTTCGAATGCCTCACGCAATTTGCTGGAAGCCGGTGTTTCCATCGCGCCACCAGCTCCACTCAGCCAGAGAGCCTGTTACGTGGCGACTGACGAATCGAACACGGCGACCGTGCCCGGGCGTTATGCCTCGGCACTGTTTGAATTGGCACAGGGCGATGGCGCCGTTGCCATGGTTGAGCAACAACTCAACGCATTCCGCGCGTTGCTTGACGAGAGTGAGGATCTCACCCGTCTCGTGCGCAGCCCGGTCTACTCATCTCAAGAGCAGATTGCAGCGCTCACGCCGCTGCTGGAGCGCGCAGAGATCTCTGGCCTCACGGCCAACTTTATCAAGTTGCTCGCACGCAACCGCCGCTTGTTCATCGTTCGCGACACCGTGATCGAATTTAGCAAGCTGGCGTCCGCCGCCCGTGGCGAAGTTGCCGCTGACGTCGCGTCTGCAACACCGTTGACGCCGGAGCAGCAAGAAGCGCTGATCGAGCGGCTCCGCATCGCCGTCGGCAAAGACATCAAATTGAATTTGAGCGTTGATCCAAGCCTGCTCGGCGGGCTGGTGATTAAGGTCGGCAGCCGCATGATCGACAGCTCACTCCGCACGAAGCTTGGTTCGCTGAAAATGCGCATGAAAGAGGCCCACTAATGGAAATCCGCGCCGCTGAGATCTCATCGATCCTGAAGGATCAGATCAAGAATTTCGGCCAAGAGGCCGAGGTTTCCGAAATTGGCCAGGTCTTGTCGGTCGGCGATGGCATCGCGCGCGTCTACGGCCTCGACAATGTCCGCGCCGGTGAAATGGTCGAGTTTCCTGGTGGCATGCGCGGCATGGCGCTGAACCTGGAAGCCGATAACGTGGGCGTCGTGATCTTCGGCGACGACCGCGCAATTAAGGAAGGCGACACCGTCAAGCGCACCGGCGCCATCGTCGAAGTGCCCGTCGGTCGCGGCCTGCTCGGTCGTGTGGTTGATGCGCTGGGCAACCCCATCGACGGAAAGGGCGCGCTGGAAGACGTCGAAATGCGCCGCGTCGATGTTAAGGCGCCTGGCATTCTTCCGCGTAAATCTGTGCACGAGCCGATGTCGACGGGTCTGAAGGCTATCGACGCTCTGATTCCGATCGGCCGCGGCCAGCGCGAATTGATCATTGGTGACCGCCAGACCGGCAAGACCGCGATCATTCTCGACACGTTCTTGAACCAGAAACCGCTCCACGAGCGCGATGACGAAAGCGCCAAGCTTTACTGCATTTACGTCGCCGTCGGCCAGAAGCGCTCGACAGTTGCGCAGTTCGTGAAGACACTCGAAGAGCGCGGCGCGCTGGAATATTCGATCGTCGTCGCCGCGACCGCGTCGGACTCGGCGCCGATGCAGTATTTGGCACCGTTCACCGGTTGCGCCATGGGCGAATTCTTCCGCGACAACGGCATGCACGCCGTGATCGGTTATGACGACCTCTCCAAACAGGCCGTCGCCTACCGCCAGATGTCACTGCTCCTGCGCCGCCCGCCCGGTCGTGAAGCCTACCCGGGCGATGTTTTCTACCTGCACTCACGTCTGCTGGAGCGCGCCGCGAAGCTGAACGAAGACAATGGCCTCGGCTCGCTGACCGCGCTTCCGGTCATTGAGACCCAAGCAAACGACGTGTCGGCCTACATCCCAACGAACGTGATTTCGATCACGGACGGTCAGATCTTCCTTGAGACCGACCTCTTCTACCAGGGCGTCCGGCCGGCCGTGAACGTTGGCCTGTCGGTGTCGCGTGTTGGCTCCTCGGCCCAGATCAAGGCCATGAAGCAGGTTGCCGGTAAGATCAAAGGCGAGCTGGCACAATACCGTGAGATGGCGGCGTTCGCTCAGTTCGGCTCCGACCTCGATGCGGCAACGCAGCGCCTTTTGGCCCGCGGTGCCCGCCTGACCGAGCTCCTCAAGCAGCCGCAGTTCTCGCCGCTGAAGACCGAAGAGCAGGTCGTGGTCATTTTCGCCGGCACGCGCGGTTATCTCGACAAGCTGCCGGTTGCCGCCGTCGGCAAGTTCGAGCGCGATTTCCTCGATCACATGCGCTCCAGCGGTTCGGATATCCTGGAGACAATCCGCACAGAAAAGCAGCTTTCGGAAGATACCGAGAAGCGCTTGACCGAGGCTCTGGAAACGTTCGCAAACGGTTTCAGCGCCGACGTCTAAACTCGCTCGCCTTTAGACACATACGTCGGTGGGCCTTGGCTCACCGGCGCTGACCGCCCCGCCCGACCGCACGCTTTTGGGACGCACGCGCAATGCCCAGTTTGAAAGATCTCCGGAACCGCATCTCGTCGGTGAAGGCAACGCGGAAAATTACCCAGGCCATGCAAATGGTCGCCGCTGCCAAACTGCGCCGGGCCCAGGAAGCTGCAACGGCTTCGCGTCCCTACACCGAGCGTATGAATTCTATCCTGGCAAACCTGAACGCAGCGCTTCCTGTGAAAACCGGCGCGTCGCCGCTGCTGGTCGGCACAGGCAAAGACGATGTCCAGCTTCTTGTCGTGATGACAGCCGAGCGCGGCCTTTGCGGCGCGTTCAACACGTCGATCGTGCGCCGGGCGCGGCAAGACATCGTGCGCCTGCGTGCCGAAGGCAAAACCGTCAAGATCATAACGGTTGGCCGCAAAGGCTATGATCTTTTGCGCCGGGAAGTGCCGGATCTGATCGTCGAGCACATCGACTTCCGCAGCGTCAAACAAATTGGTTTTGCTCAGGCCGAAGAGGTCGCAGGCAAAGTCATGGCCATGTTTGAAGCCGGCGAATTCGATATCGCGACCGTTTACTTCTCGCAGTTCAAGTCGGTGATTTCGCAAATCCCGACCGGCTTGCAATTGATTCCAGCCTCATTGCCGGAGGGCGAGGCCGAGACGGGCGCGAACGCGGCCCCCGGCAAGACTGCAGCGTCTGCGGTTTATGAATACGAGCCTGACGAAGAGGGCCTTCTCAACTTCCTGCTGCGCCGCAACATCTCAACGCAGATCTACCGCGGCCTGCTGGAAAACGCCGCTTCTGAACAGGGCGCGCGGATGTCTGCTATGGACAATGCAACGCGCAATGCTGGCGACATGATCAACCGCCTGACGCTGAACTACAACCGTGCCCGTCAGGCTCAGATCACGAAAGAACTGATCGAGATCATCTCCGGCGCAGAGGCGGTTTAATCGATCAAATGCCCACAGCGCATAACTGTGGCACAACCCAAGAGATCGGGCCCTCGCCGGCCCAAACATCGGTGCGAACTGGGAAGACGAGAACATGACCGAACACGCAGTAGGACGCATTCGCCAGGTGATGGGCGCCGTTGTCGACGTCCAGTTCCAGGACCAGCTTCCAGCGATCCTCAATTCTCTTGAGACGCTCAACGAGGCCGCCAAGTCAAAAGACAATCCGACGGGCCGGCTCGTTCTCGAAGTGGCTCAGCACCTTGGTGAAAACACCGTCCGCGCGATTTCGATGGACTCAACGGAAGGCCTCGTTCGCGGCCAGGAAGTGCGCGATACTGGTCAGCCGATTGCCGTTCCCGTTGGCGAGGGCACGCTGGGCCGCATCATCAACGTTGTCGGTGACCCTGTCGACGAAGCTGGTCCGGTTGCCCATAACCAGACGCGGCCGATCCACCAGCCAGCCCCGGAATACGTGGAACAGTCCACCGAGGCCGAGATCCTGGTCACGGGCATCAAGGTGGTCGACCTCCTCGCGCCTTATGCCAAAGGCGGAAAGATCGGCCTGTTCGGCGGCGCCGGCGTCGGCAAAACCGTTTTGATCATGGAATTGATCAACAACATCGCAAAGGCGCACGGTGGCTATTCCGTGTTCGCGGGCGTGGGCGAGCGCACCCGTGAGGGCAACGACCTCTACCACGAAATGATCGACTCCAACGTGAACGTCAAAGGCGGTGGCGAAGGCTCCAAATGCGCGCTCGTCTACCGCCAGATGAACGAGCCACCAGGCGCTCGCGCCCGCGTTGGCCTGACGGG
>CAZOGY010000095.1:0-14218 GCA_964579305.1 uncultured Hyphomicrobiaceae bacterium
GCCCAGCATTTGCGCTTCCAGCCGCCATCTTTGGGATTGGTCGTGCCGCCGCAATGGCCGCAACACCGGTTTGCGTCGTGCCAATGCGCAAGGGCTTTTGCCAGGCCCATTAGCGACAACTCCGTTGACGGGGCGCCATCCTGCATCGCCAGCGATCGCAGATCGACGATTGGGCGGAGCTTTTCCAGCGCCTGCGGGACGCTGCGCACGCGATGGTCAGACGCGGCGATGGAAAACCGGCCTTCGCGCGTTTGTTTCTCAACGCCAAGGAACACCGCGTCGTCCATCGGCAAACCAAATTCGATGATCTCGTCGCGGGTGAACCACCGAACGCGCGTGTCGCTGCGATCCTCGTTGGAGACCACCACCGGTTTGTGGTCAGCAAGGACCATGAAGCGCGCGCCAGGGGCCGCCTGCAGCGCCGCCAAGTAATCGGGGTCGTTGCGCTTCTGGCTTTCACGATCTAGCAGCGTTGATGCGACGAGCGTTGGGATTTGTTCTGACATGCGGCCTCCCTATGAGCGGAAAAGAGCACGCGCATCGTGCGGCTGCAACGTAGCGCCGGCCCGCTGCACACAGCCGTGAACGCTGTCGCCGGTCTGCGCCGCAATTGCGAGCCGAAATGTCACGCCATCTTGCCGTGTCGTCGGCGGTGTCAGTCAGTGGCTCACTCGTTGGCTGTGTCCAGCGACGGGGCTGAGCCGCGCGATCGAACCTACGCTGTGTGAGCTTATGACTTGGCATTCCGCCCAAACGTGTCTTCGACAATCTGGCCCGTCCGGTAGGCCGACCACATCAAGAACGGGATGATCACGATATTGGCGATCAGTGTCCCGGTCACGGCGTGGCTGAGCGCCGGCAGCAATCCCACAACCTGAAGTAGCGTCCAGCCATTCAGCGCCCACAAAAGAACGTTGACACTCCAGAAAAGTCCGCGCGTTGCACGCATGATGGCCCCCCTGTTGGCAAGTTGGGTTCGCGATAAGCATTCGCGAAAGCTTCAACAGTCCATTTGACAGGCCGATGACGGGGCCCGGCGGTTGTCTGTAACTTGGCTGCTGGCGCCTTAGAAGTCGCAATGTGACGGGGGCGTCGATCGGGTTATGGGTTCGCCTGACCGGTCCCCCCTTGTGCGCGTGTCGCGAAGCCGTCATATAGGGCGCGGGAGGTTGGCGCGGACGGGTCGCTCGCCAACCGGGTCAGGTCCGGAAGGAAGCAGCCCTAACGAGTCCGGCGCGGGTCGTTGTTCAGCCTCCTACTTTACTTCGCTCACGGCTGCTGATCCGATTGATGGACATCGGGCCATCGTCGGAGGGGCTTAAGCGCACCGGACGCGTGCGGCTTGTCTTCTACGGCTGAAGCACGGGCTTCATCGATCTATGAGCGACAATCAGAGACAATCTGGCTTTGGGTCCGGCGGTGACGGCACCAGCGGCGGCTATGTTGTGCTTGCCCGCAAGTATCGGCCGGAATCGTTTGCCGACCTGATTGGCCAAGAGGCCATGGTCACGACGCTCAAAAACGCGTTCGCCACAGACCGCATCGCGCAGGGCTATATGCTGACCGGCGTGCGCGGGGTCGGAAAGACAACCACAGCGCGGATTTTGGCGCGGGCCCTCAATTACGAGGTCGGTGAAGACGGATCCGGCGCGGAGGGTCCCACGGTTGATCTGTCGGCTGGCTACGGGCGGCATTGCCGCGATATCTTGAAATCGCGCCACCCGGACGTGGTGGAAATGGACGCTGCCTCTAACACCGGTGTCGATAACGTCCGTGAGATCATTGAAAGCGCGCGCTATAAGCCGCTTACGGCCCGCTACAAAGTCTTCATCGTCGACGAAGTTCATATGCTGTCGAAGGGCGCGTTCAATGCGCTTTTGAAGACATTGGAAGAGCCGCCTGGCCATGTGAAGTTCATCTTCGCAACGACCGAGGTGCGCAAGGTGCCGGTCACCGTGCTGTCGCGCTGTCAGCGGTTCGATCTGCGCCGTGTGGATGTGCCCGTTCTCGTGGCGCATTTCCAAAAAATCGTCGGACTTGAGGGCGCGCAAGCGGACGATGATGCGTTGGCGCTGATCGCGCGCGCAGCTGAAGGTTCGGTCCGCGATGGGCTGTCGATCCTTGATCAAGCGATCGCCATGGGGGCCGGCAGCGTGACGTCCGACGCCGTCCGCGCCATGTTGGGGCTGGCCGACCGCGGCCGGATTTTCGATCTCTTGGAGGCAACGCTTTCAGGAACGCCGAAGGCTGCGCTGGAAGAGTTTATTGCGCTGCATCAGGATGGCGGCGATCCGATCCAGCTACTGCGCGATTTGGCTGATGTCGTTCATGCGGTGACGCGGGCGAAAACGCTGGGGGCCGATGCGGCTGGCGATGGGCTGTCCAAGACCGAGCAGGAGCGGGCCGGCGATCTTGCGGGCAAGCTGTCGGTGGCAATCCTGAGCCGTGCCTGGCAAATGCTGGTCACTGGACTTGAGGAAGCTGGAAAAGCGCCGAATGCCAGAGCGGCCGCCGAAATGGTTTTGATCCGGCTTGCGTTTACCGCCGATCTGCCGACGCCTGAGCAGCTTGCGCGGGCTCTGGCCGGCCAAGGGGTTTCGGCCAACAGAACGCCAGCGGCGGGATCGGGCGCCCGCGACGGTGCGCCGACGGCGGATGCTGGTCCATCGGGGATGTCGGTTTCGGACGTGCGCGG
Organism: uncultured Hyphomicrobiaceae bacterium; assembly: GCA_964579305.1. GTDB lineage: Bacteria > Pseudomonadota > Alphaproteobacteria > Rhizobiales > Hyphomicrobiaceae > JBCBWG01. The sequence goes on from CAZOGY010000095.1 coordinate 2,696, forward strand.
CGGCGCCAACGGCGGCGGGCCCCGGCTGTCGGCCGTTCCCGGCACGGGCGCAGAGCCGAAAATGGTGGATGCGATTGATCCACTGGGGCAGCTTGAGGGGGCGCCGGACCTTCCACAACCGCAGAATTTTGAAGACGTGATCGCGCTTGCCGGTGAGCGGCGGGATGCGATGTTGAAGTTGAATCTTGAAGACAATGTCCGCCTCGTTAGCTTCCAGCCCGGCCGGATTGAGTTTAACGTCCTTGCGACGGCGCCTGCCGACCTCGCCGGAGACCTCGGCCGCAAATTGACGGAATGGACCGGGCAGCGCTGGATCGTGACCGTGACGCGCGAGGCTGGGGCTGAGCCGATCGGCGCCGTGCGTCGTCGGGCGCAGGCCGATGAACTTGCACGCCTGAAGGACCACCCGGCGGTGGCGAAGTTGTTGCACGGGCTTCCGGGCGCGCAGATCGTTGACGTGACGCCGATTGGTGGCCATGCCGCTGACCGGGGGCTATCGGCGGACGACGGCGCGCCGGCGCCAAACGCGGATGGCGACATTCCAATCGATCCTGATGCCGGTGACGAGGATGGCGACGACTGACAGGGCCGAGACGCCCCGCACACAGAGGAATGAAGCCGACATGCGCGATATCATGGGAATGATGAAGCAAGTCCAGGAAGTGCAAGCGCGCATGCAGGCTGCGCAGGCGGAATTGGCCGAATTGGAAATCACCGGCGAATCCGGCGGTGGGCTTGTCCGCGTCACGCTGAGCGGCAAGGGCGACATGAAGGCGATCAAGATCGATGCTTCATTGATGAAGCCCGATGAAGCGGAAATCGTTGAGGATCTCGTGGTGGCGGCCACCGGCGATGCCAAGGCGAAAGTCGAGGCAGCCGTGCAGGAAAAAATGCAAGGCGTCACGGGCGGACTGCCAATTCCACCTGGGCTCAAACTTTGGTAATTGGCCGGCCTCGTCTAGCGCGTGTTTCATCATGCACTCGTGTGGCCATGCAGTGTCGGTTCATGCATTGGCCGACCAACCATTGGCCGGTTACGATCGCGTGACGACCCACGACGGCTAACTTCTGACCTTCCCCGCTTTTGCATTCAGGACCACAAGCGATGTCTTCGCAGTCTCCGACGCCCACGCCGCGTCAACCACAGCAATTGGACGGCCTCTGGCACCGGTATGGATGGGTTGCGTATCTTGCCGTGTTTGTTGCCGTCATCGGGCACGCGTCGTCGGAGTTCGTGGCAAAAATCATCTCAAATAACTCCGGCATCAATGGCCCTGAGGTTTCCGTCTGGCGGTTTTTCCTCGGCGGGCTTGGCCTTGTTGCCGTTGCGCAGATGCTCCCAAATAGCCGGGATCTGGTGACGCCGCTGAAGAAAGACGGTGTCGCGCTTGTCCTGTTTTCAATTTTCGGCGTGGCAATCGCTTATCTGTTTTTCCACTGGTCACTGGATTATGCCAGCGTGCCGCAAGTCGCGACCGTTGTGACCACCGCACCGATTTTCGTTGGCTTGATCAACATGGTCGTGAACAAAATCCCGATCAGTACGGCAAAGCTTGTGTCGGGTACCGGGGCGATCCTCGCGGTGGCGTTTCTGGTCACGGATGGTGCCGTGTCAGCGTTGGCGGGCAGTGCGGAGAGTTTGATCGGCGTCGTGTTCGCCATTCTGTGTGCGCTGTTCATGTCGGTCTATCTGGTGCTCGCCAAGCCCTACATTGCCGAGCATGGCGCGCTGCGCTTCACCGCGATCACCTTGATGTTGGGGGGGATCGTGTTGTGGCTTGGCGTTGGGCTGTTCTTCGGGCGCTGGGTCAATTTCTTTTCGATCACCGACATCGCATCGGCGGCCGCGTGGGCGATCGTCGTGCTCGTGTTGTTCAACACCACCTTGACGCAATGGCTCTGGATCGGCGGTCTTGCGGCGGCGCCCGACATCACGCGCGCGATGTATCTGTTTTTCCTGAAACCGGTGATTGCGGCCGTGTTGGCCGTCGTGTTCCTTGGCACGACGTTGTCGCTTTGGCAGATCCTTGCGATCGCGGTGATCTGCCTGGCCGTCTTCGTTGAGGCGAACTGGACGCAGATTGCTGCGCGACTGGGCCTCGGCAAGGATTTGGCGGCTGGCGAGCGCCGTGCTTGAGCCGGCGACGGCGGTCCTCATTGCTGTGACGTTTTTGGCCGCAGGGTGCGTGAAAGGCATCGTCGGGTTTGGCTTGCCGACCGTTGCGCTTGCGTTGCTTGCCGCAACGGTCGGCATCAAACCGGCCATTGCTTTGACGGTGTTTCCGTCGCTGCTGACAAATATCTGGCAAGCTGTCGCCGGTGGACATCTTGCGCCTTTATTGCGGCGTTTGTGGCCTTTCATTCTCGCCGTCTTCGTCGGTGTTTATCTGGGCACCCGGGTCCTTGCCTTGGCGAGCCCGGAACCGCTTGCAATTCTGCTTGGCGTTTTGTTGTGCCTGTACGCCGCCACGGGGCTTGCCCAACTGGCCGTGCCGGCGCTTGGCGGCCATGAAAGTTGGGCGGGCCCTATTGTCGGCCTCGTCAACGGCAGCGTGACGGGCCTCACAGGAACGTTCATCATGCCAGGCGTGCTGTATCTCGGTGCGCTTGGGCTCGGACGGGCTGAACTGATCCAGGCCATGGGCATTATGTTCATGGCATCGACGGCCGCGCTTGGGATTTTGCTGGTCGATGTGGATCTGCTTTCGCCGGAGACGGCGGCTGTATCGCTTGCGGCCACGGCGCCTGCGTTCGCGGGCATGTGGCTGGGGCGGCGGATAGCGGCTCGCCTCGACGATGCAGAGTTCCGGCGCATCTTTTTCATCGGACTGGCAATTCTTGGCGTATTTCTCGCCGGGCGCAGTCTTCAAACGATGATGCACGTGCCTGCGTGACAGCTTTTGTCGCGATGATCTTGCGCTGCGCGCCGCCCGCGCCGGTGCCGCAATCGAAACCGTTTCGGACCTGACATGAGCCAAGCGACATCCGGCCCTGAAATCGAGCGTGTGATCCAGCTTCTGGGGCGGTTGCCGGGCCTTGGCCGTCGGTCCGCGCGAAAGGCCGCGCTGGCGTTGGTCAAGCGGCGCGATGATCTGCTTTTGCCGCTGGCGGATGCCTTGCGGGTTGCTGGCGAAATGCTGAAAACGTGTGCCGTTTGCGGCAATATCGACACGACAACCCCGTGTGCGGTGTGTGCCGATCCGCGACGCGATCGCAGCCTGATCATTGTCGTGGCCGATGTCGGTGATCTGTGGGCTCTGGAGCGCGCAGGCGTTGTCAATGCGACGTACCATGTCCTGGGCGGCCAGTTATCGCCGCTCGATGGGATTGGACCCGATCAATTGAATGTGGCGGGCCTCGTGGAGCGGGCCAAGTCGCCCGACGTGCGCGAGATCCTGCTTGCGCTGAGCGTGACGGTCGAGGGGCAGTCGACGAGCCACTACATATCGGATCTGCTTTCCGACACCGATGTTGTGGTCTCGCAAATCGCGCAAGGTGTGCCGGTCGGCGGCGAACTCGATTATCTGGACGATGGCACGTTGTCTGCGGCGATCAAATCGCGACGGCCAGCATGAGTATCGCCAACGCGTTTCGCCCCCGCGGCGCGCAGGTGCGGCCGGCTGCGACGGCGCGCGGCTCGGGCGACCCCAAGTTTGTCAGCGGATCGCTGCGGCGGCATATCCTTGTCATGACCGGTGCTGGCGCGTTCGGACTCATGGCCATCTTTATTGGCGATCTGGCCAACATCTTTTTCGTGTCGATGTTGGACGACACCGCGCTCGTGGCGGCCATTGGCTATGCCAGCGCGGTTTTGTTCATGATGGTCTCGGTGGGGATCGGCTTGTCGGTCGCGGCAACCGCAAAAATCTCGCCTGCGCTGGGTGCCGGTCGGCGCATGCGTGCACGGCGCATTGCCACCAACGCGCTTGTCGTATCGGGCGGGACGGCGGCAGTGCTTGCGGCGTTGATCTGGCCCAATGTGCCTGTCTTCCTCAGACTATTGGGGGCGCAGGGTGACGCGCTTCACGCCGCCACGAGCTATGTTCAAATCATCATGCCGGCGATGCCTGCGCTTGCAATTGGCATGACATGCGCCGCTATTCTGCGGTCGGTCGGCGATGCCCAACGCGCCATGTACGTCACTTTGTTTGGCGCTATCGCGAACGTGGTGCTGGACCCGATCTTCATCTTCGCGCTCGGCTGGGGACTGGAAGGGGCAGGCGCTGCCTCGTTCTGTGCGCGGCTGGTTGTGATGGTGACCGGGCTTTACGGCGTCATTGTCGTGCATGACCTTGCTGGCCGGTTCAAAGCGGCAACGCTCCCGTCCGATGCCAGGGCACTTGGGCTTGTGGCCGTGCCAGCGATCGCAACCAATCTCGCGACACCCTTCGCCAACGGATACGTCACGGCAGCGGTGGCGCCCTATGGCGATAGCGCTGTTGCGGGCTGGGCCATCATCGGGCGGGTTATGCCGGTGGCATTTGGTGCGATTTACGCGCTGTCGGGCTCGATCGGGCCGATCGTTGGACAGAATTACGGCGCGGCGGATCGCGATCGCATGCGCACGGCGCTGATCGAAGCCTTGAAGGTGACGGGGCTTTTCACGCTGGCTGCGTGGGTCGGGCTTGCTCTTGCCGCACCATACATCGTGTCCGCGTTCGCCGTGGAGGGCACGGCGAAAGACCTGATCTACCTTTTCTGCCGCTGGCTTGCGCCGTTGTTCTATTTCCTCGGCGCGCTGTTTGTGGCCAATGCGGTGTTCAACACACTCGGTCGGCCGCACTATTCAACATTAGCAAATTGGGCGCGCGCAACGCTTGGTACGGTGCCATTCGTTTATGCCGGCGGTGCGCTTGCCGGCGCGGAAGGCGTAATCGCCGGCAATTTGTTTGGTGGGATCGTGTTTGGCGTGATCGCTGTGTGGGCCTGCATGACGTTGATCGGCCGCATTGATCTCGCACGTGAATGATCTGGCGGTCTAGGCCCGACATGGTGCTTCCAGCGTGATCGGCCGCGCCATCAAAGGGGCAAGTAAATGCGCAAACAGATGACGGTGGCGTGCGTGATCCCTGCGCTCAATGAGGCAGACGCAATCGCGCGCGTTTTGGCCGATATTCCCGACTGGGTTGATGCCGTCGTCGTTGCAGACAACGGGTCAAGCGACGGAACCGGTGATATTGCGGCCGGTGCTGGCGCGGTTGTTGTGCGCGAAGAGGAACGCGGTTACGGGGCAGCTTGCCTGGCGGGGATCGCGCGGGCCGGCGGCGTCGATATCATCGTGTTCTTGGATGGCGACCACAGCGACCATGCCGATGACATGGCCGCGCTGGTCGACCCGATTGTCGATGGCGAAGCCGACTTTGTTCTGGGCTCGCGTGTTCTTGGCACGTGCGAAGCCGGCGCGCTGACGCCGCCGCAGCGGTTCGGGAATTGGCTTGCCACGACGCTGATCCGGTTGATCTGGCGCCAGCGCTACACCGATCTTGGGCCGTTCCGCGCGATCCGACGTTCCGCGCTGGAGCGGCTGGAGATGGCGGACCGCAACTACGGCTGGACGGTCGAAATGCAAATCAAGGCCGTGGAACAAGGACTTGCTATCGAAGAGGTGCCGACCGATTACCGCAACCGGATCGGTGTCTCGAAGGTCTCAGGAACCATCCGCGGCTCGGTCCGGGCCGGCTACAAGATCCTGTATATCATCGCACGTGAGGCGTTGCGGCGCGGCGGGCAGCGGTTGCGCTCGGGTCGCGGCGGCGGCGCCGAGGCGACGGAAGCCTGATCTTGATTACAACCGCAGTCGATGGGCCGGTCATCGCAACAGTGACGCGCGCGTTGGCAAATTGACCGGCACAGCCGGCTCGCCTATCTCCCCACCATGGCTATCCGTCCGATCATCAAACTGCCCGATCCGGTCCTGCGCGAGACGTCGGCGCCCGTTGAGCGCTTCGACGATGACTTGCAGCGGCTGATCGATGATATGTTTGCGACGATGTACGATGCGCCTGGGGTCGGGCTTGCGGCGATCCAGGTTGGCGTGCCGCTGCGGCTGCTTGTGCTCGACGTTGGCGGCAAGGACGAGGTCCCGCAGCCGATCTGCATGATCAATCCCAAGATTGAGCGTTTTGGCGATCGGCCGCGGCTTTATGAGGAAGGCTGTTTGTCTCTGCCGGACGTGCTGGTCGACATAGAGCGCCCGGCTGACGTGACGGTCCGCTATCTGGACCGGGACGGCAACGAGGTGGTCTGCGAGGCGGATGGGTTGCTTGCCACGGCGATCCAGCACGAAGCCGATCATCTGGACGGCAAGCTGATCATCGACTTCCTATCGCCGCTGAAGCGGAACATCGCGATCCGCAAGTTGAAGAAGGCGGCACGCACGACGTGATGCCGGTGGATTTGTCGCGGCGGCTCGGCCGGGCGGCGCAAAGGGGGCGTTCATGCTGCGCGTCGTGTTCATGGGCACGCCGGACTTTTCTGTTCCAACGCTGTCGGAGATCCTGGCCGCCGGGCACGAAGTCGTAGCGGTTTATTCACAACCCCCGCGGCCGGCCGGTCGGCGCGGCCTGTCTGAGACGCCATCGCCCGTGCACGCGTTCGCGCAGAAGGCGGGGTTGACTGTCCACACGCCAAAGAGCTTACGCGGGGAGGCGGAGCAAGCGGCGTTCGCCGCGCACGATGCCGACGTTGCAGTGGTGATTGCGTACGGGCTGATCCTACCCAAACCGATCCTTGATGCGCCGGGTTTTGGCTGTCTCAATGTGCACGCCTCAGCGCTGCCGCGGTGGCGCGGTGCCGCGCCGATTCAGCGGGCGATCATGGCCGGGGACACCGAGACCGCCGTGATGATCATGCAAATGGAAGAGGGACTTGATACCGGTCCGGTGTGTCTGGCCGAGCAGGTTGCGATTGGGCCTGACATGACGGCCGGCGAATTGCACGATGTCTTGTGCGAACGTGGCGCGAGCCTTGCCGTGCGCGCGCTCTCAGCGCTTGAGCGCGGCAGCCTTGCTTTCACACCGCAGGCGCAGGACGGCGTGACGTATGCCCACAAAATCGAAAAGTCTGAAACGCCGATCGATTTTTCCAAGCCCGCGCAAGACGTACACAATCATATTCGTGGTCTATCGCCGTTCCCAGGGGCGTGGTTTGCGCTGCCTGAAAACGTGTCCGGCGCTGGCGACCGTGTCAAAGTCTTGCGCTCTCGGGTCGTCGCAGAGATGTCGGGGCCGGCGGGCATGGTGCTCGATGAGCAACTGACCGTGGCTTGCGGCGCAGGCGCGGTGCGGCTGGAGGTTTTGCAGAAGGCTGGCAAACGGGTCATGCAACGCGACGAGTTTCAGCGCGGCAACCCAATCGCCGCTGGGTTAATGCTCGGCTGACGTGCCTGCCACGACGGATCGCTGCGTGACGGCCGCGTTTATCATGGTCAACGATTTCTAAACAGGTGGATGGGGCGAGCCGGTACGGTTGGGGCGAAGCAAACCGTCACTCGCGAGGATGTCATGTTCCGCCTTACCTTCGCTCAAGCTTTGATTGCCGGCGCTGCCGTTGTGGTCTTCGGATCTGGCACACAGGCACAAGAGGCCAGCACCGTGCGCATCGAACCACGTCCCTATTATGGGGCGACGGTGACCATTGAAGCCGGTGTCCGTGTGTTCCGCCCGTTGCCGCCGACACGACGCGTGATCATCAATCCCAACAACGCGACGCCGCTTTCGCTTTCGATCACAGACGTACGCAAGACGGTGCGCAGCCGCAGCACCAACCACAACTACCATTATCACAAGGGCCCAAGTTCGCGCGGCAGCGCTGGCTTCGTGGGCGGTTTTGTGGGCCGGGGCGGCCGGTTCTTCCGAGGAAATCGCGGCTTTGGCGGTCGCACGGGCGCAGGCCGTGGTTCTGGTGGACGCGCAGCAGGCCTTTAAGTTTTTGAAACCGCTCTCGGGTTCTGCCTGGAGCGGTTCGATTTTCTGGCCCTATAACCCTCTCGGCTGCGCGGCGATCAACGTGCTTGGCAATGACGCAGCATTGCGCCAGGTCAGGAACGTGGCGTTTTCTGACACGGCTGGGCAATCCGGCACGTTTTTCGATCATCGCACTGGGGCTGGCGCGCCAAGGACTGCCGGCCCAACGCCGGGAGCCTTGATGCCGCGCTATCGAATCCTCATTGAATATGACGGTACGCCGTTCGTGGGCTGGCAGGTCCAAGCCAATGGTGCGTCCGTGCAGGGGCGTATTGCCGAGGCGCTGCAAGCGTTCTGTGGCGAGACCGTTATGCCGCAGGGCGCGGGCCGGACTGATACCGGCGTGCACGCGCTTGGGCAGGTTGCGCATTTTGAATTGCAGCGGGACTGGCCGTCACTGAAGGTGCGTGAGGCTTTGAACTATCACTTGAAGCCGAGCCCGATCGCGATCCTTGATTGCGCCGTGGCGACCGCGGACTTTGATGCGCGCTTCAGTGCAACCCGGCGCCATTACTTGTACCGTTTGTTATGTCGCCGCGCGCGGCCGGCACTCGACAGGAACAGGGTGTGGTGGGTGACCAAGGCGCTGGACGCCGACGCGATGGATGCGGCCGCGCAAGTCCTCGTTGGACATCACGATTTCACAACCTTCCGGGCGTCGGCGTGCCAAGCGGCTTCACCGGTCAAAACGCTTGATGCGCTTCGCGTTTCCCGGGTCGGTCACGAGGTCCACGTGAGGGCCTCGGCACGGTCTTTCCTTCACAATCAGGTCCGCTCGATGGTGGGATGCCTGAAGGAGATCGGCACGGGCAAATGGCAGGGCGATCAACTCGCGCTTGCGTTGGCTGCGAAGAACCGTGCCGCATGCGCAGCGATCGCTCCGCCTGACGGGCTTTATCTCACGCAGGTCGACTACGACGGCGCTGATGTCGCGTGGGATGTTGCCGCGCGCAGTGGTGCATGGGCGTCGGATCAGGCCTGACCTGCGTGGCGCGTTCGGCGTTCCGCTTTGGTGTGAAGTCCAGGTGCGGTGTATCTGAGAACTGAGCGATAGCGAAGGGCAATAAGTGGCCTGCTTCGCTGACGCCACGAAGCGAGATCGAAGGTGAAAAAAAAGCCGCGCGAGGCGCGGCCTTGAGTCTAGGAGGAAACGCGGCGCGAGGGTGACCCGGCCACGCAGTCCCAACGCACAACCGGCGAAATCAGTTCACCGGGAGTTGCGCCTTGCTGAACCGCAGCGGATCGCCGTCTGACATGGCGTCAACCGGATCCGGTTCCCCCGGCTCCCCAGGCGCTGGCATCTTGGCTTGCGGACCGTCCAGGAGTGCCATCCAAAGCCGGACGAGCCGGCGCAGATGCGGACGCTCCATGCGTTCTTCCGGCGGGACTTGTTCCGATGGGCCAACGCCGTGGCGGCGTAAAATGCGCTGCAACGTCCGGCGGTGCATACTTGCAGCGCGCGCCGTCTCGCTCATGTTGCGGCCATGCCGCTCATACATGGCCAGGAGGTACCGGAACTCCTGCACCTCAGGGCGCGGGAATGTTTCGCCCTTGTGCAATGTGCGCGTGCGGCCATGCAACGCGGCTTCGATTTCATCTGCGTTGGCAGGCTTGGCGATGTAATCGATCGCGCCAAACTTGGTCGCAGTGACGGCCGTTGCGATGTTGCCGTAACCGGTCAGGATCACAGCACGGGTGCGCGGCGACGCTTCGTTCAATGCGGCAAGCAGATCGAGCCCCGAGCCATCTGACAAACGCAAATCGAGGACTGCGAAGTCAAACGGTTGGGTCGCAATGCGCTCGCGCGCTTCGGCACACGTGTCACACGCCGTCACGATGTAGTTGCGCCGCTCCATCACGCGCTGGAGGCAGCGCAGGAACACTCGGTCATCGTCGACGAGTAACAGTGTCGAGATATGTCCAGCGGTGTCTTGCATGTTGTCGAAACGGCGAGGTGCGTCAGCCAGATTGGCGTTTTCGCGCTCGCACAGCCCTGTTTTCGTGGCAGAATGACGCGCTCGGCTTCAGGTGGTGACCTCTGCGACGGGCGCAGGACCTCTACGGAGCGTTTGCAGATAGTTGACGCTTGCGTCAGATGATAACGACCAGCGCCAATTGAGCGGGTTCATGACGACGCCGGTCAGGCGTTCGGCGACGAAACCATGCGGTGCAAGTTTGGTTTCCAGTTCTGACGGTTTGACGAACTTGCGCCAGTCGTGGGTGCCTCGCGGCAGCAAGCGCAGGACGTACTCTGCCCCGACGATGCCAAGCGCAAATGATTTGGGCGTGCGGTTGAGCGTGCCGATGATCAAGATGCCGCCAGGCCTGACGAGCCGGCCAATCTCTTGTAAAAACCGGTCGAGATCGGCGACGTGTTCGACCACTTCCAGCGACATGACGGCGTCGAACGCACCAGCCTTATCGGCGAGGTCGCTTGGCAAAGCGTGCCTGTAGCTGATCTCCACGCCCGTCTTGGCCGCATGATGCCGCGCGATTTCAACGTTGCGTTCGGCCGCATCGATCCCGGTCACTTCTGCACCAGCCTCAGCGATGGGTTCGGACACGAGCCCGGCGCCGCAGCCGATATCCGCGATTTTCAGGCCGGCAAGCGGTCGGGTCGTGTCGGGGTCGCGCGCGAAGCTTTCCGCGATATGGCGTTTGAGATAGTCGACGCGGGCAGCGTTGAAGGCATGGACAACTTTGAATTGCCCGTCTGGCCGCCACCACTCTTCAGCGAGCTTGTTGAATTTCGCGACTTCGTTTGCGTCGGCCGTTGAAGCGACCGCAGCACCGCCGCCGCCGCCGCGTTGATCCATCGGCTTGAGTTTGTCCTTGTAAAGCATCGGGTCTCCGTGGTCTGGCGGGGACGTTCACTCGTTGGGCAAACGCACGGGATCTGCGAAAAGATGCTGCGACGCGACGTCGTGGTGTGTGAAATCTTGCAAAGAGGATGACGATGCAGGAGCACGATCGGCCATTGAAGCTCGGGCGGCATGGCATGCCGGTGGCTGCCATTGTGCTTGGCGTGCTTGGGCTTATTCCTTTTGTCGCGCTGCCGTTTTTATCGATCGCCAAGCCGGATTTGGCCGTGCCCGCCTGGCTCGGCGCTCACCTGACGATTCCCGCCATGATGCTTTATGCGGCCGTGATCCTGTCGTTCATGGGTGGGGTCCAGTGGGGGCTCGCCATGGCCGATGATAACGGCTCAGCGGGCACGCGCTGGCGGCAATATGGGGTTTCGGTCATCCCCGCATTGCTCGCCTGGCTGGCGTTGTTCTTCGATACGCGGGTCGGGTTGTTCCTGCTTGCGGTCGGTTTTGTCGGGCTGTTGGTTTACGACATTTGGACGGTGCGGCGCGGCGAAGCGCCGGTCTGGTATGAGGCACTTCGGCTTTTCCTGACGAGCGTCGTCGTATTCGCCATCAGCCTCACGCTGACATTAGCCGTGTGATCGCCATTTGCCGTATGATCCGCTTTGGCGCGTGAACCGCCGCGCCTGTCGGCGGTTCACCTCGCGTCCTGTGGTGGGGGGATGCTGGATCGGGCCTCGTGCGCCTAG
>CAZOGY010000096.1:0-11002 GCA_964579305.1 uncultured Hyphomicrobiaceae bacterium
TGTCTTTGATGAACTGCCAAATGATGCGGGTCATCTCGTCGCCGTCGAGTTCGACAACGGTGCCTTCGACTTTGATTTTCGACATGCGGTTTCACCTCCAGGCGCGGTCATCGAGCCAGCCGCCGGACCTCCCGCGCGTGAGGGACCGGCATTTTGCGGCGCATCTCAGTGGGATATCGCGCTGCGGCATGGCGGCCCATTGGCGGAAGGGATGAGGTTGATCGCCCGCAAGCCCGACCCAGGCACCGCCACGGCCTTGCGCCGGCAATCTGGACGGCTTTGACCGCGCGGCTGGTCCAAGGCAAAACGTTGAAATGCCAGACACGCCAGAGACATCCAAACCCGCACAAACGCTCGGCCAGCGCGAGCCCGATAAGACCGCGCATGCCGTGATGGGCAGTGACGGCGCGCCGCTGATCGGAACGCGCATCGTGGGCGAGGTGGTGCATGCCGCGCACGAGCACGGCGTGGACGCTGTCCGTTCAAACGCCGGTGTCAGCGACGGTCTGAGCGATGCGGCGCTGGAAAACGCGTTCGTATACTGCGCGGAACGGCGCTGCGAGGCCGACGACGTCACCTGCCAGGGTTGCCGGCGCCATGTCGAAAAGCGTGGACTTGCAAGTCTCGACGACGTTTGCCGGGATTTTGAGAGGGTGGCAGCTGCTCGCACCGGTCTCACGGTGACCGGCGGCCCCGGCCAAGGTGTGCTGGATGTGGACAGCCTGGATCAGTTGGCGCGGACCTGGAGCGGCGAGGAGTACTGGTTCTGGGCCCGCCGCGTTTTGCGTAAATTGCGCTATGGCGTGCGCCAGACGGAAGATCTGCTGGATGAACCGTTCGCGCAAACCGATGCACCAAGTGTGCTCCTCATGGCGCCGCAGATCGCCGAAAACATCGGCATGGTCGCGCGCGCCATGGCCAACTTCGGGCTCGATGATTTGCGCGTGATAAGCCCGCGCGACGGCTGGCCAAGCGAAAAGGCACGCGCGGTCGCATCCGGTGCGGCGGCAATTGTCGATGGCGCTGCGCTACACGAGGGGCTGCAGCCAGCGATCGCGGACCTGAACTACGTGGTCGCAACGACCGCGCGACAACGCGATCTGCGCAAACCCGTTTTGACACCCGAACAGGCTGCAGCCGAAATCCGCCGGCGCACGGCCCAGGGCCAACGGTGCGGGATCTTGTTTGGCCGTGAGCGCAACGGGCTGGAGAGCGACGAAGTGGCCGACTGCCACGCCATCGTGATGATTCCGGTCAATCGCAAATTTGCCTCTCTCAACCTCGCCCAGTCCGTGCTGTTGTTGGGTTATGCGTGGTTGCGCAGCGGCGAGGGCGCTACGCTCGGCCGCATGACGGATCGCGAGCGGCGGCTTCATGAAGGGGTGAACCTGGGTCATGATGTCCCCGTCAAACACGAGGATCTGTTACGGTTCTTCGCGCACATCGAGGAGGAACTGGACGCACGCGGCTTCTTCAATCCGCCGGAACGCAAGCACGTGACCGTGCGCAACTTGCGCTCGATGTTCCTGCGGGCAGATTTGACCGCGCAAGAGGTGCGCACACTACGTGGCATTGTCGTCACGCTGACACGGCGCCCGCGCAAAGGCACTCAATCCGATCATTAAGTGCCATCTTGTAGCCCATTTTGGGCAGCTACCACCCGGCGGACAGCGCGGGCGGGTCCGACCAGGATCCGGTGCGGATCGCCGATGGCGATCGGGCCGCAACAAAGGCCGGTGGGCGCCCAGGGACTGGGCACTTTCATAACAAGGGGCAATGAAGCATGTCTGGGATCACAGCGGCACGCGGCCGGTTTGATGGGCATCTGGCAATGGCAACGCGCAAAGGGGCGCAGCTTGCGATTGCCTTGGCACTGGTGTGCGGCGCTGTAGCGCCTGCGGTCGCCCAGCAGGGCCTCAGCGACCGGGCCGTGAAGGCGTTCATGAATTACGCGTGGCAGCTGACCCCGCAGAAGTTCACGAAGCCCGACGGCAAAACGGTCATCATCGATCGCAGTAAGCGCAACGAAGTCGAAGTGCCGCCAGCCAAGGCAGCCGAGATCATTCTGGCCGGCCGCCGTTCGGCGCATGCACAGATCTGCGGTCTGAAGGACGAACAAATCGCCAACTACCAGTCGATGATGAACCGTGAGAACGCTTCGAAGAAGTGGTCGGAGCAGCAGATGGTCTACATCAGCCAGCTTCACCTCACCACGATCATGCTTTTGACCGGCAAGGTCGAAGTCGTCGAGCGCCAGGATGGCAAAGTCGTCGTCGTTGACGAGAAAAAGGCGCCGGTCAAAACCTGTACCGACGAAGAGCGCACCCAGGTCAAGCGTCAGATCATCGAGTATTTGAAGACCGACCCGGAATTGAAAAACGCCAAGAAGCAAGGCTGACACGCCGGTGCCTGACAGTTCGGCGGCAATGTCTGCGGTGATCAGGTGCATCGCGAGCCGCCGATGAGACATTGACGACACGCCCCGTTTTGCATATGAACCGGGGTCTGGCGGGCCACAAAGGCCCGCTTTTTCGTTGCAACATTGCACCCGCGGTGCCGGCTTATCACACAAGTCCGGTGCCTGTCGGCTTTGGCTGTGCAAGCCGCAACGTGCTCATCGCACGTGCGCGAATGCCGGCCTCGGCAGAGGAGGGGGCTCTCCGTGATCCAAGCTGGAGTGCTGGAATGACAAAGCGCATTCGCGCCAAACACAAGATCGATCGCCGCCTTGGCGAGAACATTTGGGGCCGACCCAAGAGCCCGCTGAACCGCCGCTCTTCGCGGCCTGGCCAGCACGGCGAACGCCGCGGCAGCAAGCTGTCCGACTTCGGCCAGCAACTTCGCGCCAAACAGAAGCTGAAGGGCTACTACGGCAATATCTCCGAAAAGCACTTCCGCAGACTGTATTCCGAAGCCGCGCGGCTGAAAGGCTCCACGTCGGAGCACTTGATCGGCCTTCTCGAGCGCCGTCTGGACGCCGTCGTCTATCGGGCCAAGTTCGTGCCGACAGTGTTTGCCGCCCGCCAATTCGTAAGCCACGGCCACGTCCTGGTGAACGGCAAGAAGGTCGATATCCCAAGCTTCCGCGTGCGTATCGGCGACGTCGTTGAAGTGCGCCAGAAATCGCGCGAGATGGCGTTGGTGATGGAGGCCGTCAAAAGCGGCGAGCGTGACGTTCCCGATTACCTGGACGTGGACCACACCAAGTTCACGGCGACCTACGTGCGCGTCCCCGTGCTTGGCGATGTGCCGTATCCAGTCCAGATGGAACCTAATCTCGTGGTCGAGTTCTATTCGCGCTGATTCGGCGCAACCACTCCGATCGCCGGCCTCTGTGCCGGTCCTTTCAAGCGGGCGCGCCATATTTGGTGCGCCCGCTTTTCTTATTGTGGCGTGGCAGCGATGGGGAGGTTGTCATGGACGCTACGCCTTTCGACCGCGCGGCGGCCGCATTGCTTCGGCCCGGTGCGCCGCTTGACGAGGTGATTCGCGTCTATGGCACGCGGTGGCGCCCGCCCTATCCACATCGTGAGGGCCGCGTCCTGACCGCGGATATGTCCGATGGCGTGGTCGTGCAGATCACACAGGACGCCAAGCTTGGCGCGATCCGGTTCAACTGGCGCTTTACGGGCGGTCATGAGGTGCTGGGCGTTCGCGCGTCAGCAAACGAGGACGAACTGCGGCGCGCATTCCCTCAGCTCACGTTCAAGCGCAGCTCAATCAGCCCGTTCAGCTTTGAAAGTTTCGATCTGGCAGACGGCCTGCGTGTCGATATCGAACTCGGCACCACGTTTGATGGTGCGCAATATCTGCGTAAGATCGGGCTTTCGAATCCGTCGGCGGTCTACCCCGAAAAGTGTCCGGTCGCTTATGCCGCGCCAACGGGCCCACCCGGCGCACCGTTCGCTGATGTGAACTTCAAGCTGATCGTTCTGTCGAAACTGATCGACATGGGCGAAATCGATCTGGGCGATCCACAAGAC
This sequence comes from uncultured Hyphomicrobiaceae bacterium, assembly GCA_964579305.1. Taxonomy (GTDB): domain Bacteria; phylum Pseudomonadota; class Alphaproteobacteria; order Rhizobiales; family Hyphomicrobiaceae; genus JBCBWG01. The sequence continues at coordinate 3,984 of CAZOGY010000096.1, forward strand.
TTCTTTTCACACGTCCTCGGCCGGCCATTCGACGTTTTTGAGGAAGGCGATGCCTTTGTCGACGAAGCCTATGCGTATCTGGCCCGCTATCCACTGAGCGCTGAGCTTTTGGCCAAGGTAACTTCTCTGGAATGCGATGCGGGCGCCCAAATCTATGAGTTTGTCCATCATTACTGGGACGGGGAAAGCGACGCGTTCGATGTGCGCAGCGTGGACGGATTTGAGGCGTTGGTGAACCTCAAATCAATCCGCATCATTTCGTTGGTTCATTTGTCCGAAGCCGATTGTGCGCGCCTTGTAGCGTCAGGCATCTATGTCCGCTGATCCCGCGCGGCTCGACGCGTCCAACGATCTGCAACAGCCCCAGACATCGCGGTGGCGCCGACCCGACTTTCTGCATTGATGCCCAATGACCGAAGCCGCTTGACGGTCGGGTGCGCCAGCCGTGGACTTGGCGCTGTTTCAAAATTCAGGTGTGTTGTGGCCTGAGATTTGCTCAGCTTGATCGTGGAGCAGTGGTGCGCCCGCGCATGACCATGGGCCAGTCACCAGCGTTGCGCCACGTGCTTTGCCCGGTCGCACTTTGCACAAGCCCTTTGCGCGACTTTGGCGTAAAACGCAGCGCCCGCGGGTGTCGGAGCCGCATCGCAGTGCGCCGCCCGTTACGAGTTGAACTCCTCCATCGCGCGCATACGAACCCGGCCGGCGCAACCGTCGGCAAGAGCAACAAAGCCAGATGCCATGCGTTCTGTGACCGCCCAACTCCTTATCGCAGTCCTTTTGACCATGTGCGTGGCCGTTTGCTGGGCTCAGCCTGCCATGGCGCAGAGCGCTTCTGAGGATGCCGAGAACGGCGCAAGCGATCGATCCCGCCCGTTCCGTCTGCCGTTTCGCCGGTCCGACGACGGCAGTCGCTCACTTTTCCAACGCGGCGATCAAGCCGACTTGCCGCCGGAGCCGCGCCGTTCAGAGACCGAGCAGGCGATCATCACCCTGAACGAGGTCCTGGCGGCGAAAACGCAAGCCGAGAGCGACGCCCGCCGCTTGGCGCGTGAGCTGCGCAGGGCCGGTGACGACGCCACCAAGGCAGAGCTGGAGCAAAAACGACAAGAAGCGCTGAAGCGAATCAAGGACTTGGAATCGCAGGTTGCCGCCCTGACCGCCGGCGTTTCCGATCGGGAGTTCGCAGCGAGCGGAGCCGAGACGTTCAACCTGAACAAGGAAGTTGAAAACCTGCTGCGCCCGTTTGTCTCAATGCTGAAATCCGCAACCGAGACCGCGCGTCAAATCGAAACGTTGCGGTCCACCATTGCATCGTCCGAGCGGCGGATTGGCGTTGCCGAGAGCGCACTGGCGCGTCTTGACCGCATCCTGGCCGACCCGGCCGCTGAGGGGCGCGAAGCGGCACAAGTCCGACAAGTGTTGGCTGAGCAAAAAGAGGCATGGGACAAGCGGCTGACCGAATTGCGGACATTGCGCGATACCTCGCTGCAGCAATTGCAGGTCAAGCTCACAGCCCAATCCAACGCACAAGACGGCTTCGGCGGTTTCGTGGCCCGCTTTATCCAAACCAGAGGCTTTAACCTGCTGATTGGACTTGCGGTGTTTTTCGGCGTGTTCGGCCTGATGCGGATTATCGCGCGGGTCGCCGCGTTTATTCAGCGCCGCCGGGGAATTCCCCGTACGTTCGCGACCCGGCTTATCACGCTTGTCTTTCAGGCGTTCTCGTTGGTTGCCGCCACGCTCGCCATGCTTTCGGTGTTCAATCTCCTGAGCGATTGGCTGCTGCTTGGCTTCTCCGCGATCATTGTCGTCGCGTTGGCCTGGCTTGGCTTGAAAATGATCCCGCAGATCGTCGAGCAGGTGACGCTGTTGTTAAATCTCGGTGCGGTCCAAGAGGGCGAGCGCGTGATGATCAATGGCGTGCCCTGGCGCGTGGAAAAGCTCGACTATTATACCGACCTGGTCAATCCCGCGCTGGACGGCGGCACATTCACCGTCCCCGTACGCGAACTGTCTGGCTTGCATTCGCGCCCCCCGGCTCAAAACGAGGCGTGGTTTCCGACCTTGACCGGTGACTGGATTCAGCTTGCCGACGGTCGCCTGGCCCAAGTCCGCACGCAAACGCCAGAACTTGTGCAGATCATTGAACTTGGCGGCGCGCAGGTGACCGTGGCCACGTCCGCCTTCATCGAGCAGGCGCCGCGCAACCTCAGTCACGGTTTCCGCGTCGAAGTGCCGTTTGGTGTCGACTATCGCCATCAGGCCATCGCAACCGACGAAATCCCGCGCATTCTCCGGCAGTCCGTCAGCGATGGCCTCCTGACATTTATAGGGGAGAACGCCATGCGGGGCGTCGCGGTGGAGGTTTTGCGTGCTGGCGAATCATCGATCGACTACGAGGTCGAGGCCGATTTCACCGGCGACGTGGCCGCGCGGTATGAGGAGATTGAGCGTGAAATGGCGCGCTTGTTGATTGCAGCGTGCAATCGCCATGGGTGGGTGATCCCGTTCCCGCAGCTTGTGATGCACCGCGGCCTGCCCAACGGCGCGGGTGGAGCTGCTGCGGTGCCAAACGGTCGGCGCCTTGCCCAACAGAACGATACGCAGACAGGCCTGCCAACTGACGCGCCTGCGTGGCATGCGGGCGCCGCGATGGCCAACCCGATGGCCAACCTCAGCGATGGGTCTTCGCAGGCCAATGGCGGCACGCACACGCATCAGGGCCTGACGCCGCGGCCGGGTATCGCCGGCCGTATCGTGGAATTGCCGCGCCCGTCCCGCCCGCGCCAACTTTCGTGATTGGCCGGCGCCAGCAACGACACTGAGACGACGCGATTATGCTTTGGCCTTGTCCGGGGCGGCAATCACCGCCGCCGGGGCACCGTCGGGCTCGCCGGTATTGGACCGGCGCGATCGCGACACGCTATTGGCCCACGCGTAGGCCAACATCGTCATCAACGCAGATGCCGCGAAGTAGTAGGCGCCAGGCAGCACGGTCGCCTGGGTGTATCCCGATGAGTTCATGTAAAAAATGATCAGCGCCAGGACCATGACATCGGTCATGGAATAGCGGCCGAGAAACTCCATTGCAGAAATATACCGCCGCGAGCGCCGCCCGCGCAGCATTTGCGGCCGGATGGCGAAGACGTTCAGGTAAAACAGCTTAAGCAGCGGAAAGACAACCGACGTGACCAGAAGGATCACGAACAAAAACAGCTCCCCGCTTTCATAAAGCGCATAGATAATCGACAGGATCGAATGGTCACTGGTCCACACATAGGCGGTGGTGAAACTGATCACCGGCATGGTAATGCCGAGAATGAACGACCCCGTGGCCCCGATCATGAACACGCTGAAGAGCGACGTGAGGATCATACTGTCAGCGAACGACGGCCTCGGCCGGCGCGTGTCAGCCAGCGCGCGCTGGGTTTCCGCATGCAGAAAGCTATAGGACAGCATGATAATGACGACGGCTGCAGTGAAAAAGTAGACGCCCGTACCGCTGCTTGCGGAATAAACGCTGGCCTGTCGGATGAAAAAGATCGTCAGTGCGAGAACCAGCACATCGTGCATCGAAAACTTGCCGAGCCATTCGAGCGCTTTCAGATATCGGCTGTATTTGATGATGTTATCTTTTGGCAGAAGCGAAAGCAAAACAAGATAGATCAGTTTGAAAAACGGCAAGAGGATCGAAAAGACGAGGATCACCCCGCCCAGGAAATACTGCTTGTCGCGAAACAGAAGCCAGACCGTCTCAACCAGCGAATGCTCAGTCGTGAAATAGTTAAGCTGGCGCAATTCGACGATCGGTTGCGAAATGCCAAGCGTGAGACACGCACACGCAGCAAAGATGGCTACGACAAGGATCTGCCGGCGCCCGCCCAGAATACGCGAATGACCTGTTTTTGATGTCGACATGGCGCCAATGATGAAAGGGTGAACCTGCGAGTATGTCACTGACGCGGCGGATTAATGGCACCGACTACGCCCAAAAACGCGCCATAGCGTTGACCAGACGTTGGCAATGCGCACGAAATGAAACGGGCGAGCCCCATAGGCCAGACACAGGGGCCAGCCACGTAGGCCAGAGACAGGGGCCAGACACAGGGGCCAGCCCCATCTTCTGGGTCCCCCATCTTCCAGGTTGATGGCTTCGCCGCTCGTGCCTGCGCCATTGCCAGCGCGCCGCCCCTACGCCGCCTAGAGCATCGTCCGGCCTGTGAACCCCAAAGCGATCCCTGGAGATCGGATATGGCTCTAAGCTCAGCATATCTGGCCGCCAACCGCACCAAACGGCTCGTGGCGTCGGCACACCGCCAGTCAGGCGCCGACGCCAGCGGCGATGATTTACGCGACGCTCGTCGCTTGATTCGACGAGATGCCTTTCGTCGACAAAAGCTCCTGCAACTCGCCAGCCTCGTACATTTCGCGCACGATATCGCAGCCGCCGACAAATTCGCCCTTCACGTAGAGCTGAGGGATGGTCGGCCAGTTGGCAAACTGTTTGACACCTTCGCGGATCGACATGTCTTCCAAGACATTGACGTCTTTGGCGTCAACGCCGAGAAGCGCAATGATTTGCGCGACTTGAGCCGAGAACCCACATTGCGGAAACTGCTGCGTGCCTTTCATGAAAAGCACGACGTCATTGGAATTGACGGTCGAACGGATCCAGTCCTGTACGTCTTGAGCAGGGTTGGCGGCGTCGGTCATGGGTGTGTGTCCTCCTGGCGCGGTTGAAAGCCGCGTGGTTGCATTGCTTTGAAGATGTGAGGCTGGTCCAGCGCTGTCAATCCGGCCCTCCGGCGCGGTCTCACGGAGCCTCGCCCTGTCCGTTTTCTTCATACCATGCCTGATGCAAGGCCCACTGCCCGCAACGCAGACACATCGTGTGACGCCATTGGTAGCCACAACCCGGGCACAGACCGCGCGTGTCAAACGTGTGCCAAACCGTGCCGCAGCCACCCTCGAAGTGTTCCGGTGCGCCAGCGGGACAGCAGGCCCAGTGATCACTGCGGCGGGGTTGCCAGCGGCAATGTGGACAGCGGATCCGCGCCTGCCGAGCTTGCTGATCAAATCCCGGCGCGAACTGGAAATCGCCGCGTTCCATGCGGGTGCGAAATCTCGTGCGCGCCAGACTTGGCAAGCCGTTGAGGCCAGAAGCCACAACGGTGCGTTTGATCGTTCGACGATGCCACTCAGCCTGACGGTGCATGCCTAAGACGCATCCTTGACGGCTGTCGTGAGCGCAAGCGCATGCAACACGTCGCCCATTTGCCCGCCGAGCGCCTCATAAACCATTTGGTGCTGCTGCACGCGGGTCTTACCGGCAAACGCCGATGATGTGACGTGGGCTGCATAGTGGTCGCCGTCGCCGGCCAAGTCGCGGATCGTGATTTCGGCATCGGGCAGGGCGGCTTTGATCATGCGTTCAATCTCGCTGGCTTCCATCGGCATCGCGCGTCTCCCTGTGGACGTTTGCTGCAACGTAAGTGGTCGCGCGGGCGGAATGAAGCGCCCATTCACATCTGTTGGACCCAAAAGACTGGACCGAGCCATGGTCCCGCGTTGACGGCACGAGGCTTAACGCCGCATTAACCCATCTATCAGACTGTGCAGCACTCTGTTGGTTCGACGTCGGCCTTTATGCCGTCCATCGAGAGCTTGCCCCATGCTGTCGTGTATCCGTCTTCGTCTTCTGGCGTTCGCCGCACTCTTACTCCCCATCGCAAGCTGCAGTTTGCCCCACCAAGACCAATTCTCCCGCACAGCCGGATATGACGCGTCGCGCCGCAAAGCTCCGTCCCTCTACCCCCAACACCGCCGGTCCGGCCTCGGCAGCGCGGATGTGCGTGCGTCACGGGCTCACGCGCGGCAGCCGGCCCGCACCGGCGATCCCAAGCTCCGTCCCTATGTCGTTCATGGCGTGACGTTCACCCCGCGCCACGATCCCAACTACGATCGCACAGGCGAAGCATCGTGGTACGGCGGCAGCCTCCATGGCCAGCCCACGGCCAACGGGGAAACCTTCAACGAGAACGCCCTGACGGCGGCGCACCGGACTTTGGCGCTGCACACTTGGGTGGAAGTCACCAATCTCGCAAACGGACGCAAAGTGGTCGTGCGGATCAACGATCGCGGCCCGTTCGTGCGCGGGCGGATCATCGACCTAAGCCGCGCGGCCGCCCGCCGGCTCGGCTATGAACGGGCCGGTCGCGCATGGGTACGTGTGCGGTATCTGTCCTATTCCGGCCGCCCTCTTTCACAAACGGGTGCGGGCCGCTACCCCACCGGACCCGAGCCCGAATACGACCGGTGAAGCCGTTTCCGGTAGCCTGCGCGCAGGCTTACGATGGCGCCGCTCCGTCCATGAACGCAGGGAACCAGCCTTCGTGTGCGGCGCGCAGGTCCGCGATCGAAATCGCGTCTTCCCCGGGCATTGCAATCTCATCGCCCTCGACCCGACCGATAATCCGCGCCGGCAATGCGAGCAGACGAGCCCGCTCCGCGATTTCATGGGCATGGGCTGGTGACGCTTCCAACACATACCGGCCCTGGTCCTCGCCAAACCAAATCGCATGTGCGGGCAAACGGCCTTCGTAGGGATAAAGCGTAACGCCATGGTCGCCGGCCAGCGCCATTTCTGCGACGGCTACGAGCAACCCGCCATCGGACACATCGTGCACGGCGTTGACCAACGCCTCGCGGATCAGCGCGCGCACCAATGTGCCAGCCTTGATCTCGTCGGCGAGGTCGACCGGCGGCGGTGCCCCATCGAAACCCCCGGCGACATGGGCTTGATAAAGGGATTGGCCAAGGTGGCCCGCCTCGCGTCCGATGACGATCAGCAGATCGCCGTCGTCCTTCAGAGCAAGATCGGCCGTCTTGCTGAGATCGGGGACAAGCCCGACACCACCAATCGCAGGCGTCGGGAGAATGCCAACGCCGTTGGTCTCGTTGTAGAGCGAGACATTGCCTGAGACGACCGGATAATCCAGCGACCGCCAAGCAGCGCC
>CAZOGY010000096.1:11012-14104 GCA_964579305.1 uncultured Hyphomicrobiaceae bacterium
CGGCCTGACCGTGATGGAGGGGCACGTCCTTGTGTCGATCGACGTGGATCCAGCGCCCGGCAGGCAGCGCCAATGGCTTCGATCGCGCCAACGAACTGGCCCATGATCTCAGGCCGCTCCGGGCTGGCGAAATTGAGATTGTCAGTGATGGCGATTGGGTCAGCGCCCACCGCGCACAAGTTTCGCCAGGTTTCAGTCACGGCCTGCATGCCTCCCAGCTTGGGATCGGCCGCAACGTAACGCGGGGTTACATCGCAAGTCGCAGCAATGCCTTTGGTGGTGCCGTGGACCCGGATGATCGCTGCATCCCCGCCCGGCCGCTGGATGGTGTCGCCCATCACCATGTGATCGTACTGCTCCCAAACCCAGCGCCGCGCGCACAGGTGCGGGCCGCCAATCAACTCGCGCAGCGAGGCCAGGGCCCCTTCGGCAGGCGCAGGCACCCATTCCGCTAAAATGGTGCGTGGTGTCGCAGGCGCCGTCCATGGCCGCTCGTAAACGGGGGCTGATTCAGCAAGCGTGGTGACTGGAATGTCTGCTTCGACGTTGCCCCTATGGCGCACGATCAGCCGACCCGTATCCGTCGTCTGTCCGATCACGGCAAAATCGAGATCCCATTTGCGGAATACGGCCTCGGCTGCGGCCTCAGCGCCTGGGCGCAGCACCATGAGCATCCGCTCCTGGCTTTCCGACAACATCATCTCATAGGCCGTCATGCCGGTTTCACGCTGCGGCACCTGATCAAGATCGAGCGTGATGCCCACGCCGCCTTTGTCGGCCATCTCCGCCGTCGACGACGTCAGACCGGCTGCGCCCATGTCCTGGATCGCAATGATGGCATCTGACGCCATAAGCTCCAGGCAGGCTTCAATCAGCAGCTTTTCGGTAAACGGATCGCCCACCTGGACGGTCGGGCGGCTCTCTTCGGTGTTATCGTCAAACTCCGCCGAGGCCATGGTTGCCCCGTGGATTCCATCGCGCCCGGTCTTCGCGCCCACATATACGACCGGGAGCCCCACGCCCTTGGCGGCTGAGGTGAAGATCTTGTCTGTCCGCGCGAGCCCAATGCACATCGCGTTGACGAGAATGTTGTTGTTATAGGCGGGATCGAAATTCACTTCGCCGCCGACCGTGGGCACGCCAACGCAATTGCCATAACCACCGATGCCGGCAACCACACCGCTCACGAGATGGCGCGTCTTTGGATGCTCCGGCGCACCGAATCGCAGCGCATTAAGGTTGGCGACCGGACGCGCGCCCATCGTGAAGACGTCGCGCATGATGCCACCAACTCCCGTCGCCGCCCCTTGATAGGGCTCGATGAACGAGGGGTGGTTGTGGCTTTCCATTTTGAAAACCGCACAATCGCCGTCGCCAATGTCGACGACGCCGGCATTCTCGCCGGGACCGTAAATCACCCGCGCACCTGTCGTCGGCAGCGTACGCAGCCAGATGCGGCTCGATTTATACGAACAATGCTCCGACCACATGACCGAGAAGATGCCGAGTTCGGTTAGTGAGGGCGGCCGCTGCAGGATCTCTAAAAGCCGCGCATACTCATCGGGCTTCAGCCCATGCTCGGCGACGATCTCTGGCGTGATCTCAGGGCTCGCGGATGCGGGGGTCTCAACGCTCATGGGGCGGGCGGCCTATAATGGAGTGGCGTCGCGTGGGACGTTCAAGCGCGGGCTTATAGCCGGAGATGACGCTTTTGTCGTGCCGGGCTTCGCCGCACATTTGAATGCCGTTTCAGCATGCGCGCAGTCTCACACCCACTCTGAAATCGCATGGATGATCCAGGACATTTTGGTGGGCATTTGCTGGATGTTAGCATAGCGGCTGGGGACACAGTTGACCCAATACGCCCGCAATGCAGCCGCCCCCAACCGCCAGATCTGCGTTTTTCGATCAGCTTGTCCGGGTTGAGCTATGCAAGCGCGGAATGGGCTTAACAAGCTGGTAATCCAGAAAAAATAGCCGGTGTCGGTTTTGAGATAATCATTGTCGCGTCTGCGATAGAGCGCACACCGCTAATCATGATTTTTGCCGTGCTCAACAGCGGCGCTGATCGAACAGCGTCCAACTCTTCCAACACGCAAACGGGCCTTAGGCCAACAGGACTGATCATGAGCATGGGGTCGCAAACCGCAGCCCCGGCACCCTCGGGGGTGCACGGGCAAGCTGCGTCCGGAGTTATGTTTGCCGTCAGCGCAATGTTTTTCTATGCGCTGATGGAGGCGTGCTCGAAAACGCTTGTCAGCGACAATATCCCGGTTGCGCAGGTGCTGGTGGCCCGCTCGTCACTGGCCTTCGCGCTCGGCATCGGCCTGGCGATGGCACAGCGCTATCGCCTGCGCGAGTTGTTTGTGACCCGCCAGCCGGTCACGCAGGCTGTGCGCGGGTTGACAGGCGTGGCGTGCATGATGCTGTCGATGGCGGCCCTCACGACCATGGCGCTGTCGGAAGTCATCACCATTGTTTATTCCGCGCCCTTGATCGTGGGTCTCCTCGCCGTGCCGTTCCTGGGCGAGCGCATGAGCAAGCTCGGTCTGGTGACAGCCATGGTTGGCTTTGCCGGCGTGTTGCTTGTGGTGCAGCCGGGCGCGGCACCGCTTTCGGCGGGTCTGCCCTATGCAATCGGCGCTCTCGTCACCTATGCGGCAAGCTGTTTGTGCACGCGTCGGCTCGGCCGCACCGACCGCGCGCTGACGACACACACCTACACGCAGCTTTGCTTCTTTGCTGTGTGCTTGCCGATGCTGCCGTTCGTCTGGGTGACACCCACGCTGAGCCAAGCGTTGATGATTGGCCTGATGGCCCTCGTCGGCACCGTGGCCATGTATCTCTTGACGGTGGCGCATCAATCGACGCCGCCATCCGTGGTCGCGCCGATCGACTACACCATCATGATGTGGGGCGCTTTGTTCGGCTTCATGATCTGGGGTGAAGTGCCAAACACCCTGGCTTGGTTTGGCATCGTGCTGATCATGGGAACGGGTATTCTGGCTGCCCGCGGACCACGGCCGTTGCCCCGTCTGCGCCGGAGAAGCCAAGCTGGTGGCACCGCAACGCAGTTTGCGCCTGCCGCCGCG
>CAZOGY010000097.1:0-13214 GCA_964579305.1 uncultured Hyphomicrobiaceae bacterium
AGGATCGCAATGGTGACAATGAACGCGAGGGAGAACCAGTTGGCCACGTAGATGTGGGGTTCCTTGCGCCGCGCCAACGTCCCAACGAAGACCAGGAAGTAGACGACCCAGATCACGGTCAGCAGCAGGTCTGCGTACCACTCCGGTTCAGCATATTCTTTCGACTGCGTGACACCGAGAAGGTAGCCCGTCGCAGCAATCAGAATGAACAGCTGATAACCCCAGACCACGAAGTACGGCGCCCACTTGCCCGGCATGCGCGCCTGGCTTGTGCGCTGCACGACGTAAAGCGACGTTGCAATGAGCACGTTGCCGCCGAACGCAAAGATCACCGCTGACGTGTGCAACGGACGCAGCCGCCCGAACGACGTCCACGGCAGATCGAAGTTCAACGAGGGAAACGCCATTTGCCAGGCGATGACATCGCCCACGACGAAACCGGCAATGCCCCAGAACACGGCGGCGATCGTCGCCACCTTGATCGGCCCATCGAAGTAACCGGTCCGGGCATCGTCGCTCTCGCCTTGCGAGGCATGCATCAACACAGCGAGCGCTGCGATCAGAGCCGCCGCCGCCATCAAGCCGGCGTGAAACGTCATCACGCTGTCGTTCGACATGACCGCGACATAGCCGCAGCCGAGGGCGGCGAGGCCGCCGAGCAGGACAGCCGATACATCGGAAAATGCCGACCGCCCCTGTTCTATTGCTGTCATCTCCTGCTCCCAAGCGCATCACGTGTCGGATGCATCAGCCCATCCCGACGCACAAACACACATCACACATCGCACTTTGAGCAATGCGTCCAAGCGTCATGCGCCGAAAGTCCATCCACACTGCGCGCATGCGTGCAGTGCGCAAACGCACTCAAATTTGGATCGGCGCCATGGCCGCACAGTTTCAGCCGCTGGCCGCATGAGCAGCCGTGCCACAAGAAAACACAGATGAGGTGAGAAACTTTACCCGTGACTGCGCGATCAGAACCGATCGTTTGAGATGCGATCTGCTTGATGCGCGAGCCGCACCAAGCCTCTCGCTTGTCGCCGCAGTGGCCGCCAATCAGCCTTGACCTCGATCAATGCTTTCGCATCGACGAAGGTACATGTGAGGCGCTATGTGGCGCGAATTGCACGCAAGCGAGCGGTTTTGCGATGCGTTGCGCGGATCGGAGGCCAGCAAAATGTCACCTGAACTCATTCAAAAGTATGCCGTGCCGGTCCCCCGTTATACGAGTTATCCAACTGCACCTCAGTTTTGCGAAGATGTAGCAGCCCAAACCTACGAAGACTGGCTGGCAGAATTGCCCGAAGACGCCGATCTATCGCTTTATGTGCACATCCCGTTTTGTGAAACGCTTTGCTGGTATTGCGGCTGCACCACGAAAGCCACCCGCAAATACGGACCGATTTCCGATTACCTTCGCAACGTCATAAACGAGATGTCGTTTGTGACACGACCGCTCTCGCACACCCAAGTCGTGCGTCATATCCACTGGGGCGGCGGCTCACCTAACATACTGTCACCGAACGACATTTTGCGCCTGGACGACGCCCTGCGCGCGTACTTCAACGTGGCCCCCAATACCGAGTTCGCAGTCGAAGTCGATCCACGCACGCATACGCAATTGCAAACCGATGCTTTTATGCAGGCCGGCCTGACGCGGCTGAGTGTCGGCGTCCAGGACTTCGATGACGATGTTCAAAAAGCGATTAATCGCATTCAGTCATTCGCCACGACAAAAGCCGTCATCGATGGCTTTCGAAAACAAGGCATCCCCTCGGTCAATATGGATCTGGTCTACGGCCTGCCATGCCAGACAATGGAAAAGGCGGAGCGCACGATTGATCAGGTGGTCGAATTGCAGCCAGACCGCATTGCACTTTTCGGTTACGCCCATTTGCCAAGCCGCATTTCTCATCAAAAGTTGATCCGGGACGAAGATTTACCCGATCCAATCACCCGATTTGAAATGTCCCAGCGGCTAGCTGATCATCTCACGACCGCAGGTTACGTGCGCATTGGCCTGGACCACTTCGCATTGCCGATGGATCCGCTCGCCACGCGTGCCGCCAAGCGGAACTTTCAAGGCTACACCCACGACGATTGCCAGGCCCTGGTTGGAATTGGCGCGTCTGCCATTGGCCGCTTGCCCCAAGGCTATGTCCAGAACGCGGTGGCAACGCACGACTACAACAGGCGCGTGCGGACGCAGGGCCTTGCCGCGGTCCGCGGCCACGCGCTCAACGTGGACGATCGCATGCGCGCTTTCATCATCGAGCGCATCATGTGTGACTTGGCGTTTCCGGCCGAAGACCTGCGCAAACGATTTGGCGCCAGCGCAGCCCACTTGTTTGAAATCGCAGCCAAGCTCGTGGCGAACGACACCGACGGGCTCGTCCAGCGCACCGGCGACGGTTTTTCCATCACAAGCCGGGGCCGTCCGTTCGTGCGCACCATCGCATCGGCCTTTGATGCCTACCTTGATGGCAAAGGCATGCGGTATTCGCTGGGCGTTTGAACAACGGCACCCGATCGGCGGTCGCTGCGAGCGGGACGGCAGCCCAGCGCCGCGCCATCGATCGGCCACCAACGGGCCCCAAGCCTTCCCGTCGCAGGCCTTGCGATAGCCGACGTGACAGCATCATCCGACCACACCTAACCGCAGTCGCGGTCAGCTGGTCAGATAAGGATGCGCAATCATGTGGCTCGAGGGGCCCTGCCCCGTTGCAGTTTTGGCCAAACAGCTCCTTGAAACCAAAGAGTTGCCTGAATCGGCCGGCTGCGGCATGGCTCATACTCAAGACGGCGCGGCTGCGGCAGCACGTCGGAAGGCAACTTGCAAGGACGCATCCATGACCCGATCCCAAAGAATGGGCCTTAGCGTCGCTGGACATGCGCGCCGCGCCGTATCGGTCTGCCTCGTCGCGGCGCTTCTCGGCGGCTGCGCACAATCGGCGGCGAACCTGCTGAACACGGGCTCGATCGGCGGCAATAAGCCCGCCCAGGCTGCCGCACCGCCCCCTCCGCCGACACCTGCGGATCGCGCTCTTCACGTCGCAGCCACATCGGCACGCGCGCAAAAATGCGGTTATTACTTTGATCCTGCGAAATTGAAATCCGACTACCTGGGCTTTGAGGCCGCCAACGGCCTCGCCGCTGATGGCTTGGCCGGTATCACGCGCCTTTATGATTTCACGCAGGCCAAGATCGCCGGCACAATCGCCGCCGACGCAGAGTACTGCAACAGCGAACGAACGGCCGAGATCAAGACCCAGTTGAACAAATATCTCGCCGGTGACTACGCCGCACCGCCGCGCAAGGCCAAGAAGCCGGAAGAAAGCTTCTTTGCTTTCGGTCGCCCACAAGAGAAGACAAAAATCAATCCCAACTGGTGGCAAAAGGGCGCCTCGCCGACTGTCAAAGTCGAATAGAGTTTCCCATCGCCGCCGCCGCTTCTATGGCGCAGCTTCTCGTGTTGCGCCATTGACGTTTGCCCCCGGCTGCGGCGAGCTCGGCGAGTAAATGTCTGAAACTGAACACGAGCACGCCGCCCCGATTTGCGGAAAGCGCGAGCCCGGATCTGAGACCGTACATGCTTGCAAAAATCCTGCAGCTTGAATTGGTCCTGAAAGGGGTCGCTGGCGTCTTATTGCTCACCATCCCGGTCACGACCGCGCGTGTTCTGGGGCTTCCGCACGGCAACGTCGGTTTTTGGGCCCGGTTACTCGGCATTTTGCTGATCGGGATCGCTGGCGCTGTTTACCTTGAGCACGATGTGGAAGGCGCAGAAGGCCTTGGGCTCGGCGGCCTGATACTGATCAACGTCCTGGGCGTGTTGACGCTCACAGCGATGATGCTCTTGCACGGGGCCGGAAGCCGCCGCGGCGCAATCGCGACATGGCTGGTGATCGCGACTTTGTTTGGGCTCGCCCTTGCCGAAATCCTGCAGCTCTAGTGTTTCGTTTCAGACATTGCCACCAGTCGACTGAGGGTTCAGAGCAAATCTCTGAAACATCAGCAACAGCAGCAAGCCTATGTTTCTCGTGTTGCGTCCGATCCTGATGCTGCAAGCAATATTAAATATGATCTTCAACACATCTGAAACCGCATCGCCCTAACGATGCTTTGCCGTGTCAAAGCCCGTCAAACCAGGTTGAGCGATGCTCCAGCACCCTCCAATGCGCGAGACGCCGGTCAGCCTCGTAGAGCCTGGCGCGCGCGTCTTCGCAAAAAAGCGCCAGGATGCTGTCGTTAACGCGGCGATCCGCGTCGACATCATGACAACTTTCGAAGCCTTTGAAGAACTCGGGCCCGAATGGAAAGCCCTCTTCACTCGCTCCGCGCGCGGTCCTCATGTTTATCAAAGCTACAATTGGTGCTGGCATTTCCTGACCGCCTACAGCCGCAATCACGGTGCCAGCCTTGCGATTGCGACAGCACGACATAATGGCAATCTCCAAGTCATTTGGCCAATGATGGTCACCCAGCAATTCGGCTGCAGGATGCTGGAATGGCTGGGCGAGCCGATGGGCCAATACGGCGATATCCTGTGCGCGATGGATGCGCACCGCGACCAACAAAAACAACCGCCGACCGAGCAATATCTCACCGCGTTATTCCAGGCTATTCGCGCACAAATCAAACCCGACTTTATTTCGCTAAGGCGCGTGCGCGACGACGCGAATATCAAGCCTTGGTTGGACGCCATTGGCGCGACGCGCACTGCCAACGAACGTGCGCCAGCCATTGCGATTGAAAACGGAACCACCTTCGAGGATTTCTGCGCAGAACGCTTTTCGGGCAAGTCGCGCAAGAAGAAACGGCGCGCCTGGCGCGTCCTTGAGGACCGCGCTGAACTCAGGCTGGAGACTTTCGCCCCGTCGCCACAAGCCGCTGCGATTGCAGACCAGGCCATACAATTAAAAAGAGCTTGGCTGCAGGAACGAGGGATCGTTTCCCGCGCCCTATCGACATCCAGCGCGGAAACATTTTTCCACGCAGTCTGCTCTCAAACGGACCATCCTGTCGACGCCGAAATCCACGCTCTTTATTCAGGAAACGATCTCGCAAGCGTCCAAATTTACTTCGCTCACGATGGTTACAAGTGTCTGCACCTGATCGTTTATGACTTGGCGTTGGAGCGTTTTAGCTGCGGTCAATTGCATCTCGAGGCCACGTTTCGGCAGTCGTTCGACGCCGCGTCCAAAACCATCGATATGCTTCCGCCCGAGGCTGCCTACAAAACCGATTGGGCGAACGAAACTTGCCCCGTTCGCGATTACGTCATCGCCTGCACCCTGCGTGGCCGCGCTGTCGCAGAAGTTTACCAACACCACCTGCGTCCGCGCATCAAAGCGTCGATCGATCGTATTCCGTTGGGTTTACGCCGACGGCTATTTTCATTCTTCTGAACAATACGCCGGCACCCGCACGAAAGCCGGGCTGCGCGCCTTAGAGCTCATCCGGTTTAGGCGGAACCGCCTAAGCCGAAAGATGCAGCGACCATCTAAAATCTAGATCATTGAGGGTGAACGAATGTGATCCTGAAATGATCTAGTTGACCCCAAGCTTTTTCTGCAAGCTGGACGATGACGTCGTATATTGAAACAGAAGCTTTCGGTCAGGATAGATATAGCGGTGCGCCGCCTGCGCCATCAACGCCGCCTCATGGAACCCGGACAAGATCAGCTTCAGTTTGCCCGGATATGTATTGATATCGCCAACCGCAAAAATGCGCGGTTCGCTTGTTTCGAATTTCTCCGTATCAACGGGGATCAGGTTTTCATCAAGCTGAAGCCCCCAATCCGCTATCGGCCCAAGCTTCATCGTCAAGCCAAAGAACGGCAGCATCGCGTCACACGCGATTGTCACTTCGCCAGCATCCTTGGTGCGGACGGTCACACCATCTAGCTTGCCCGCCTGCCCGTGCAGGCCGGTGACCTGACCGATCATCAAAGACATTTTGCCGTCGGCCACAAGCGCACGCATTTGCTCAACCGTATGCGGTGCTGCGCGAAAATCATCGCGCCGATGCAAAAGCGTGAGCGATTTGGCAATCGGTTGCAGATTGATTGTCCAGTCCAACGCGGAATCGCCCCCGCCCACGATCAGCAAGTCCTTGCCGGCAAATTGCTCCATTTTGCGAACGGCATAGAAAACGCCATGGCCCTCAAAAGCCTCTATGCCCGCAAGCGGCGGACGTTTCGGCGTAAATGAACCGCCGCCTGCAGCAATAACAATGACCTTGGCGCGGAACGTCGTCCCGGCGTCGCTGACGACCAGGAATGTGTCGTCGGCTTCCCGCGTCAACGAATCGATCCGCTCCCCGAAATGAAATGTCGGCTCAAAAGGCTTGATCTGCTCCAGCAGCCGATCGGTGAGTTCTTGCCCAGTCACAACAGGACAAGCCGGGATATCATAAATCGGCTTTTCCGGGTAAAGCTCAGCGCATTGACCGCCAGGTTTATCGAGAATGTCGATCACATGGCATTTGATATCGAGCAGGCCCAACTCAAAAACGGCAAACAGCCCGCAGGGGCCGCCACCGATAATCAGCGCATCAGTTTCGATGGCTGACCCATCGAGCCTATCGGTGTCGCGCACCATCTCGTTCACCGTCATTGTCATTGGGCTTACTCGCAGTTGCCGTGTTGACGTCGCCGCGGTTCCGATCGCCGGCGAGGAACGCTCTCGAAACGCGTGAGAGGCCGCAGTTCGGATCACATCAGCGGTTGGCTGATGTTGCCGCACCGTGCATATCGCCGCCCACCTACGCACAGCGCCAAAAAGCTGCGCAACCGCAGATCTCAGTCGACCCCACGCCCGTCTGCGCGACCCTCAGGCGACATCAGAATTGCTTTTCGGGAATCCGCACGACCAAGCCATCGAGGTCGTCGCTAACTTTGATTTGGCAAGAGAGCCGGCTGGTGTCGCGAACGTCAAACGCGAAATCCAGCATGTCTTCTTCCATCTGCGAGGGCGTGCCGGTCTTTTCCTTCCACGCGTCGTCGACATAGACGTGGCACGTCGCGCACGCGCAGGCACCACCGCACTCAGCTTCAATCCCGTCGATCACGTTCAGCTTTGCCGCTTCCATCACCGTGATGCCGTTAGCTGCTTCGACGGTCGCTTGAGAGCCGTCCGGCTGAACGAACGTGATTTTGGCCATTGGCTTTGCAACTCCGCGGTTCGGTCTGGGGGTGGGGTGTCGCCGCTGTCTCAGGCGCTTGATGACCGACAGTTAATCTGCGGTTGAGTGTCTGGCAAGGGAACCGGCATGGCCTTATGACCGCGCCGCCAACCCGCCAGTTCACCCCAGCCCTATCGCTCGCGGCACGCCTTGACGGCCAGGTCGATCTCGCTGCGCAACTCGTCAAGCAATGCCACAGCGGCATGATCCGGACCAGCCTGTTCCAGGCTTTCTGCGATCGCGGCCACCCGCCAGGCGCCGACAGCGCGCGCGGCACCTTTCAACGAATGAGTGGCATAACTCCACTCTCCAGGCTCACGGCTGTTCTCAAGCCGAGAAACGAGCCCCAAGGCCTGCTGAATGAAAAGCGAAAGGATCTCTAACTCAAGCGCGCGGTCGTCGAGCGTGTAGCGCGACAGGTGGGTCCAATCGATCACGCGTTCGCCCTGCGCCTCGCTCGCGCCCCCGGCACACCCGCTATTATAGTCCTGTTCAACGACGGCCGGCATCTTGATCGTGAACCCCGCATTCGGTGATATGTGCCAATATGTTGCCCTCGAAACACAACGGCAGACAAACTAACGACGTCTGAAAATGCGCGCAAAACGTGTGTGCAAGACAGTTTTTTGGTTGCGCGATCGTGAATGCGGGGACGGCCGTGCGGCCATCTTCGTTTGGTCGCAAATCGCCATTACCGCCTGCGTCATCGCGCACCACGGCGGCGCAACGATGCGGGTCACTCGGGCCACGCCACGAGATCCCGGACGTGTGGTGGACGCGATATCGGGGGGTATATCACACCCATCGGCAGACCGCGGCCGCAAGCGTGCTTGCGTGAGTGCGGGCGCACTGCGCAATATTGTGGCAAGGTCCCGCCCGAACGCGGTACGCGGCGTCCGCAGGGTGGGTCCTGACCAGTCTCGGGCGCGCGGCATCTTGTGCGATAGAGCTGCCGGGCACATGGGCGACGGCGCGTGTTGGCCAGTGCGCCGCTGGCAACTGGGCGCGTTGGCGAAAGCGCTGCCGGCGACTGGGCGCGACGAACAGATTTGATGTTGGGGCAAGCAAGCGGCATGGGCCAGAAGCAGAACGCCGGCGCGGATCGCAAGTCGGAAGGGGAACCGGCCAACGATCGCAAAGAGCCAAGCCTGCCGCCGGTTCCCGCCGCATCTGGCACGCGGTCTCTCCGCCACGCTCTCGACGCGGCGTCTGCGCCCAATGCTCCGCCGCCGCTGCCCGGTGCCACAGGCGGCAAGGACCCAGCGCCCAGTTCCGAGACAGACCAATCGACCGGTGGGCCAGGCCAGCCGGCGCCACCGCCGCTTGCGCCACCGAAGGCGTCTGAGCCGGAGCCGCAGCGCACCGCGAACGAGCCCATTCCGCTGCGTCCAGTCCAACCCGGACGCAGCCCGGCAGGTCCACCGCCATTGCTGCCGAACGCCGGCAATGCCAAGCCGCCCCAGCCCACATCGGGCAACCGTGCAGGTTCCGCGGCAAACGACCCGCTGATGCGCCTGGCATCGGCCAAATCCGAAAATGCCGGCGCAGCAACGGTGCCCAAGACGCCGGACGAGTTGCTCCGGCCATCCCAAAACGGCGCGAACAAATCGGGCAGCCCCGCATCGCCAAAGCCGGCCACCGCCAAACCAAGCAGGGCTGCAGGTTCGACCGGTCCAGCGTTGGAGCGCGCGTACGCCACTGAGCGTCCCAACGATGCTGAGAATGGCGGTGATGAAGCCACGCAGGTCGCAACCGGCCGGCGCAGTGCCAAGCGCCGCGCTGCTGGCCCGGCCCGACAACGGATCGCGGCCAATGACGACAGCGCGTCGATCGGCGGTCTGATCTACGCCCTGAACCAGAAACCGTCGAACCGCCCTTACCAAATCGCGGCGGTTGCCTCGGCCGTGTGGCTCGGCCTCGGGCTCGCCTTTGCCTACATCATCCTGGCCCCCCAGATTGCCGCGAGTTCGGGCAGCCTTGCGTCGCTGGTCCGCGAGACCGCATTCTTGACCACCGGCGCGACCCTTCTCGGGCCGGTGATGCTGTTCTGGTTCTTGGCGTTTTTGGCCTGGCGGTCCGATGAATTGCGGATGCGATCGAGCGCCATGACAGAGGTCGCCGTCCGCCTGGCTGAGCCGGATCGGATCGCAGAGCAACAGGTCGCAACGCTCGGTGACGCTGTGCGGCGCCAGGTCAACTATATGAACGAAGCGGTGGCGATCGCGCTTGGCCGCGCCGGCGAACTCGAAGCCATGGTGCAAGGCGAAGTCGCCGCGCTTGAGCGCTCCTACGAAGAAAACGAGCGCAAGATTCGCGGACTACTCCAAGAACTCGCAAGCGAACGGAACTCCCTCACCGGCACCGGCGACCATTTCCAACGGACGCTGGAACAGCTCGCAACCGACGTGCCGCAATTGATTGAGCGGCTTTCAACGCAGCAAGGTCGGCTTGCCGGCATTATCGCAACGGCAGGCGATAACCTCACGTCCCTGGAAACGTCACTTGCCAGCCAAAGCGAGCGGTTCGAGACGTCCATCTCAGGTGAGACGGATCGCCTGCAAAGCGTGTTGAGCGGACAAGCTGGACGCATCGAAGCAACTTTGACGTCGGAAGTCGGGCGGATCGAAAGTGCGGTCAGCGGACAGGCTGAACGGCTCGGCAGCATTGTGGCTGACGGTGTTGGTCAACTGACAAGCAACGTTGACGAGCGCGCGGCCCGCTTCGAAGCCTTGTTGAGCGAGTATGTCTCGCAACTCGGCCAATCACTTGAAAGCCGAACCGACGAAATGCAGCGGGTGTTGACCGATCGCACGCAACAATTGACGAGCGTGTTCGGTGAGCAGACCCGCGGCCTCGACGATATGCTGACCGGTCATGCCGAAGACATGGACGACACGCTCGGCACCTACACCGAGGCCCTCCACAAGGTTCTGGAGAAACGCGGAAGCCAAATTTCGGGGTTGATTGCCGACCACGCAAAGTCGGTCGATGATGAACTTGATCGGCGGATGGCTGAGATCGACGATCGCATTTCAAAGCGCACCGAGACGTTGCAGGCCGTGTTCGAGGAATACGCGCTGGCGCTCGACACGACGCTCGCCAACCGCGCAACCGCGCTCGACAAGCAGCTTGTTGAGCGCACCCAGTCATTGGACGAAGCCTTTACCGAGCGCCTGCGCCTGTTCGACGAAGCGATCGTCAAGTCGACCATGGCAATCGACAATGCCGTTGGTGAAAACGCCAAATCGCTGACCTCGGCGATGGAGCAACATGCCGAAGCCCTGAGCGAAACCATCAGCAAGCAGGCCGTCGCCCTTGACGAAACCCTGATGGAGGGCATCGGCCAGGTCCGGCGCACAAGCGAGAATATCTCGCGCCAGTCCATCCGCGCGATCGAGGGCCTGGCCAACCAGGCGGACATGCTCAAGAGCGTTTCAGAAAACCTGCTCGGCCAAATCAACCAGGTCACCAACCGGTTCGAAACGCAGGGCCAGAACATCCTGCGGTCGGCCAACGCGCTTGAATCGGCCAACTACAAGATCGACAAGGCCCTGTCGCAACGCACCGACGAACTGAACCAGACGCTCGATCGCATGTCCGGCAAGGCGAGCGAACTGGGCGAAGCTGCACAGAACTATTCCTCGCAAATCGAAGGCACGATGGCCGAAGCCAGCGAGCGCACGCGCCTTCTCACGGAAGAACTGAGCGCCGAAGCCCGCGAGCGTTCGCGCCAGACCGTCGATGAATTCGCGCGCGCCGCAAGCGAGGTCAGCCGTGAAAAGGACCGCGCGCTTGAGGAACTCAAATCCGAGTTCGCCTCGGTGACGCGCGAAGTCACCGAACGGCTGGGCGTGCTTTCCCAGCAATTCGCAAATACCACCGGCGAAGTCCGCGCCAAGGCCCGTAAGGCCGCCGAAGACATTCGTACCGACCAAGAACGCCTGCGCGCCGAGCTGGAACAGCTCCCCGCAGCAACGCGCGATAGCGCCGACACCGTGCGGCGTGGCCTTCAGGATCAATTACGCGCGCTTGATCGGCTGACGGCGATGGCCCAGCGCACAGGTGCCAACCGCGACGTCATCACCCCGCAAAACCGCCAGCGCAACGACGCCGCAGCGCATGATCCCGGTGCGGCGCATGGCTCTGGCTATCCCAACGCACCGCAGCGCGGCCTGATCACAAGTTCCGAAAGCGGATATGGGCATCCGCCGCGCGATGCGGTGCAGCCTCAGCCGCAAGCACCTGCCGATGCTGCCGATCGCCCACGACGCCTGTCGAACCTAACCTCCACGCTGGCCCGCGAATTGAGCCAACGCGGCGCAGCTCAGCGATCTGCGCAGGCCGCCCCCCATGCCGCAACGCCAGCACCGGCTGCCCCTCAGCCTGGACCGCAACCGGGCCCACAATCCGGGCCGCAGCCAGGTCAGCCTGCAGGGCCCATGCCGGCCACAGGTCGCCCAGCGCCCGGCGCCGCACCGGCTGCGCCTGGCCCTGCACCGTCTCAACAAAGCGGACCGGCTCAGCGTCGCCAGCCCGCTCCGACCGGGAACGGTTGGTCCGTTGGCGATCTCCTCGCGCGCGCCTCGCTTGACGACACCGGCGTTGACGACGATCAGCCGCTCGACCTCAAAACGATTGCAGCATCCGTCGATCTCAATCTGGCAAGTGCTGTGTGGTCGCGCTTCCGTTCAGGCCAACGCGGGATCATGGTTCGCAGCATCTACCCGCAGCACGCCCGCGAGATTTTTGACGACGCCGTCCAGCGCTATCAAACCAAACCAAGCTTCAAAGCCAACGTCGACAGCTTCCTGGACCAGTTCGAGGCACAATTGCGGGAGGCCGACGCACGCGATCCATCGGGCCGCGCCGCCCAGGACGAAATCGTCACCGAAGAGGGCCGCATCTACCTCTTCCTGGCGCATGCAAGCCAGCGGCTGGTTTAGGCCGCGTGACGAACCCGGCGCGACTGACGCTGACGGTTGAACATCAGGCTTGGCCCCTGGCCAGCACGTTTCGCATCGCGCGCGGTGCAAAAACGCACGCAGATGTCGTCATCGCCATTATCAACGACGGAACGCACGCCGGGCACGGCGAATGTGTGCCCTACGCGCGCTACGGTGAAACCATCGCAAGCGTCATCGAACAGATCGAAGCTGCCGCCGCGGGACTGGACGCAACAGACACGTTCGCCGACTTGCGAAAACGCGTGTGCGAAGCGATGCCGGCCGGTGCAGCGCGCAATGCGCTCGACTGTGCCCTATGGGATCTTGAGGCGCGGCATGCAAAGAGCTCTGTTCGGGACCTGATCGCCCGGCACCATGCCGATCTCAAGCTTGCCAGGCCGCCCGACATCGCCGCGCGTTTGCAGACCTGCCTGACGCTCAGTCTCGACACACCCGACGCGATGGCAAGCGCGGCAACCGCTTGCGCGCCCCATCACCTGTTAAAGCTCAAACTCGGCGGCACCCCGGCCGAGGATTGCGCACGCATGACGGCTGTCCGCACAGCCCGTCCCGACGCTGCACTTGTCGCCGATGCCAACGAAGGCTGGCGCACTCAGGACTTACCGCAACTGTTGTGCGCCGCAGCAGACGCCAACATCGCGCTGATCGAACAGCCCGTGCCGGCCGATCAAGACGCGATACTGCGCGACATCCAACGGACCGTTCCCATCTGCGCCGATGAAGCGCTGCCCCCCGGGGGTGACATTGCAGCCCTGGCCGACCGCTATGACGCCGTGAACATCAAGCTCGATAAGGCGGGCGGTCTTTCGACCGCGCTACGGCTGGCCGCGCTTGCCAGGGCTCAAGGCTTGAGGATCATGGTCGGATCGATGGTCGCCACGTCCCTGTCCATGGCACCGGCTTACCGTCTTGCCGAAGCGTTTGGCGCCGACTGGGTCGATTTGGACAGCCCCGCCCTGCTTACCGCTGACCGACAGCACCCCATGGCACTGTCGCCGACCGGCGAGGTGTCGCCGCCGTGTCCCGAACTTTGGGGCGGCTAAAGCATGTCGCATGAAATGCGC
>CAZOGY010000098.1:0-4944 GCA_964579305.1 uncultured Hyphomicrobiaceae bacterium
TTCGAAACATCGACACGAAAACGGCCCGCCCCCGCGGAGGGCCAACGGCCCGTCAGCGCAAAAAGGCTAAAGCAAGGCGCATTTCATGCAACACGCTTTAATGTTGCTGTTGCCAATTACGTTGGCTCGCCGACCTCGCCGCAACCGGGAGGCAAACGTCAATGACGCAACACCAGTCTGCGCGCTCACCGTTCGCATCGAAAAATGCGCACAAATAACGGGCAAGTTACAGGGCAGGCAGATCGGCGGGCAGATGTGCCTACACCGCAGCGTAAGCGCGCAACGCATTCACAACCCGACGGCACGGCGCAGGCAATTGACTGACCGTCCGTTTCAAGCGGCCGCGTCCATCCCAAACGGCCCAGAGTTTGGGCACATGACCGATGATGGACAATTCCCGCACATAATCGCCAACGCCGACCGAATTTGAGGTCCAAGCACGTTTATAATTGTCAAACGGCGGCATCAGATCAACCGTTTGCAGACCTGCATTGAAACACGCCTGCACGGTGGATTCGAATTGTAATGCGCCCGGGGAATAGGCGTGGAATTCCAGATCATAACCGCACATATATGAGCAGTATCTGTCACCTTTAAGATATCCAAGCTCAATCGCAATTGGCCGGCGCTCCAAACGGAGCACACTGAAACAGGCTTGAACAGCACTGAGAGACGCGATCGCCTCACGCAAGCGGTCTTCAAAAACCGTGTCTCCGATCGTGCGAGAGACAATCGCGCGTTCGCTTGCCCAGTCACGTTTCATGGAAAATAACTCATCAAGCAAGGTACTATTGTTTGGGCCTGCCGGAGCCATTTCAAATGACACATCACCAAGCTTTGCCAGATTGCGGCGTCGCCGATCGTTATTCTTGCGCAGGTTCCGACTGAGGCTGTGACGCCAAGCCTGATAATTATCATACTGGCTGAGATCGAGATATGGTCCGATGTTACCGCCAACGCGTGTCGCGACCTGGCCAAGCGCCGCTGCGATATAAGCGTCGTCCGGCACGTTTTTGAGCGCAAGAAGATCGACGCTCGCGTGCTGCGCGAGCTTTACAATAACCTCCCGAAACCATGCCGTCATATCGATGTCTGCCCGACACAGCGCATCGCCGTAAACAGCACTCGCGCCCCCAATCCATTGCACGGTGCCAGTTCCAAGCTGCGTCTGAAGCTCAAGTGGCAAAAGCGCCAGCATTTCATCACCGGAAAACGCAGCCACGACAAAGGGCTGCGCAGAGCCTTTGCCCTCAGCCTCACTCAAATGCGCCCGGCACCAAGTATAATCCTGGAAGATTGTTGCCATCGGATCGGCTTGCGCCAAACTCCGCCATTGCGCCCGTACCGTTTCAATTTGCGACACCGTCGACAAAATGACCGTTTCGATACGACCCACACTCATTTGGCCACAACGGTTTTCAACACCCGCGACGCTGCCATGGCCGACATGCCCCCCAAGTCGGCGAGCGCCCGATGGAGCCGTGACGCTGTGGTGTCGCCGCAGAGCCTTTGTCGATTTGGTCGGGACTGTGCTGCCCATGGTTGCGCGCTCACTTGATCATGCATGACATCTAGGGTGCCGGGCGAAAACCCGGCAGGTGATAGGGCATCGGGCCCACCGCGGCTCAGCAATTATTGCGCCATGCCGCGTCGCTCCGCATGATTTTTGAGCAATCCTGCATCTCCCCATCCCCGGTGAGCCTTCTGCCGTCCGAAATAATTTAATGAATTGGAAACCGTAATCACAGCCGCGTGAAAACGCGCCAGCCCCGCCCTATGGATTGGGCCGAAACCTGCAATGCCATATCAGGACAAATCCCCAGGAAGTGAGGCGCCATGCAACAAACAGCTGATATTTTGACCGGGTTTAAGCCAGAGCATGCACAGCTTTGGGGCCGGCAAATCTGCCACGTCAACCACAACCTCCATCGCTCCAAGCTGTTTGGCGACGAAGCGCTTGCGGCCTTGATCGAACGCGCCCCCGCCAGTTCCTATGACATCATTTCAATGGGCGCGCAGGGTGCGCAAAAGCGTTTCTGGCGCAAGGGCGAGCTTGGCAATACGTCGGGTATGGATGCCATTGCCGCCATCCGAGACGGACGCATGTGGATTAACCTTGGGAACGTTGGCGCATATGCAGAGCCATACCAAGAGCTTGTCGAACAGATCTTTGCAGAGCAGGAGCGCCACATCCCCGGCTTCAAGCCGTTCAATACAAAAGCCGGCATCCTGATTTCAAGTCCAAAAGCACAGGTCTATTACCACTGCGACATCCCAGGACAATCGCTATGGCAAATGCGTGGCACCAAGCGCGTCTATATCTGGCCGAATTCGGAGCCGTTTCTGAAGCCTGCGCAAATGGAACGGGTCGTCCTTGGCGAAACGGAAGAAGAAGTCGAATACCACACTTGGTATGACAACTACGCTCAAGTCATCGATCTGGCTCCCGGTGAGATGTTGCATTGGCCATTAAACGGACCACACCGCGTCGAAAACCACGACTGCCTGAATGTCTCCATGACGACGGAGCATTTCACCGACGAGATCCGGCGCGTTTACGCAGTCAATTTTGCTAATGGCGTTTTACGGCAGAGGTTCGGCCTGACGCCGAAAAGCAGGGAGACGCGAGGCGTCGGCTTTTGGGCCAAGGCCGCTTTAGCCGTCGCCTGGAAATCACTGAAGTTGCACAAGCCCTTCCAGCGGAAGCGCGTCATCGACTTCCGTTTGGCACCGAAGGAAGCCGGACGCATGATTGACATCCCGGCATACCAATCCTGAGGATCGATCGCTCAGACAAACCCGTCGACGCGACACCAAATCAATTCGTGGTCGGACAGTGGTGTGCCTGCCTGACTCAAGGCGGGCACGACCACGCTTTCGCCGATGATAAGACCGCGCGACAAAAACCAGTCGAGCTTCAATGGCGGGGGCTCGACATTTGATATCAAACTCCGCCGCAGTGTCATCGCGTCGGCCGCGCCGCCATGCGCTTGATAACCCCGCACGCGTGCTTCCTCAAAAAGACCTTCCGCCGACAAGTCACCGCCACTGCGGTTACCAGTATTCAAATCGCCACCAATCAAAACCGGTAGCGAGCCTCCAAGCGCATCAATGGCGTCAAAAAGTTTGACCGATTGTTTGTGGCGATAGGCGCCGTCTGCATCGCTTTCCAGATGGACCGACACGGTCATCATTGGCCCGGCTGTCGTTGGCAAACGCGCGATAATCGCACACCGCCCGCCAATGCGCGGCTGGTCGCCGGCTTTGCAAAACCACAACCCAGAATCGTCAAGCCGCAGCATCACCGCATCTTGAATCAAGGTCGGCGTCAGCAATGCATTCCCGTGAAAGCCTTTTTCATTGAAGTCATCAGCGCAGAACTGCCGTTCATTTTGCCCGCCCAATCCCAATTCGAAGAATTCCACGCCGTAAACGCAGCCCATACCCAATGCGTCCGCAATAACTTTTGCCGTATGCACCTGCTTCGTGCGTGCCATTCCATTATCCAT
Source organism: uncultured Hyphomicrobiaceae bacterium (assembly GCA_964579305.1). Taxonomy (GTDB): domain Bacteria; phylum Pseudomonadota; class Alphaproteobacteria; order Rhizobiales; family Hyphomicrobiaceae; genus JBCBWG01. Next base: position 3,510 of record CAZOGY010000098.1, read on the forward strand.
TTCCGATAGCAAAACGACATCTGCACCGGTTGCACGGATCAGGCTGGCGCTTTCATGCGGAAATAGACAGCGCTCCAGATTCCAGGCAACGCACGTCAACGGGAACGCCAAACTGTTGCGCGCTGGAGCAAACGGCAAGGCCTCAAGCGTCGTCAAACATGCCAACGAACGCATCGCCTGCGCGTGATCAACCGGCGTGCGTGGAATATCAAAAACAGCCTCGCGAAATGCCGGCGCAGGCGCCGCCAAAACGACCGGTCTGGCCGGCAGCACGTCGACAGCGAGTTCAGGGGCCATGGACCGCGTCAGCGCATCGAACGATGCGAGCCCAGCGTCGTGATCGGCAGACATCAATGAATCCGACGTCCCGTTTCAGCATGGAACATATGAAGCGATGCAACATCGGCCGTCAGCGCCAGCCGGTCCGGAACGTTTGAATCTCCGCTCGGCAGTGCAACCACGACCGGCTGACCGGCATTCGTGCCATGCACCAAACGCTCCGCTCCCAATTCCTCGACAAAATCAACCGCCATTTCAAGCACTGCGTCCGCAGCGTCGGCGACCGGCCGCAAATCTTCCGGTCGCACGCCAAGCAGAATATGGTTTGGTGTTCCGTCCCATTCTCCGGCTCCATTCAGCGGGATGACCCGCTCCCCGACCCGGACCGATTGGCCCTCGCGCTGCGCTGCAATAAGGTTCATCGGCGGTGATCCAATAAAACCAGCAACAAACGTCGAAGCCGGCTTGCGATAAACCTCAAGCGGCGTGCCGATTTGCTCGATCTCACCGCGGTTCAAGACAACCAATCGGTCCGCAAGCGTCATCGCCTCAAGCTGGTCATGCGTCACATAGACCGATGTTGTTCCCAGCCGCTTTTGAAGTTTCTTGATTTCACCACGCATTTGAACACGTAGTTTCGCATCCAGGTTCGACAGGGGTTCATCAAACAAAAATGCCGCGGGCTCACGGACAATCGCTCGGCCCATGGCAACGCGTTGACGTTGACCTCCCGACAATTGCCGCGGCTTGCGATCCAAGTACTCGTTGATTTCAAGGATCCCGGCCGCCTCTTCAACCCGCCGTTTAATTTCGCTGGCTGCGAGGCGCCGGTTTTTAAGTCCATAGGCAAGATTGTTCCGCACCGTCATGTGCGGATAAAGCGCGTAATTCTGAAAAACCATTGCAATATCACGCTCGGCCGGCTGGACGTCATTGACGATGCGATCGCCAATGGAAATTGTGCCATCCGTAATCTGCTCCAGACCCGCAATCATGCGCAAAAGCGTTGACTTCCCACAACCGGATGGCCCGACCAAGACAATGAATTCACCGTCAGCAATTTGGATGTCGACACCCCGAACGGCCGCCACGTCTCCGCCATAGGTCTTCGAAACGTTCGCAATGTCGATCGAGGCCATTTCAGTTTCTCCGCTTC
>CAZOGY010000098.1:5044-13153 GCA_964579305.1 uncultured Hyphomicrobiaceae bacterium
AACACCGCCGCGTCATAGCCAACGCGCCTGTCTGCTCATTACTCACTTGTCGCTCTCGGTGAGCCCTTTGATAAACCAGCTTTGGAAGATGACCACGATCAAGACCGGTGGCAGCATTGCCAGAACGGCCAACGCCATCGCCTCATTATATTGGGGGATTTGTGCGCCAACCCAAACCTGAAGGATTTGCTTGATCCCGCGCACAAGCGTAAACAAGCTCTCATCTGTCGTGATAAGCGTTGGCCACAAATACTGGTTCCAGCCATATACGAACATAATGATGAAAATCGCCGCGATCATCGTTTTCGACATTGGCACCAGGATATCGATAAAGAACCGCCACGGCCCTGCACCATCTATGCGCGCCGCTTCAAGCAATTCGTCCGGCACGGACTTGAAGAATTGCCGGAAGAAGAATGTGCCGGTCGCCGACGCAATCAACGGTACAATCAGTCCGGTATATGTATTCACAAGACCGAGAGATTGTACAATTTCGTAAGACGGCAGGATCCGCACCTCTAACGGAAGCAAGAGTGTTGTAAAAATCAACCAAAACGCGAGCGTAGCAAACGGCACGCGAAAATAGACGATCGCGTACGCCGCCATCATTGACAGGATGATTTTCCCAACAGCAAAGCCAAGACCTAAGATCAGCGAATTTATCGCCATGGTAAGTCCGGTTACCTCACCGGTGAAACCGCCACCTTCAAACAAAACACGCCTGTAAGTTTCGAAAAAATGTTCGCCGGGCACGAATTGAACGCCATCGCGGTGGATGGTAACGTGATCATGTGTCGACGTCACGAAGGCCAAAACAACCGGAGCGACCATGATCAAAGCGCCGAAGATCAAAATAGCATGATCACCAATCGCGCCCCAATTCAAACGAGATCGGCGTTGGTTTGCAGGTCGCTTGCGTTCCGCGCCATCTGATGTCGAACTGTCGACCGCCATTTCCGCACCCTCGCGCTACGTGTAGTGGACCCGCCGCTCAATCATGCGGAATTGGAAGATGGTGAGCGCTAACACCAGCACCATCAAGATCACCGATTGGGCCGACGATCCACCGAGGTCATTGCCACGGAACCCATCCAGGTAGACCTTATACACGAGCGTCACCGGGTTGTTGGCTGGCTCGTTTTTCGTAATCACATCAATCACGCCAAACGTATCGAACAGCGCATATGTGATGTTGATAATCAACAGGAAAAACCCTGTCGGCATGAGCAAAGGGAAGGTGATTGACCAAAATCGCCGGAAGGCAGAACGGCAGTCGATCTGTGCCGCCTCGCGCACCGCGCGTGGAATGCTCTGCAATCCGGACAGAAAGAATATGAAATTCACCGGGATCTGGTTCCAAATGGCCGTCGCAGCCATCGCGATCGCCGTATCATAGTAGTTGACACCAATCCGCAGGTCCCAACCGAGAAACCCTGCCGTCGCCGCAATCGGCCCGACGTGTTGATCAAACAGCAAGACGCCAAGCATGCCGGCCACAGGAGGTGCGATCGCATACACCCACATCAGCAAAGTTCGGTAGGTGCGTGCGCCGCGGATAACCGCATCGGCTTTCACGGCCAACAATAATGCGATGGATAAGGAAAAAAGCGCAACGAGGACCGTAAAGACTGCCGTGAATACAGCAACCCTGCGGTATTCGGCCCGGTCCAGCGTTTCCGTGTAGTTATCGAAACCCACGAACGTGGAGCCAAAGCCAAATGGGTCTTCCAGATAGAACGAAGACCGGATCGCTTCCGCGGCTGGCCAGTAAAAAAAGATCAAGACGATCGACAACTGCGGCAGCAAGAACAAATACGGAAGCCATGATTGCCCAAACTGAACGCGTTTCATGATGTTTTCAATCGTGTTGCGCTTGCGGTCGAGCGCGGGCCCGCACCTGAAAGCGGCACCAACTCTCGGACCCGCCATGCAAAAGGAGGCGTACAGGACGCCTCCCCGTTTGATCTGACGTCACACAAGCTCACCCGGCGGAGCCATGAGCGCGCCATGAAGACACCGCCGGCGCGCCGGAAACCGCGTTAGCCTTGCGTGCGCGAGAAACGAGTGAGAAGCTGGTTAGCCTCTTTCTCGATTGTCTCAAAGGCTTCTTCAACCGTCGTTTCGCCAGCAAAAATGCGGCCGTACTCGCGGTTCATGACGTCGCGGATCTGGACGTAAAAGCCCATCCGGTAGCCTTTGGTCCACTCGTCAGCCGGCAGGTTCAGCTGCTGAATACCAACCTCGGCGGCTGGCATTTTGTCGTAGTGGCCGTCTTTCTTGGCAAGTTCGTAGGCTGCGTTCGTGATCGGCACGTAGCCCGTTTCCTTGTGCCAGTAATACTGGATTTCCGGCGATGTCAGGAATTCGAAGAACTTGGCAACAGCCTTGTTTTCCGCTTCAGGCTTGCCCGACATGGCAAACAAAGCCGCGCCACCGATGAACGACTGACGACCCGTTTCAGCTTTGTCACCGGCCAGCGACGCCCAGTACGGCAGCGGCGCGGCGCCAAATGGCAGTTTCATGGATTTCGAAAGGCCACCAAACGAACCTGACGAACCAAACCAGATCGCCACGCGGCCATCCATGAACGGCTTCTGGTTGTCGCCCCAGCCAGCACCGAAGTACTCAAACAGGCCTTTGTCTTTCCACTCTTTCAGCTTGGCAAACATCATCCGCGTCTGCGGGTTGTTGACCAGGATCTGGGTGCCTTGCGCGCCCTCGTAGCCGTTTGCATTCGTGGCAAACTGCACGTTGTTGCGCGAGTGGAAGTTCTCCGTGAAGATCCATGGAAGATGCGACTGGGCCATCGGAATGTAGCCAGCGGCCTTGAGTTTTGGAGCGATCTCCTCAAACTCTTCCCAGGTTTTTGGCGCTTCAACACCGGCCTTCTTGAGGGCCTCGACGTTGAAGTACATGATCGGCGCCGACGAGTTGAACGGCATGCCAATCATCTTGCCGGCTGGATCGGCGTAGAAATAGCGAACGCCGGCAATGTAGTCGTTGATGTCGAACTTGACGCCGCTGTCTTTCAGCAGATCTTCGATCGGCACAACGGCACCTTTGGCACCGATGATGGTCGCCGCACCGGCGTCGAACACTTGCAGGATGTTTGGCTGCTCACCGGCGCGGAACGCCGCGATGCCCGCCGTAAGGGTCTCTTCGTAGGTGCCCTTGAAGACAGGCGTCAGCTTCACGTCGCTTTGCGAAGCGTTGAACTTCTTGGAGATTTCGTTGACGACCTCGCCAAGGCGGCCGCCCATGGCATGCCACCAGCTAATCTCGGTTGCAGCAAAGGCAACCGTAGCGCTGGCAGCATAGACCGCCGCCGCCATCATGAGTTTCTTGAACACGCGCATCTCCTATGCGGTTGGGAGCTTACGGCGCGCTGTTAGGGAAGCTGCATGACGAACACGCAACCGTTCGATGTCGGGTTGATGACAATGGTGGCAATGCACCCATTCAAACGGGTGCAGAGACGCAATTTTTTAACGCATGTCGCATCCAATCGGATTCACGCGCCAAAGCCGCAAAGCGGCCCGCCCCCGCGGAGGGCCAACGGCCCGTGAGCGCAACAGAGCTGAAGCGAGGCGCATTTCATGCGACACGCTTTGGTGCTCCAAACACAATGAGACGCTGCCGGGCCGCTCCCAGCCGCGGTATGGCCAGCGCCCACCCAAGCCCGGCCCTGCCTCGCCCCGACAAGCCCCGCCCCGCCACGCAGCCGCTAGGCACCAACGATCCCGCGCGCCGCCAACAGGTCGTAGACGTCCTGCGCCATCGTCTCCGGCGCGGCCTCACCGCCCTGGAGATGGCAATCAGGCTCCATCGGGGGCTCGTATGCAGAGGAGATTCCGGTAAAATTCTGGATCTCGCCTGCGCGGGCCTTGCGGTAAAGCCCTTTCGGATCGCGGGTCTCGCAAACCTCCAGGGGCGTGTCGACAAACACCTCGACAAACTCACCGTCGGCAAATAATTCGCGAGCAAACTGACGTTCCGCCCGAAATGGCGAGATGAACGAAACGATCGTGACCAAACCCGCATCGACCATAAGCTTGGCGACTTCGGCCACCCGGCGGATGTTTTCTACGCGTGCCTCATCGGTAAAACCCAAATCGCGGTTCAAACCATGCCGCACATTGTCGCCATCGAGAATGTAGGTATGCACGCCTTGCGCAAACAGGGCCTTTTCCAGTTGGTTTGCAACGGTTGACTTGCCCGAGCCCGACAACCCAGTAAACCAGATGCAACAGCCCCGATGGCCTTTAATCTCCGCGCGCTCTGCCTTGGAGACGGAAAGCGGTTGCCACACGACGTTCGCGGAGCGCCGTAACGCGTAATCGACCATGCCGGCGCAAACGGTCTCGTTAGTTGCACGATCTATCAGAATGAAACTGCCAAGCGCGCGGTTCTTCCGGTAGGGCTCGAGCACCAATTTCTTATTGGTGGTCAAGCCGCAGACCGCAACGTCATTCAATTCCAACTTGCGGCTTGCCAACGGCTCCAGCGTTTCAACGCTGATCGCGTGCTTGATCTCGGTGACTTGAGCAATCGCCGTTTGTGTTCCAAGTTTCAGGATGTAGGGTCTGCCCCGCAGAAGCGGTTTTGTACCCATCCAAACAACATTTGCTCGAAATTGATCAGCCGTCTCCGGCTGTTGGCGCGCCGACACCATAACGTCGCCGCGAACAATATCGATGTCTCGGTCGAGGCTTACAACAACCGCATCACCCTGTTGCGCGGTATCAATCGGACCGTCGTAGGTGGTGATTTGCCTGACAATCGCATCGTGCCCGGACGGCAGAATTTTGATAGGCTGACCAACCGTTAGCGTGCCGGATTGCACGGTCCCAGCATAGCCGCGGAAATCCCGGTCCGGGCGGCAAACCCACTGCACTTGAAACCGCGCAGGATCCTCCCCGTCGCCGGCAGAAACGTCGATATCTTCCAAACAGCCCAGCAATGACGGGCCTTGATACCATTGCATCGCCGCACTAGGGCGCGTCAGGTTATCACCATTCAGCGCCGATACGGGGATCGGGGTCACCGTCTCGAAATCAAGAGACGAAGCGAACGCATTGTAATCACTTACAATCTCATCAAAGCGCTGCTGCGCGAAATCAACCAGATCCATTTTGTTGACCGCAAGCACGACGTGACGAATACCCAGCAGGTGTGCGATAAACGTATGGCGGCGTGTCTGTTTGAGAACGCCTTTTCTGGCATCGATGAGAATAATCGCCAACTCGCAGCGCGATGCGCCTGTCACCATATTGCGGGTATATTGCTCGTGGCCAGGCGTATCGGCGACAATGAATTTGCGCTTTGCCGTCGCGAAATAGCGGTAGGCAACGTCGATTGTGATACCCTGCTGGCGTTCCGCTTGAAGCCCATCGACCAGAAGCGCGAAATCGAGATTCCCGCCGGTTGTTCCAAACGCCTTGCTTTCTCGCTCAAGCGCGTCGAGCGTATCGTCCTGCACAAGCTGCGTATCATACAAAAGACGGCCAATGAGCGTGCTTTTGCCGTCATCGACGCTTCCGCACGTCAAAAATCGCAAAATTGGCTTTTCTGCACGGCCACCCATCACATGCGACGCAGAATCGGCCTCACTGGCAGACAAGGCGAAAGGCTCAACAGTATCCATCAGAAGTACCCTTCTTCCTTTTTCTTTTCCATTGAGCCAATCTGGTCTTTGTCAATCAGCCGGCCCTGGCGCTCGGAAAAACGGGAGTTTTGTAATTCTTCGATGATCTCATCGACGTCGGCTGCCGCCGATTCAACGGCCCCGGTGAGCGGATAACAGCCGAGCGTGCGAAAGCGGACACGGCGCATTGCCGGCTGTTCGTTTGGATGCAACGGAAACCGATCATCATCCAACATCACAAGCATGCCATCACGCTCCACGACAGGCCGTTCGGCTGCAAAATAGAGCGGCACAACAGGAATTTTTTCGTCGCGGATATATTCCCAGATATCGAGTTCCGTCCAATTCGACAACGGAAACACGCGCATGCTTTCGCCCTGCGCCAAGCGGCAATTAAAAACGTCCCACAATTCCGGTCGCTGGTTGCGTGGATCCCACCGGTGATCAGACGTCCGATGCGAAAAAACACGCTCTTTGGCGCGTGATTTTTCTTCGTCGCGACGCGCCCCGCCAATTGCAGCATCGAACTTGTGATGATCAAGCGCCTGGCGTAGCGCCTGCGTTTTCATAACGTCGGTATGCAACTTGCTGCCATGGGTGATTGGCGAGACACCCTCTGCGAGGCCCTCTGGATTCGTGTGGACCAAGAGGTCCAGCCCCAACCGCCGCGCTGTCTCGTCACGAAATTTGATCATTTCGCGGAATTTCCAGCGCGTATCGATATGCAAGAGCGGGAATGGCGGTTTGGCTGGATAGAAGGCCTTCAGCGCAAGGTGCAAAAGAACTGACGAATCCTTGCCGATGGAGTACATCAGCACCGGGCGCTCGAATTCTGCGGCAACTTCGCGGAAAATGTAGATGCTTTCCGCTTCAAGATCTTTGAGATGTCGCGATGTCATCGCGCGTCTGTCCCTCCGTTGCGGGCGGTTGCGGGCGGCTCCGCCCGACACGCGTCTTACCGCAATACCGCTTTCTCTGCACCTACCGGACGCCGCCGAAAGCACGCCTATCTCGGCCCAACACATTGACGAGGCGACGCACCAGCGCGCTGATCCGTTTTGGCGCCAGAGCCCCATGCGCGCCCCCTCATCAGACCGCCGCACTCTGGCCGCCGCACCCTTAAAACTTCGTCTAAGCCAAAGCCGATCGTCCCGCAAAACTGCCTGAAACGTTGGCTTTGACGCGGCCAATTCCGTAGGAAATTGATACGGCTTTACATTAAATGTGTCGCACCCTGAGCTTTGGCTGGTTACATCAACGCCGACAGACGGTTGCGCGGCATCGCCACTCCGGTTAGCCAGCCCGCGACCGCAATTCAAAAAATGGGGGTGTTGACGATGAAAGGGATCATTCTTGCCGGAGGTTCCGGTACGCGACTGCACCCCATGACCCTTGCGCTGTCCAAACAGCTCATGCCGATCTACGACAAGCCGATGATCTACTATCCGCTAAGCACACTCATGCTGGCTGGCATCCAGGAAATACTGATAATTTCAACACCGGCCGACCTGCCGCATTTCCAACGGCTTCTTGGCACTGGCGAACAGATCGGGCTGCAATTGAGCTATGCCGAACAACCGCATCCAGGCGGCCTGGCGCAAGCCTACCATATTGGCGCCGACTTTGTTGCGGGACAGAATTCCGCGCTCATTCTCGGTGACAATCTCTTTTATGGGCACGACTTGCAGCGCCTTTTACTGACGGCCGCGTTGCAAGAAAACGGCGCGACGGTGTTTGCCTATCACGTCAGCGACCCTGAGCGATATGGCGTCGTGACATTCAGCAATGACGGCAACGCCATTGATATCGAGGAAAAACCGAAGTCCCCGAAATCGAATTGGGCCGTCACGGGGCTTTACTTCTACGACAACCAAGTTGTTGAAATCGCTGCCGCGCTGAAGCCGTCTGCGCGTGGCGAATTGGAGATCACCGACGTCAACAACGCCTATCTGGAGCGAGGCCAGCTATCGGTCAAGACCATGGGTCGCGGCTTTGCCTGGCTAGATACCGGCACGCCGGCAAGCCTTCTGGACGCCGGCCAGTTCGTACAGGCGATCGAAGCGCGTCAGGGGTTACGCATATCCTGTCCCGAAGAAATTGCTTTTCGCAATAAGTGGATTACAGCTGACGCGCTGCGTTCACTTGGCGAGGCTCTCGCAAAATCACCCTACGGCCAATACCTCATCCGTATTGCCAACGGGGAGCTATAACCAATCGACCATCATTTTTCGCCGGCAGGACTGCTTGAGACCTAATCTTAAGAAGACACCACTGGAGCATCACCCGGCCGCACCTGAACGCAGCTGCGGTCCATCAAAACATGGCGCCCTTAATCGGATTCAAATGTTTGGGAGCAACGCGATCCGGCGCAAGCGCCGCCCCCGCGGAGGCGCCCGACCGCAGGGAGGAGTAGCGACGTGAGCGCAACTGCCTATAGCGAGGCGCATTTCATGCGACACGCCATA
>CAZOGY010000099.1:0-12952 GCA_964579305.1 uncultured Hyphomicrobiaceae bacterium
GCAAGACACCGCAAGGGAGTTGCACGTTGACCAGCAGCGACATCGCAGCCGACATCAAGACCGCGATTGCGCACGCACAGGCCGGCGCATGGGAGGCGGCGCACACCATCGCGCAAACGCACGAAGGCGACGCGGCCGCCGACTGGCTGCACGCGGTTCTGCACAAAATCGAGGGCGATCTGTCGAACGCGGCCTACTGGTACACGCGCGCCGGCAAATCGCCGACGGCGTTCTCCGAGCCTGCCGATGAACTTGCCGCCATCGGCGACAGCTTGAGCTGAGGCCGGCTCCGCTCTGGCTTCAGGCCAGCGGCTTGCCCATTCCAGGCCTTGCCGTGCGCAATATGCTGCGTCTGCGCTAGGGCGTTTTGGCTCGCGCCGCTTTGCGCTGTGCCCGCGCCTGCGCTAGACGATTGCGCTTGCCCATGGGCGCCGGCATCGCCACACCGGCACCGCCGCTTCGGGCGCGTCTCAACCGCGCTGTTGCGCGGTTGAACAAACAAAGACTCCCGTTTCAACGGCGGTGTTCCGCCGTTGAACATTCAATACAATCTCAACGGCGGTGTTCCGCCGTTGAACCAAATCAAGCTTCAGCACCAGCGCGCCATCTCGTTGCGCTATAGAAATCGGAGATTAAATGCTGAACCGCCGCACCATAGAGGGGTTGGTGTTCCTCGCCCTGTTCGCCGCCTGCATTCCCGCCGCGAACTGGATCATCCAACATGTGGGAACCGTTTGCCCGCCGAACGCGCCGTGCCTGATCCCGGTTTTGCCGAACGGGGATGGCAGTTATCTGATGGCGCCGAGCGCGGTGCTCGTTGTCGGGCTTGCGTTTGTGTTTCGCGATCTGGTCCAGCGCCGGCTTGGCGTTTGGTGGGCGGCGGGCGCTGTGATCGCCGGTGCGGCGTTGTCCGCGTTGCTGGCGCCGCCGCAGTTGGTGATCGCATCGGGCGTTGCGTTTTTGGTCGCTGAGATGGCGGACCTTGCGGTTTATACGCCGCTGCAAAAGCGCGGGCTTGTCCTGGCTGTGTTCGCCTCGTCGATTGTCGGGCTGGTGGTCGATAGCGTTTTGTTTTTGCAGCTTGCGTTCGGCAGCCTTGATTTTCTTTGGGGTCAGGTTGTCGGCAAGGCGTGGATGGTCGTTTTGGCGTTGCCATTGATCGCGTTGCTGCGCGCGCGCGATGAGCGGATCGGGATGCAACCAGCATGAGTGACCGTCCCACGACGACCCATCTCGGGCAGGAGGTGGCGTTGCCGGACGATCCGGCAACCGCCGCGCTCGACAGGGTGCCGAACCCGCACCCCGATACCAATTATGTCGCGCGGTTCACTGTGCCCGAATTCACCTCGATCTGCCCTGTGACGAGCCAGCCCGATTTCGCGCATCTTGTGATCGACTACGTGCCGGACCAGTGGCTCGTGGAGTCCAAGTCGCTCAAGTTGTATTTGGGCAGCTTCCGAAATCACGGGGCGTTCCACGAAGACTGCACGGTCGCGATCGGCAAGCGGCTGGTCGATCTGCTCAGCCCGCGCTTCTTCCGGATCGGGGGATATTGGTATCCGCGCGGGGGCATCCCGATCGATGTGTTCTGGCAGCACGGCGACCTGCCAGCCAACGTCTGGCTGCCCGACACAGGGGTCGCGCCCTACCGCGGCCGGGGCTGATCACCGCTCGACACCTTCCAGGTCAGGCGTCACAGTCGGCGGCGATGGCTGACAACTTAAGCGGAGGAAACCATGGCCCATATTCATGTGATCGCGATCATCACGACCAAGCCCGGCATGCGCGATGCGGTTTTGAAAGAATTCCACGCCAACGTCCCCAACGTCCTCGCCGAAGAGGGCTGCCAGATGTACCACCCAACGATCGACGTCGAGGATGCTGGCCCGTTCCAGACCACGCTTGGCCCCGACACGTTCGTTGTTGTGGAGCAATGGGAGACGGTTGCGCACCTTGATGCGCACATCAAAGCCCCGCACATGGCCGAATATGCCGGCAAGGTCAAAGACATGCTGGAAAGCCGCGTGATCCACGTCCTCAAAGACGCTTGAGGTTTCGCGGCGGCGGTGATGGGCCCGGCTGAGCGCGTTGGCGTTTGGCCGGGACTGTTGAGGCTGTGGGTGGGCGCGATCAGCCCTGATAGCCGCCGAACATGTTGCCCACGACATGCTGATACCAGCCAAGCGACTCCTTGTAGGTCGCAACCCGCATGGTCGGGTGCTCCTTCAAGGTTGAGATATATTCGCTTGTTTTGATGAACTTATCTCCGGCAGCCGCGTAGGTGGCGCCGACCTTCACGCCGTCGCCCTCGGCCACCAAGCTCCAGCAGGTGTTGGCGATGCGGCCCTCATAGGGCTGGCTTGGGGTGAGGGCACGGCAGATGGCGTTGCCGGCCAGGCGCGCTTGGTTGGCAGCCGATTCGGCTGACTTCGGCATCGCAGCGGCGCGGGTTGCATCGCCGATGATATGGATGTTCGGGTCGCTGGCTGATTGCATGGTCTCGGCAACAATCGGGCACCAGCCATTCGCGTCGGTGAGGCCATGATTACGGGCAATCGCGCCGGCCTGCTGCGGCGGGACGAGGCAGGCCGCATCGACTTTATATTGCGCGAACTCGCAGATGATCTTGCCCGTCTTGGCCGAGACCGCTTTGACGCCGCCGTGGGCCTTTTGCGGCAGCCATTCAATCATGTCGCCGTAGTATCGCTTCCATCCGTCCTGAAACAGGGCTTGCTTGGCGAAAGCGTCCTTGTTGTCGATCAAGAGGATTTTGGCTGTCGGGTTCGTCTGTTTAAGCACGTGCGCGATCATGGAAACGCGTTCGTAAGGTCCCGGCGGGCATCGGTACGGATTGGGCGGGGCAACCATTGCGAAAGTCCCGCCGGCCGGCATCGCCTTGATCCGCGCGGCGAGCAACTCGATTTTTTGATCGGCGCGCCAGGCGTGCGGCATCGCAAGCGCGGTTTCCGCGTCATATCCCTCAATCGCATCGGTTTTGAAATCGATCCCTGGTGAAAGAACGAGGCGGTCGTATTGCAGCAGGGTGCCGGATGCCAACGTGACGAGGCGTTTGGCTGGCTCAATCTGTACGGCCACGTCGTGGCGCACGAAAATACCGATTTCCTTTTGCAGCGCGGTGTAGTCGTGATCGAGCGTGAGACCGCCGTGCAAACCCGCCATCATCAAGTTCGAAAAGAAACAGGTGCGATAGCGCTGGTTCGGCTCAACAAGCGTGATCGCAAGTTCGCCAGGTGCGGTGAGCGCGATATGGCGGGCCAGCGTTGCGCCGCCGACCCCGCCGCCGATAATCACAATATGCGGATAGCGTTTCTGGCCGATGGCCGGCGCGGCCAGTGCCATGCCAGCGGTGCCAACGGCGATCGATTTTAAGACCGATCGCCGGCTCAGATTTTTCGTCATTCCCAGCCCTGCCCAGTCGCCGCGCGTGACCCCGAGCCAAGTCATGCGCTAACGAACATGGAACGTTTGTGACAAAACTCTAAAGCTTTTGTTCAACATTCGTCAAAATAATACGTCGACGGACGTTGGACCGGTGCGCGTTTAGCGGTCGCCCGGCAGTCCCCGCAGCCAGGCAGGCAGGCGTTTGACATCTGCTGCGACGTCTCCCGGCCGCCGGTCTGAAAGGCTATAGACGCGTTCAAACAGTAGGTTTGTCAGAGCCTTGCGGTCTGAACCCGCATACGCTGCAAGCTCCTCGTGCTGCATCACTTGGCCAATGCGGACGCGCAGCGGTTTTTGAACCCGCCGGCGCAGTTCCCTGATGATCATCGCGAGGCGGCCAAGTTGGCTGAATTTCGAGACCGCGTGGAACAAAGGACTACACTGGCCCTCGAAATAGATTGGCACGACCTGAGCTTTGGCCGACATGATCATGCGGGCGGTGAACGTCTTCCACGGCAGGTCGACCGCCTCACCGAACACGTCAGGCGCGGTTGCAACGCCGCCTGCGGGAAACACGACGATCGTCGTGCCCTCACGCAAGAGCTGCAGCGCTTCGTTCCGGGTGCGGATATTGGCGGCCTGGGCGGCGCGCGTTTCGGCAAAGTCGATCGGCAGGCAGTGGTGCGCGACCTCTTTCACCTTCATGAGGTCTTTGTGGATCAGAATTTTGAACGGGCCGCCCAACTGCTCGGCCAGTGTCAAAGCGCCGATGCCATCCAGGATGCCGTAGGGGTGATTTGCGACAATCACGAGCGGTCCACGACGCAGCCCTTTGGGCGGCCATTGCCCCGCGCGGATCTCAAGCGGGATGCCGCAGAGATCCAGCATTGGCGCGATCAGCGGGCCGCCGGTGCCGACGTGCTCGGCCTGCCAGCGCTCGTAAAGCGGCTCGAAATATCCGCGTCCTGAAATATGCTCAAGTGCGCGGATCGCAAGTCGGCGCCACAACGGATCGCCAGGCGTCGCGTAGGTCAGTTCCGGGAACCGCATGCGCCGCGAACGCACGACCGGTGCCAGCCGGCGCAACCGCGCTGGAAGGCCGGCATACGCCGTGCGGCGCCGACGCAAATGCGAAACCTGCGCCGCCAGACGGGCACCAATCCGAAGCCGCCGCAGCCGGCCAAATCTCGCGCGCGCCCGTGCAATCCGCGCGACACCCCGACGGCGCACGCCGCCAAATCGTTCGCCGCCGCCGCGGCTGTCAGCGCGGCGCATGCTCATGCCATCGCCCCGTCGGTTTGGTGCGCAAGCGCATGCCGCTTCAGGTCCGGCGCAAGCGCTTCATCGCGCAGCGCGGCAATAGCATCGCTTGCGGCCATGATCGTTTGCGCCTGGCTGCCCAGCCGCCGGATCGAAACCGTGCGTTCTTCAAACTCGCGCTTGCCCACCACCAGGATCACCGGGATTTTTGAAAGCGAATGCTCGCGGACCTTGTAGTTGATCTTTTCATTGCGCAGGTCGAGTTCCGCCGTCAGGCCAGCATCCATCAACCGGGATCGCAGTTCCTCTGCATAACCGTCGGCTTCTGAAATAATGGTGCACACCATCACCTGGGTTGGCGCAAGCCAAAGCGGAAAGTGTCCGGCGTAACTTTCAATCAGGATGCCCAGAAAGCGCTCCAGGGACCCAAGGATCGCGCGGTGCAGCATCACCGGCTGACGTTTTTCGCCATCGGTATCGATATAGAACGCGCCAAAACGCTCGGGCAAATTGAAATCGACCTGGGTCGTTCCGCACTGCCAGTCGCGGCCGATGGCATCACGCAAAACGTATTCGAACTTCGGCCCGTAAAACGCGCCCTCGCCGGGATTGACAGAGGTCTTGATCGTCCCGCCACTTTCCGCCGCGATCCGCTCCAGAACATCCTGCATAATGTCTTCGGCGCGGTCCCACTGCGCGTCCGAGCCCACGCGCTTTTCGGGCCGCGTTGACAGCTTGACGACGATCTCCTCAAACCCGAAGTCGCGATAAACCGACAGGATCAGATCGTTGATCGCGATGCATTCATCGGCCAACTGGTCTTGCGTACAAAACACGTGCGCATCGTCCTGCGTGAAGCCGCGCACACGCATCAGACCGTGCAGCGCGCCTGACGGTTCGTAGCGGTGGACACAGCCAAATTCGGAAATGCGGTAGGGTAACTCACGATAGGACCGCAGACCGTGCTTAAAGATTTGGACGTGGCCCGGACAGTTCATCGGCTTGATTGCAAACTGCCGGTCGTCCTCAGTCACGGTCGTGAACATGTTTTCGCGGTACCACTCCCAGTGGCCCGAGGTCTCCCACAGCGATTTATCGAGGATCTGCGGCGCGTTCACCTCGCGATAGCCGGCCGCGTTCTGGCGGCGGCGCATGTACTGGGTTAAGCGCTGAAACAGTTCCCAGCCTTTTGGATGCCAGAAGACCGTTCCTGGACCTTCCTCCTGGAAATGGAATAGGTCCATCTCGCGGCCCAGTTTACGGTGGTCGCGCTTTTCTGCTTCTTCGATTTGATGGAGATGGGCCGCAAGCTGCTTTTTGTCGGCCCAGGCGGTTCCATAAATGCGCTGAAGCATGGGATTGTTGCTATCGCCGCGCCAATAGGCGCCGGCAAGTTTCATGAGCTTGAACGCATCGCCAACCTGGCCGGTAGAGGCCATATGCGGGCCGCGGCACAGGTCAAGCCAATCGCCTTGGCGATAGATCTTGACATCTTCGCCTTCGGGGATCGCATCGACGAGCTCGACCTTATAGTGCTCGCCCTGCTCGCGGAAATGCGCCTTCGCGCGCTGGCGGTCCCAGACTTCTTTGGTGAACGGCGCATCGCGCTTGATGATTTCGCGCATCTTCTCTTCGATCTTGGGCAGATCGTCGAGGTGGAAGGGTTCATCGCGGGCAAAGTCATAGAAGAACCCGTTTTCGATCACCGGCCCGATCGTGACCTGCGTGCCGGGAAACAACTCCTGAACTGCTTCGGCAAGCACGTGGGCGCAGTCGTGCCGGATCAATTCCAGCGCGGCGTCATCGTTGCGCGTGACGATCTCGACGTGGGCATCGTGCTCAATCGCATCCGATAGATCGGCCAACTCGCCATCGATCTTGATGGCGACCGCCTTCTTGGCGAGCGATTTTGAAATACTGAGCGCGAGGTCGCGTCCGGTGAGGCCAGGCGCGTATGCGCGCTGTGCACCGTCGGGAAACGTCAGGGTTAACTTTGCCATGGGTCCTATCTCTCACTCACTGCCTACACTGCAGGTAAGAAGGTTTGCGGGTCAGCTCGCGCCCGCAGCGGCACTACGGGGCTCGCTGCATAGCGGGCGGCCGGCCTTGTGACGCGGCGGCATGGCATAGCCAATTGCGGCGCTGGCGTCACACGGTTTTGTTACGCATGCGGCAGTTGCGCTGGGGCCGTTGGACGGTGGTTTGTCGCGCTCATGGCGCAGCGAACATGCCGCACGCCCTATTTTTGTGACAATCCCGCCATTGTGAAAGCGGCGCTGGTCCGTACCATCGGACTGGTGCCGGGTCTTGGCCATGTGAATCCCGTTGGATTTCCTTGGCATGGACGATGCGGCGGCACGACGCTTTGAGGCCTTTTCGCCATGTCAGCGGCTTAGCCGATGGTCCGCATGGCGCGCGCTTGCACGGCCATTGATGATGCATGTGCGCTGATAAATGACGTAAGGGGGGATGCGTGATTATTCAATTCCGTGCCGTGCTGACTGCGGCAATGCTTTTCATGGCCAGCGGCCTTGGTCAGCCGGTCGGACTTGCCCTGATCGCTGCGACCGGCCTGACGGCGATCCAAATGCCGCAGGCGTCCGCCCAAGACGCAACATCACCGCAGACACAGCGCAGGCCGTCGCGCCGTCCGACATTCGACCAGTTCCGTCAGCGCGTGAATGAGAATGTCGTGACGATCATATCGGGCAACCCGAACGGCAGCTTTCTCTTCTATGCCTATGATCTTGCAGCGGCGATCAACCGCGGCGACGACATGCGAATTTTGCCGGTCGTTGGACGGGGCGGGGCACATAACGTGCGCGATATTCTGTACCTGCGCGGGATCGATATGGGGATCACGCAGGCCAATACGCTGACCTATTATGCCAAGACGGGCGAGCTTGGCACAAACATCCGCAATCGGATTGTTTATATCACACGCCTGTTTGTCGATGAGATGCACATCATCGTTCGGCGCGACAGCGGTATTGATACGTTTGCTGACCTGGCCGGCAAGCGCGTGAATGTCTCAAACAGCGGCAGTGGCACTGAATTGACCATGCGGCTGGTGTTTGAAGCGCTCGATATGAAAGTCGACACCAAAAACATGGGCCAAGGCGACGCCATCGAGCAGATCAAGCGTGGTGAACTCGATGCCACGATCTGCGTGTGCGGGAGCCCGTTGCGCAGCCTGAAAGGCATCACAAAAGACGTGGGCCTCAAGCTGATCCCTGTTCCCTACAGTGAACCGCTTGAGACCGACTACATCCCAGTCTCGCTGTCGCATGAGAGCTATCCGGGCCTGATTGATGAGGGCGAGACCGTTGAAACGATTGGCGTGTCCACCGTCCTTGCCACGTTCAACTGGTCGTCGGGCGACACGCGCTATGCCCGCGTGGCGCGGTTCGTCGAAGCGTTCTTCGACAATTTCGACAAACTGAAACAGCCGCCACGCAGTGAAAAATGGAAATCCTTGAACCTGGCAGCGCAGCTTAAGGGCTGGAAGCGCTTTAAGCCGGCTCAGGACTGGATCGACAAAAACGCGCCGAAGCCCGCCCCGGTTGGCACCGCGTCCGCAAATAACGCCAGGCTGCCGACGATCGATGAACGTCTGGCGCGACGGCAGGCCCAAGCTGCCGCCCCTGGTGATCCGGAGATGCAGGAACGGCTCTTCCGCGAGTTCATGGAATGGATGCGCCGGCGCAATGCCGATGGCGCAGCCAACTGAGCGCGGGATGAGGCGTGCCATGGCGCAGTGGTGGGGTGATAACATGAGCAAGTGGCCCACAACGCCACAAACCGACGTAAAACGGCACCAGACCGGCCGGGCTGTCCGGGCTTACTGGGGGGCCGGCTGGGCGGTGCTGGTTGGTGTGAAGGCGCTGGTCCTGACGGCTGTCCTCGCTGGGTCGGCGTCCGTCGCCATGGCGCAAACACGCGCGCAAGCCTCGGCGGTGGAGCTTCTCGTGCCGTCAGAGCTTTCCGTGATCCCGGCAGCGCCGGCCCCAATCCAGATCCGGATTGTGAACCCAAGTGGCGTGCAGAATGGAAGTTTTGTGTACGTGAAGGGCCTGCCAAACGGCGCAAGCTTGTCAAATGGGTTCCGTGTATCGCCCAATAGCTGGGCGGTGCCCTATGATGGGCTTGAGGAACTGACACTGCTTGTCCCGCGTGGCTTTGCTCAGCCGCTTGAGGCACAGCTCGAAGTGCTCACTCCGGAAGGGACCGTTGTCGCGCGCGCTGCGACGATGCTGTTTCCCGTCAACGCCGGCCTCGTTGCAAACCGCCGTGCGGTTGGCGGCACCGATCGGACGCCTGGAGCGGTCGCCAATGCTGCGCCAGCGCCTGGCAGCGATGGCTTGCCGACCGGCGCTGTTGGATCTGATCCAGCCGTTCAGGCCAACGCGCAGGCTGCTGCCCCGCCAGGTCAGGGCGCACCTGAACCCATCACGCGCGATACGCCAGCCCGTGCGCCAAGGCGCCAAGTCACGCAGGCGCCGAACCAAGCGCCGGCAGCGCCGCCGCCGGCACCTGCCATACCGGGTCAGGTGGCTGCATTGACACCGGCACGCCGGCCGCCGGTTGCAGCGCCCTCGCCTGCGCAGCCGGGAGAGGCCGGCCCGCAAGCGCCCGATCAGGCCGCACCGTCAACACCGCGACCAAGAGCAAAGGTTGCCGCGCCGCCCAAGCCGCCATCGCCTGAGCAATTGCGCAAAGCCGAACGCTATATGAGCCGAGGCGATGAGGCCATTGCGCTTGGGGACGTACCGACCGCGCGCCGGTTCTATCAGCGCGCGGCGCGAATCGGGTTGGCGGCAGCCGCAGCGGCACTGGCGCAAACCTACGATGGTGCATCGTTACGTCGTCTCGGTGTCATTGGTGTTGAGCCGGACGTGGACCGCTCACGCTATTGGCAGGCACGTGCACGACAGCTCTCGCGCGCGCAAACCGCTGCGGCACGTTGAGTGCGGCACGTTGAGTGCGGTCCGTTGAGCAAAAGCGCCAGCGTGATGGCAACTGGGCCAGATCGCGCTGGCTAACTTTGGCGCCAACGATCTTTTTCAGGCATATGCGCTCCGGTCCAGCGACCAAGGCGCCAAGGCTGCCAGCCTTCTTTGTGGTTGCGGATGTCCGGGACCGGATCGAAACCGGCCGTTCCCCAAGGCTGGCAGCGTGCCAATCTTGAAAGCGTCAGCCAAAAGCCGCGCCACGGACCATTCTTCTCAACGGCCTCAATGGCATAGTCAGAGCACGTGGGCAGGTGCCGGCACGGCCAACCGAGCCAAGGCCGCAAGGTCCATCGGTAGGCATACACGGGGCCGAGGACGACGAATTCACCAACGCGCCGGATGAACGATTTCGCCTGACGTTCGCTCACGGCAGTCGTCGCCTCGCTTGGCTTAAAGCGTGTCGCATGACATGCGCCTCGCTTTCGCTCTGTTGCGCTCACGGGCCAATGGCCCTCCGCGGGGGCGGCCCGGGCCGCTTTGCGGCCTTGGGGCGTGAATCCGATTAGATGCGACATGCATGCGCGCCGGGCCAGATCCCGTGTTTGCGCGGTCGGCAGTCGACGCGCGCGGGATCATCCTGCCGTCGCGGCCGCACCATCGGCATTGTTGTCGGCAACGTGCGTTGGCCCGTCACCGGCTGCGTCGATTGCGTCGAATGCGCGCTTGATGGCATCGAAAACCAGCAAGGTTGACGCGTGCCGTGCCCTATAGGCCTTGACCGGTTCCAGAACGCCAAGGTCCGCCCAGCGCCCGGTTGGCCGCGGACCGTCGGACTTGAGCATATCGCGCATGGTCGCCGCGATTGCCTCGATCTCTTCGCGCGTTGACCCGACAATTTCGCGGCCAACGACCGACGCCGAAGCCTGTCCCAACAGACACGCCTTGATGGTCTGGCCAAAATCAACGACGCGGTCATCGTCCACGACGAGATCAACCGTCGCGGTTGATCCGCATAACTTTGAATGGGCCGTGGCCGTTGCGTCCGGCTCAGCCAGCCGCTTCGTCCGCGGGATCTCCGCAGCGAGTTCCAAAATCCGCGTGTTGTAGATCTCATTGAGATCGGCCATGGGCCCTCACAGATCAGTCTTGGCAGCGGTGAACGCTGGCAGTTTTACCGCCACAGACACAGCTCTTGGCACGGTCGTTGTCGACAGCCATACCGCTGCGTGCGGCACGTGATCAATGACCAACGCGTAACGGACCATTTTGGCTCACTGCGCGATCACGGCTTGCCCATCACGGTATTCTGACATGGGATCAGATCATGAGTGAACAAGAGAACCGGCCAGCAGACGCATCGCTGCCGTGGGGCGCGCGCGATGCGGACCCCTCCGGAAAGCCGGTGACGCGCACGGACATCGAAAGCGGCGACGTGTTTCGGCCACTGTTTGATTCCTCCGGCCTTATCGGCGCTGTCGTTCGCGAGGCGGCGAGCGGCGATGTTTTGATGTTTGCCTGGATGAATGACACAGCGCTTGCACAAACGCTTGCGACAGGCGAGGCGCATTTCTGGAGCCGGTCCCGTCAGCGGATCTGGAAGAAGGGCGAAGAAAGCGGGAACGTTTTGGTTGTGCGCGAGATCGCAACGGACTGCGACCAGGACGTGTTGTTGATTTCGGTGACGGTGAAGGGTGCCGGCGTTGTCTGCCATACCGGGGCGCGGACATGCTTTTATCGCGCCGTTGCAGCTGGCGACGGTGACACCGCTGATCGCTGTGAACCTGTTGGGTTGGTACCGCGTCCAGCCGGCGCGTGACCTTCAGGCTTATCCAAGGGTCCGCAGCGGACTGGCGGGCGATATGGCACCGTACCTTGCCTGGGCCCACACGTTTCCCCTGGCCGCACACGTTTCCCCTGGGCGCACACGTTTCACGGCGTGATCAGTGCAACGTTTATCGGTTTGAAGGCCACCCCGTCGCGATGGCTGCCTGTCGGCACCATATTCCAAAGAGTGCAGCGGCACGTGTTTTGCTGCTCTAACGTTTGAGAGAAGCGGGTGAGTCGGTCTCGATCGTTTGGCCCGCGATGGCACATACCAGCGCGTTCAACCGGTGTGGGCCACATGCTGACTTGCAGGCTGACTTGCGGGGGCCGGTATGCCAACAGCCAAGATCGGAATTGCCTTAGGCGGCGGCGCGGCACGCGGATGGGCCCATATCGGCGTCCTGCGCGCCCTCAAGACACTGGGCATCGAGCCCGATGTGATTGCTGGAACCTCGATTGGCGCCGTCGTTGGCGGCTGCCTTGCCGCGGACCGTTTTGATGCGCTGGAAGATTTCGCACGGTCGATGACCACGCGCCGGATGTTTGGCTATTTCGATTTCAATCTGACAGGGTCAGGGCTGATCAATGGCCAACGGCTCAGCGAAGCGCTGCAATTCCACTTGGGCGAAATGCGGCTTGAGGACCTTGATCGGCCATTTACCGCGGTCGCAACGGAAATCGGAACCGGCCATGAGGTGTGGTTGAACAAGGGACGCATGGTCAAAGCGTTGCGCGCGTCTTATGCGATCCCGGGTATTTTCAAACCCGTGCAAATTAACGGGCGTTGGCTGTTTGACGGCGCGCTGGTTAATCCAATCCCGGTGTCGGTCTGTCGGGCGCTTGGCGCGAATTACGTGATTGCGGTCAATCTCAACGCCGATCTGCTCAGCCTGGGCACCGTGCTGTCCAACCTGGAAGCGCCGACGGCCATGCGTGAGACGATGCGCGCGGCCCACGCAGCAGCCGACGCAACCGACCGATCCGCCGTGCCCGATTTGCAAGCGGCAAAGCCGCAGACCAGCGGTTGGGGCGCCCGCAAGCTCATCCAACGGCAGTTGTTTGGCGAACGCGAGGACGGCGGACCGCCGGTTCCCAGCATCTCAACGGTCGTGATTGAGGCGTTCAACATCGTGCATGACCGCATTGCGCGATCGCGCTTGGCTGGCGATCCGCCCGACATCCTGATTTCGCCCAAGCTCTCAAAGATCGGTCTGTTCGATTTCCATCGCGCTGACGAGATGATCAAGCTTGGCGAAGCGGCCACGATGCGGGCCGTGGCCAGCCTGCGCGAAGACCTGATCCCAGCAGACGATGTCACGGCAGGCCCCGGCTTCAATATCGAGGAGCCGGCCCCGATCAATCAGACCGAACGGGCCGCCGCGTTCGACGTCGCCAAGGCACTGCGCGCGCAGGCCGATGCGTCAACGCAGCAGGCCTCTGGCACCGGCGAGGACGCCGGCGACGCCCGCGAGAACCAGTAGGCTGGCGCCAGCGCTAATGCATGTCGAATCCAA
>CAZOGY010000100.1:0-12773 GCA_964579305.1 uncultured Hyphomicrobiaceae bacterium
CGGCCCGTGAGCGCAACAGAGCAAAAGCGAGGCGCATTTCATGCGACACGCTTTAAAGGCAGGCTGCGCGTGCCGCCGCGGGCGCGGGCGCGCCGGTGGGTCGGCCCGTCTCCAGACCGATGCCAAGCCGGCCGGCAAGCCCCAACATCGCAAACGGCAAGCCGCTCAAAAGAACGCGGAGATACCGGCGGTCCTGAAAGTCGCCATTGAGCGACAACCGCGGCAATGCACACGGATCAAGCGCGCCGCCGCGTGGGACAAGGCCTTTGCGCGTTGTCACCGCCGTGTGAAAGCCAAGCCGCCGGGCAATTTCGAAATCACGCGGCCCCGCGCTTGCGGCATCGCCGTAGGGGAAACTGAGATGGCGGCAGGGCACGCCCAGTTCCGTCTCGACCCGCCTGGCCCCATCTCGGATCTCGCGCTCTGCGTCCGCCTCACTCAACTTGGCCACGGCGTAGTGATTGACGGTATGGGCGCCGATTGTCACCAGCGGGTCACCAGCCAGCGCACGCAGCGCGGGCCAGTCCATCAACTGCTCAGCGCCAAAGGTCTCAACATCAAGTCCGCAAACACGGCCCTGTTCAACGACCCATGCGCGTGCATCCGCTTCCGGCCATCGCCGCAACGTCCAGTAAACCTCATGGAACGCCGCCAGTTTCTCTGCGACCGTCGTGAGCGGCAAACGCTGCGGCCAGCGCAGGTCGGGCACAGAAATGCTCTCGCGCCGCCGGATGATCTCTTCGAGCGCAAGCCACCAGAGCTGCGCACGACCGTCCGCAAACGCGCTGGGCACATAGATCGTGAACGGAACGCCCAATCTCTTCAGGACCGGGTAGGCGTAAAGCGCATTGTCCCAGTAGCCATCATCAAACGTGAAACAGGCAAACGGCCGGGCCGGCGCCGCGTCGGCCTGCCCAGCTCGACGGCTGTCACATGGAAGGTGGCCGGCCATCGCGCGGTCGGCACCGAGCCTGCGAGCGGCCTCATCGAGGGAGACGCATTCAAATCCCGCGCGCCGCGCTTCCAGAACCGCCGTTTCCAAAAACTCTGGGGTAATCGTGAGAATGCGGTTGGGCGCGAACGCAGGCGGCGTATCAGGCCGCACATTGTGCAGCATGAAGATCACGCCAACCCCGCCTGTCACTGGCGCAGCGACGCGGTCAGCCCGCAAAGCATGTGCGGCGCTCAGGATGACTTTGAGAAAGGCGGTGGAACTGCGGCTCATGGGCGCTGGCGGACTTCGACGCGAAAACAAACGCGATCGCACAACCCGACCGCACAACGAAGGTGCCGTCGACACATTGCTTTAGTGTTACGAAGTCCGAAGGGCCGCGCTTGCTTTCGGCCCCGCCGATGCCGCGCTGGCGCCAAATCCCAGGCTGGTATCAAGCAAACGCTGTTGAGGCCGTGCCTTTGGTCCAGTCGCCGGTCAAGCCATGCCAGCGCACATTATCTCGTCGAGACCGGCGTCGCTGGCTGAATGTGAACGCCGCTCAGGCTGCGTCAGGCTGCGGCCGGCGGCTCAATCGCATGGTCAGCGAGAAGCGCCCGGATGGCGTCCGCGTCCGGGGCCCGACGCAGGGCATCCAGCGCCGCCGGCGCGCGCACAAGACGCGAGATGCGGGCCAACGCCTTGAGATGATCGCCACTGGCATGTTCGGGCGCGATCAAAAGGAAGATCAAATCAACCGGCTCGTCGTCCAGCGCTTCAAACGCGATCGGGGCGGTCAGTCGGGCAAAAACGCACACGATCTCGTCGACGCCTTGCATCTTGACGTGCGGAATTGCGATGCCGCGGCCCAAGCCGGTCGATCCCAACCGCTCGCGCTGCAACAACGTATCGAATATGTCGCGCTCGTCGAGACCCGTCAGCCGGCTGCCGACCTTGGCCAACTCTTGAAGCGCCTGCTTTTTACTGCTCGCGCACAGCCGCGGCAGAATGCCATCAGGCCGGACGATGTCCCCGAGATCCATCTGTTCCCTCGTGCGGTGATGTGGACGTCGGCAAGGCACGCGGCACGACACTTAACGGAATGCAAGATGACGTGAAAGCGGCGCTCCTTAAGATGCCGCTGACGTCGCTTCCGGGTCAATCCAGCCGATATGGCCATCTTTACGTCGATAAACCACATTCAATCGCCCACTCGCGGCGTTGCGGAATATCAGAACCGTATCTTCGGTCAAGTCTAGCTGCATCACCGCTTCGCTTACCGACGCGTCGTGCACTTCTCGTGCCGTTTCCGCAACGATCAGGTGATCAGCGCCACTGCCCGCCTGCTCGTCGTCGACTTGATCGTCGGCCTGAACGACGAAGTCGTTGACCGTGATCTGATTTTTCGCTCTAGCCCGCGCTTCCGGCGAGTGATGATCTTTCAAACGGCGTTTGTAGCGGCGCACCCGTTTTTCAAGATGACCCAGCGCATCCTCGGCACTCGCGTAGACATCGGGTCCCGTCCCATGCGCTTCAAGCATAAGCCCGGTTTTTAATCGGATTGAACAGCTTGTTTCATAACCGACTTTCGCCTTTTCAACGCGCACATGCCCCGATATTTCCGGACCGATGTATTTTTCCAAAACGGCACGCGTTTTTTCAACAACGAAAGTCTGAAAAGCTTCTCCGGTTTCCATGTGTTTTCCAGTAACCTGAATTGTCATGGAGACCTCTTCTTTTCTTGCCAAGCATTGAACGTACTGACGCCATCCCGGCGACCGGCGGCCCCATTGCAGGAAATGCGTCTGTCAGGACCGGATCGCCACGTTAGGCACCGGGCAAATCACCTGTCAAACGACACACGGCAAATTTGTCCAAAGGCCAAGGGCACGCCGCTCATGAATGACCGGTTCGGCCGCAAATGCCGCAAAAACAGGCTCAATCCTGCGCTTTCACGCGGCACATCTGTGCTGCAAGCTTCTTCTCGCGCCGCCGCTGCACTGAGGATGGAATGCGCATGGCCTCGCGATACTTTGCAACCGTCCGCCGGGCGATGTCGACGCCCTCCGCCTTGAGACGCTCAACGATCTTGTCGTCCGACAGCACGGTCTTATCCGTCTCCGCATCGATCATGACCTTAATGCGGTGCCGGATCGATTCGGAGGAGTAGGCAGCACCATCGTCGGCTGCAGCGATTGCAGACGTGAAGAAGTACTTCAGTTCAAAAATGCCGCGCGGCGTCGCCATGTACTTGTTGGAGGTCACGCGGGAAATCGTCGATTCGTGCATCGAGATCGCGTCTGCCACCGTCTTCAGGTTGAGCGGTCGCAAATGCTGGACCCCGTGCGTAAAAAAGGCATCCTGCTGACGTACAATTTCCTCCGACACGCGCAAAATCGTGCGTGCGCGCTGATCGAGGCTTTTGACCAGCCAGTTCGCCGTCTGCAGGCAATCAACAAGATAGTCCTTGTCGTCGGTCGATCGCGCCGTCTTCGCAACCGTCGCATAATAGCTGCGATTGACAAGGACCCTCGGCAAGGTCTCGCTATTGAGCTCGATAAGCCAAGTCCCGTCCTTCGACGCGCGAACCAAGACGTCCGGCACGATCGGCTGAACCTGTGTGCGCCCAAAACGCAGTCCAGGCTTGGGATCCAGCGCGCGGATTTCGCCAACCATGTCGGCAATTTCATCGGCATCGACACCGATCGCGCGGCGCAGGCCTGGAAGATCGTGGCTGGCCAGGCGGTCAAGGTTGTTCAAGAAAGCCTGCATGATTGGGTCAAGTCGGTCCCGCTCCTTCAGTTGCAGGCCAAGGCATTCGGCCAAAGTGCGCGCAAAGACACCTGGCGGGTCGCAACATTGCAGCTTGGCCAGAACGCTTTCCACGAAGTCGGCACAAGCCCCCAGCTTGTCGCCAAGTTCACTCAGGTCGGCGGGCACATACCCAGCATCATCGACGAGATCGACCAGATACTGCCCAACCATCATTTCTGCCGGTGAGTTAAGCAGTTGCGGCAACTGCGCCGTGAGATGATCCTTGAGCGTCAACTCGCCCGAGACGAACGCTTCCAGGTTGTAGCCGTCATCATCGTCGAACCGCCCCCCGGCCCCAACCCCGGTCCAGCTTGCCAGATCCGGTCCCAGGTCACTTGGCGAGGCATCAGGGTAAACGTTGTCAGCTTCGGTATCGAGCGACTGCGCTGCTTCACCGTTCACCTGGCGCAGATCGAGCCACTCATCATCCGGCTCGCCATCACCAGCGGCGTCGTTGTCGCGTTCGTCATCGCGCGGGGCCGCTTCCGTCTCCTCACGCTCAAGCAGCGGATTGCGCTCAAGTTCGGCCTCGACAAACGCCGTCAGCTCCAGGTTAGAGAGCTGCAAAAGCCGGATCGCCTGCTGCAATTGCGGCGTCATGACCAACTGCTGGCCCTGACGCATTTCGAGTTTGGCGGAAAGTGCCATCGTCGCTGTTCGGTCCTGCCTTAACGGAAGCTGACGCACGTGGCGCCATCGTTATGGTAGCCAGCTTAACCGAACATGTCGCCCAGGTAGTACTCCCGTGCGGCTTCATCGTTTTTGATTTCTGAAGGCTTACCTTGTGTCAGCACACGGCCTTCATAGACGATATAGGCGCGGTCAATCAGGTCCAGCGTCTCGCGCACGTTATGGTCAGTGATCAGGACGCCGATCCCGCGCTCTTTGAGGTGGTGCACAAGATCCTGGATGTCGCGCACAGCCAACGGGTCGATGCCCGCAAACGGCTCATCCAGCAGGATGTAGGACGGCCGGCTCGCAAGCGCCCGGGCAATCTCGCAGCGCCGCCGCTCACCGCCTGACAATGCAATCGAAGGCGACTTGCGCAGATGCGTGATGCGGAATTCTTCCAGCAGGTTGTCGAGTTCCTCCTGGCGCTTCTTGCGATTGGGCTCAACAATCTCAAGCACCGCCATGATGTTCTTTTCCACTGACAACCCTCGGAAAATCGAGGATTCCTGCGGCAGGTACCCAATCCCGAGCCGAGCCCGGCGATACATTGGCAAGCGTGTGACGTCCTGGCCATCGATGTGGATCTTGCCCGCATCCGCCGGAACGAGCCCGGTAATCATATAAAATACGGTGGTCTTGCCAGCGCCGTTCGGCCCGAGCAGCCCGACCGATTCTCCGCGCCGCACCGCAAGGCTGACACCTTTCACCACCGTGCGTCGCCCATAGGTCTTCTGCACCCCGTCAACGGTCAGCCAGTCTCGTTGAGGTGGCACATCGTGTACCGCACCAGGCCCAGGTTCGTGGTTCAGGTCCGCGCCAAAGTCCGCCCCGTCGTCTTCGTCGTCGTAGGCAAGGCTGTCGCCATAAACAGGAACTGAAGACGGCACGGTCAGCGCGTGTTGCGGATCGGCGCCGTCGGGCAGCACCGCAGTGCCGTAGCCGGAGCCCGCCTGCCCATAGGACGGTGCCCCGTAATCATCATAGGCCGGCAACCCGGTTGGCGCGGCATAGCCGACAGGCGCACCGTCGGTCGGCCTGTCACCAGCCCCAAGGTCGGGCGTAAAACCGTTGCCGTCCTGGCCCGCATCAGCCGGCTCGCGCCGTCTCCGTCCGCGACCTTGCGAGCTTGGCGTTTTGCGGCCCGTCAGTTTCGACAGCAGTCCCACGCGTTTTTCCTCTTGTCATCAACTCAGAGCGCTGCCGATTGGCCAATGCCCTCATGCCGCAAACCCACCGGCAGCCGATGGCACCAACGCACCTTATGCGCGCGCTTGGGCATTGCGCCGCGACGTCAATTGCCAACCCTCCCACTGCCAAGCGAGGGAACACCGGTCACCGGCGCCCAGCTTGACGCGCGTGAGGGCTGACCTTGATCCGTGCCCGGTTGCGGGCCTTCGGGCTTGGCGCCGCCCTTACGCTGGCGGTTCAGCTCCTGCAAATCCTTTGGATAAAACGTGGCACGCATCCGCTTGCGACCGGTCTGCGTGGTCGCTGTCCCGTCGGCCGCAAGCGGCGTTTGTGCCGTCTCAATCCGTGTGACACCCGTGCGAACGTTCATCACCACGCGATCACCGCGGATCTGTTGCCGGCCCTGGATCAGCGTGACATTGCCGACAAGTGCAATCGAGTTCTCCGCGACGTTGAAGACCGCTTTATCGCCGGTGGCCTTCTGCCCGTTTTCCGATTCAACGACCACGTTACCGAGCGCCTGGATTTCGCGAATGTTGGCCGGCGCCGCAGCAGCGGGTGATGGGCGCGCAGCACCCAACGGATCGCCCACACTCGCCGACCCCGTATAGCGCGCGACCAAGGTCCCCGCAGACATGCGGAATGTGCCCTGCTGCGCATTCACGCCACCTTCGAAACGGGCAACTTTGGCGCGGTCGTCGACGCGCAGGCGTTGAGCGGCAATATTGATCGGCGCATTCACGTCGGAGCGAAACGACCATCCCCCGGCAAGGGCCGTACCGCTGGCCGCTGTTGCCGCATTGACCGGCGTCTTCGCGGGCTGGCCGGCCGGTTTCGCCGCCGCCGCGCCCGGACGCACGAACGCCGCATCGATCCGTCCGCCAGGGGTGGACAGGACAAGCGTTCCCTTGGCCTGATCAATTGCAAGCTCTTCACCGCGCAGGCGGTTTGGCCCTTGTTGGACAACAACCTTGCCAGTGAGTTGCGCGGTCTGTGCCGCCTGGTCGAACGTCGCAGTCTCCGCCGTCGCCGTACGGTTGTCGCCAGATGCAATCCGCACACCGCCAGAGAATGTGCCACGCTGTTCTTTGGGTCGGAACATCGCGTCCGCCGCTGAAATGGTGTTGCCATTCTGGCTGAGAATAACGTTGTCGCGCGCCGTGATCCGCTGCACTTCCGTGCCCGCCCCCGGTGCTGCAACAATACGGCCCTGCCCCTGCCCCTGCGCCTGCCCCTTTTCAGCCTCGGTCCGATAACCGACCACGAGATGACCGGCTTTCAACGTCGCGCCTTCCTGGCTTGCCACCACGTTGCGGGCAAACCGCAATACGCCGTCCGCATCGTCCACCCGCAGCGTGCGCGCAGTCACGACAACCGGGGCGTTCGACGTCTGACCAAATACAGCCGGACTGCCGGACGGGGCAGGTGCCCCGGCTTGCTGCGCAGATGCATCCGCAGGCGTACTGGCAGCAACGCCATTATCGGGCTGCGCGGGTGGCTGAAGATCCGCCCGCACGCCACCGCGCAGGATCATCGTCCGCCGTTTTTGCAAGATCCGCAGCGATTGGCCCACAACCTTGGCCGTCGGCGTCTCGATCTCAACAGGTTTGCGGCTTGTGATAATGCCGCGTTTTTGACGTATGAGGGCGCTGACGAGCCGTGCCTTCAGGCCATTGGTGGTCTCAATCTCGATCCCGTCAGCCAGGGTCAGCGCGCCCGTTTTTTGGAGCAATGATCCACGCCGCGCCGTCAGACGCGTCACCGTGTTGTCCGCCTGGGTCAGCGTGCCAGTGATCGCTTCCAGCCGGATCGGCGCGTCGCGCTTGGTCGGTGTCTTCGCGCGCGCAGCCGTAATCACATAGCGGCTGCCGTCATCGCCGAAGCCTTCAAACTTGGGGTTGGACATCACAAAACTGTCGATCCCAACCTTCACAGGGCCCGTCGTCAGCCGGCCGCTCGGTGTCTCGCCATCACCTTCGATGTCGAATTGAACCGGCATGGCCAGCAGATAGCTTGCCAGCAACAACGCGGCACTGACCGGAAACACAACGCGCAACGTCCGCACCAAAAACGTATGGCGCCGCGCGCGTTTGAACTCTTGCGCGCGCGCAGCATCCGACATGCCGACATTGGCAAGCCGTGATCGCGTTTTCTGTGGGACCAGGGTTCCGCTCACCGCTTTATCCAATTCCCTCGCATGATGGCTTGGCCCGGTTGCCAAGACATTCGAGTCACGGTCCGTGCCACCACTCAGCATCTCCCCGGCAATTGGGGTCGCAATACGACCAACGCCAGCAGCGCATGCTCAGTCGCACGCAGCGTGGCAAACAGCACCACACCAGCCGCCCGCCATATCCGACCGGACACGCGATGCCGCCTCAGTGGGCAAAGATATCCATGTCGTCAAAACCAGCCAGATCCAGCGCAGCGCGGGTCGGCAAGAATTCGAACGCGGCGTGCGCCAGTGCCGTGCGGCCCTCTCGCTCAAGCATGGCATCCAACCGCGCCTTAAGCGCATGCAGGTGCAAAACGTCCGACGCCGCGTAGGCCTGTTGTTGCTGACTTAACGTGTCAGCCGCCCAATCGGAGCTCTGTTGCTGCTTTGAGAGTTCAACGCCTGCCAGTTCAGAGCAGAGATCTTTCAAACCGTGGCGATCGGTGTACGTGCGAACCAACTTCGACGCGATCTTGGTGCAGTAGATCGGCGCGACATCGACGCCGAGATGGTGCTTGAGAACAGCCACATCGAACCGCGCGAAATGAAACAGTTTCAACACGTTTTTGTCTGCCAAAAGCGCCTTCAGGTTCGGCGCATCATAGCCGCCTTGCGAGACCTGGACGAGGTGAGCCGTCCCGTCGCCGGAGGACAGCTGTATCACGCACAATCGATCACGATGTGGTTTCAGGCCCAACGTTTCCGTGTCGACCGCAACAATGCTGCCAAACTCCAGACCGTCAGGCAGATCGCCGCGATGCAATGTTATGTTGGCCTGTGCCATGGCTCTCGTCTCCCGCTTTCACACCTGATCTGGGCGTGTTGCATACAGGCGAAAGCGGCGAAAGCCCCACGGCCGGCGTAGTCCGCAGCAATTCGCGGCGCGCGCGGACGCAGGATGTTGTCAGGTGGGTCTAAAAGAAAATGGTGTCCAGGAGAGGACTCGAACCTCCACGCCTCGCGGCGCCAGTACCTGAAACTGGTGCGTCTACCAATTCCGCCACCTGGACAATGAGACGGCGTAGCTAAGGGCCGCGGGCTGGCCTGTCAACGGTTTCCTTGCGTTACACTCGAGAACGCCAACGCACTGACGGTGCAATGACGGTGCAAAGCCGCGCTCTGCTTGTTGGCCGCGCACAAACCGGCCCGGGCTGAAGCGCTTCACAGCCGCAAGGCTGCCGTGTATCCGTCGCGGCGACATCACACAGGCAATGCGCAGCGGCAACGCTGCTGCAACTGGCTTGCCACGCAACGACTTTAGGACCTGCTCCATGACCGCACCCGACGCGCCCCTGGCAACGATTTTTGGCGGCTCCGGTTTTGTTGGACGCTATGCCGTTCAAGCTTTAGCCAAGCGCGGCTGGCGCGTGCGCGCCGCAGTCCGTCGGCCCGACTTGGCTGGGCACTTGCAGCCCATGGGCGTCGTCGGCCAGATCCATGCCGTGCAAGCCAACGTGCGCCACCCCGACAGCGTTGCCGCCGCCGTTGATGGCGCTGACGCGGTCGTCAATCTCGTCGGCATTCTTGCAGCATCCGGCAAGCAGTCCTTTCCAGCGCTCCAGCACAAGGGCGCTGAAACCATCGCAAAGGCAGCCAAGGCGGCCGGCGCACGTCAATTGGTACAAGTCTCAGCGATCGGGGCCGATCCGAAATCGAAAGCCGCCTATGCGCGCACTAAGGCGCTTGGCGAACAGGCCGTGCTTGCTGCTTTCCCAGAAGCCGTGATTTTGCGCCCCTCAATCGTGTTCGGACCCGAGGACGAATTCTTCAATCGCTTTGCTGAAATGGCGACGTTCTCTCCGATACTGCCTTTGATCGGCGGCGGCGGCACGCGGTTTCAGCCGGTCTATGTTGGCGATGTTGCAGATGCGATTGCCCGCGCCTGCGAAGGCCAGGCAAAACCCGGAACGATCTACGAACTCGGCGGCCCGGAAATCGCGACGTTCCGTGGGCTCATGAAAAAGACAATGGAATGGTCGGGCCGCCCGCGCGCGCTGATTTCCCTGCCGTTTTGGGCAGCCAAATTTCAAGCGCTCCTGACCAAGCCGCTCCCCAGTGGTTTGCGACCGATCACCGTTGACCAGGTCCGCATGCTGCAAACCGACAACGTGGTTTCGCAAGAGGCCAAGGATGAGGGGCGCACACTTGCCGATCTCGGCATCACGCCAGCCACCGCCATGTCTGCGATCGTGCCGGACTATCTTGCCCGCTTTCGTCCCAAAGGGCAGTTCGCCGACTATCGCAGCTGACGCGCGCACCCAACCAAACAAAAAAGCCACCGGCATCCGGTGGCTCTCCTGCAGGCGCGATCAATTTGTTCGCGGCGTCCAGCTCAGTGGACCGTTGCAATTTCCAGGTCATCGCTGATGGCGTGTTCAATGGCGACACCGCGATCATCGGTCAGAGCGATCGGTTGACCGTCGGCTCCGTGCAGCGCAAACAAATTCAGGCCTTCCGGCAAGTCCTCGATATTTGGGAACGCTGCCATGGCTTCGCTCGACGTCATTTCGCGAATATAGGCCACTTCACCGTCACCGATCAGCGCAAGCTCTTCTTTGGTGACCAGTGGGCCGGCCATCTGTTCGTCGAAATGGGGATCGATCTCACTTTTCCGGGTCGTCATGTCGCCTCTCCTTGAGCCGAAGTCCCGCCTGCCCGTTTTACAGACTGCCAGCAGGGGTACGTGAGCGCGCACACTTTCCGATCGTTGCCCGATTCGTATGAGCGCGCTGTGTCGCTGGCATCACTCCTGATCAAGCCGCTCGCCGATCTCAATGCGTTGCACGGACTTCTCCGGCAAGATGCGAACCAGATCGATCGCGAGTAGACCGTTGGCGAGTTCCGCTTGCTCGATTTCGATGCCGTCAGCCAGCACAAACGAGCGCTGGAATTGACGGGCGGCGATCCCACGGTGCAGGTATTCACGCTCGCCATCGTCAACTTGGCGGCCCCGCACGATGAGTTGGCGGTCTTCCACCACCACCTCAAGCTGGTCCTTGCGAAACCCTGCAACGGCAAGCGTAATGCGCAGCCGTTCGCCGGAACCGTCCGAACCTGCCAATCGCTCGATATTGTAAGGGGGATAGCCATCACCACCCTTGCTCGCGCGATCGAGAAGGCGTTCCATCTCCTCAAAACCGAGAAACATGGGATGCGACAAGAGCGACATGCGCGACATGACGAGGCTGCCCTTTGCAAAGAAGCGACATAAGGGTCCGGCCCTTGCGGGCGCCGGCAGACTAAGCCACAGCCTCTCAAGAGGCCTGTGGCGTTGATTAGCATATGGGCACGCCCGCTTCCTGTTCAATGTTGCAGCGCATTGTCATGGCTTTGACGAGGCATCCAGCGCCGCGCCAACAGACCAAACGCACCCACGCAATCGTGTCTGACCATGCCATCGCCGCGCCAACGCGTCCCCTTCAGCACAGGCAGAAAGCCGCTTGACGTTCGATCACATCCTGATCCTCGCTGGTGGTTTCGCCGGCGGTTTTATTTCCGGTCTCACCGGCTTTGGAACGGGCCTCACCGCCATGCCCTTTTGGCTCGCCGCGACGCCGCCGGTGATTGCGGCGCAGCTTGCTGCGGCTGGCGGCGCGATTGGCCAGATCCAGACAATCCATGCCATTTGGCCATCGGTCCGCTGGAGCCACGTAGGCCATTTCGTGATCGCCGGGCTGATTGGAGTGCCGATTGGCACACTGCTCTTGCCCATGATCCCCGAGCGCTTGTTCAAACTTGGGATCGGGCTCTTTCTGATAACATTTTGCAGCTTCATGCTCGCGGCACGCGGCAGATGGCTGCTCACCACGCGGCGCCCAATTGGCGATATCCTCGTTGGTTTCGGCGGCGGCGTCATGGCCGGCGTCTCCGGCCTTTCCGGCCCACTTCCGATCGTTTGGGCAACGCTCCATGACTGGACGCGCAACGACAAGCGCGCGCTTTTCCAGGTTTTCAATCTGACAATCCTCGTGGCGATGCTGGCGGCATCTGCCGTAGCCGGTCTCATGACGCGCGATTTCTTCCTCGCCTTGGCGTTCGCGGTGCCCGGAACAATCGTTGGCAGCCATGTCGGGATGGCCACGTTCCGCCGCCTCGATGCGCGCGGTTTCGACCGCATCGTATTGGCAATTCTCATAATTTCAGGCGTGGTCTTGGTTGCAACAAACAGCTAGTGCCGCAGGCACGCCCATCGCCACATTCCTGCTCACACCGCGAACGATACCTCCGCCAGCACCACGAGTTGGGGGTGGTGCGAGAACCATGCGTTGTAACGATCGGGGGATCAGAACATGACACTGCGTATCAAGCTGGCGGCATCGGTTGGATTTGTAGCAACCGCGCTGTTTGTGATTGGCACAACGGCGGCAACCGCTCAGGTCTTGACGGGTGACGGCAAAATCAAACTGACGCCGGAAGAAATTGCAGAACGCGAGGGCCGCAAAGCGTGTAAAGTGCGCATTTGCAAGGCCTTTCGCGTGAAAGAAGCGGGCGATGACATTGCCTGTAATGTCGTCAAGTCGTGGCGCAAATCACAGCTCGAGCGGCTCGCCAACAAGGCTCGCGTGTCATGGCCATGGGGCAAGGTCCGCTGCGTGACCGACATCGACCTGCCGCGCGCTGACATGATTAAGGCGATGACCGAGCCAAAGCATGAACTCGTACTGAAAAAGCATACGGTTTCTTGCACGATCGCGCGCGAGAAAGAGACCGACGAGATCAAGTTCTCGTTCGCGCCAAAGGTCGTTTTCGAGAACGGCAAGGCTGTGAAGGCTGCGTTGAACTGGGGTGACATCACCGCGCCAACGCTCATGAAGAGCGCGATGTGGACCGCAACGGCCACCGACAACACCTTCAATTTCCTAGAAAGCTCGATCGTTGAGGACATCAATAAGTTCATCACCGACCGCTGCGACGAAGTGAAGGACGAGTGGCAGCAGGGCTAAAGCGTGTCGC
>CAZOGY010000101.1:0-12738 GCA_964579305.1 uncultured Hyphomicrobiaceae bacterium
GACGAACCGCCGGTGCCGAGTGAAACCTCAACGCCATCGCAGCCGTTCGGGTCGGCCGACACTGGCGCTGGTCTCTTTCCGTTCGCCATATTGCCGATGGCGCTCATGGACTGCTGATGGAGACGGTTCAGCGCAATGCGCCCAAGCGCCAGTTCCGCGAAGATCGTCCCTTTATGGCGATCGGCAAAGGCTCTGAGCGCGGCCTCATCGGTCGAGGATTTGAGGGCTTGCCATTCGGCCGCAACAGTCGTGTTGGTCGCATTGGCGCTCGCGCCTGGTCGTCCCGCGAAGTACACGCGTTTGACAAGGCCGTTGCGCTCCCAAGGCACTTGGGCCTTCGTTTTCTGGAAGACGGCTTCTTTGACGTTCTGGAATACGTCGAGATGATCCAAGCCCGGCTTCACAAGCTCAGCCGCAAGGGCTGCCGCATAGGGCCCGCTGCTATCGCCGGCATCCGACGCGGTCTCGCCAGGATCGGTCGAAAACGCAATCAGCATGCCGCGGCGCGAGGAAATGGGCGCAAAGCCCTTGGCGCCCTTCGTCGGCATGTTCAGGACGTTGCGGCAGGCATCGAAGATCACGAAGTGCGCGGCGTTCGACGCCAAGGTATTTAGTTTGCCGACGACGTCGTCCAACTTAACCGCATCGTACCAGACGCTCGCATCCAGCCCCCTGGCATCGACTGGGATCAGATAATTCTGACGGTCCCGCTGGTTCGCGGCGCCGTGCCCGGAATAGTAGAAAAATCCCAGCGCGTTGCTGCCGGCATTGGCGAGACGATCTGCATAGCGATCAACCTCCGCCAGGATCGTGCGGCGGTTTGCATTGGTGACGATCCGGATTGCGCTGTCGGCAAAGCCAATCGCACGCAACGAGCGGGCAATCAGCTTCACATCGTTGACCGGGTTTTTCAGCGGGCCGACTTCGCGAACGTAGGTCTCGTTGCCGATCAGCAGGGCAAAGCGTTTGGCCTGCGCAGCCGGCGCGCAAAACACCAGGATCAAGAGGCCTAGGGAGAGCAAAACTCGCAACATCGTTTCTGTCTTCCCAACAACTGGTCGACGGAAATGCATACGGTCAGTCGGACCGGGCAGTGCTTGTTACCATCAGATTGTGAGCCCGACCATGCGCAAGGCCGGGATGTTCCTGGCCGTTGCCAACGTGATAGCCAAAACCGCGTGCGCGGTTGCGGCCGCCAAGACCCGGTCGGTATCTGTGCTGGCCGGGTCGACGTATTACGACGCCACGGCTTGACTTGCCGCCGCAACCAAACGCTCGATCGTTTGAGCCGTCGAGACATCGATAATCCCGTCGACGCGGGCGGGGCGGAAATGGCGCTGAAAGGCGGCGGCGACGAAACGGGTCCGCGGGTCGTGTTCGCCGGTGATATTGAGACCATAGCCGTATTCAGACAGCAGAGCTTGGGCGTGCCGGATGTCGCGCGGTGTCGGCGGCGGGTGCTGGTTTGCGTCGCCTTGCAGCGGTGCCGGTGGGACCCAGAGCCCGACACCGTGTTGAGCAAGTAGGCGCCAATCAAATTTTTCGCCCGGATCGTTTTTTCGGTGCGGCGCGATATCGGAATGGGCCAGAACGCGTTCGGCGGGAATGCTGTGTCGGGCGATAATGTCCTGCGATAACGCGATCACGGCTGCCATCTGCGCTTGCGGAAAGTCGTTATAGCCGCGTTCGTGGCCGGGGTTCTGGATCTCGATCCCGATCGAGCACGAATTGATGTCACGCTCGCCACGCCAGATGCTTTCGCCCGCGTGCCATGCGCGCAAGCTCTCCGGCACCATCTGCGTGATGCGGCCGTCAACGTCGATAACGTAATGGCAGGACACGCGGCTTTCTGAAATCGCCAACCAGTCAATCGCCTGGGCGGCGGTGAGAAAGCCCGTGTAGTGCATCAGCAGAAGGTCGGGCGCACGGTCAGCGCGGCGCGGTTCCACGTTGACGGCGACGCGCACGTCATCGGCGTGCACGCTGTCGGGCGCGAACGGTTGGCTCATGTCAGGCCGCGCTCCCGGACAATCTGTTTATAGGCGGTATTGATGGCAGCGAGCTTGCGGGTCGCCATGTCGATGAACTCGCCAGGGACGCCGCGCGCAATCAGGCTGTCTGGGTGGTTTTCGCGGACGAGCGCGCGATAATGGGCTTTGAGTGCTTCGTTTGTGATGTCGCGGGCGACACCAAGCACGGTGTATGGGTCGTCCGGGTCGTGCACGAACATGGCGCGGATCGAACGATAGTCTTCGGCGTCATAACCAAAGATTTCCGCAACGCGCTTGAGGTACACTTCCTCATCCGTATGCAAGACACCGTCGGCCGCGGCGACATGGAAGAGACCTTCGTAGACGTCGCGCTTGAGTTGCGGTTCGTCGGAAAGCAAACGGTTGATCTGGTGCGCGTAACTCTCGTAGCCGGCGACATCGCGCGTTGCGAGATCGAACAGGCGGCGGACATTGTCGATTTCGTCGGGCGGCGGCTTGAACATGCGCTCAAAGGCTTCGGCCTCGATGCGCGTGGCAACGCCGTCCGCCTTGGCCATCTTTGCTGACAACGCAATGACGGCCGCCGTGAACGCGACCTGATTCGTGGTCTTGCAATCACCAATGCCAAAACCGCACAGGATCGCATCGAGCGTGCCCCGCAGAGCGCCGCCCTCCGCCATGCCAAGTGCTTCTGCGATACGGTTCCAGACCATGACCGCTGGCTTAAACCCGTTTGAGGTCGCGCGGAAGTGCAACGTCACTTGACCGGAATGCCAGAGCTGCGCAAGCGACGCGTTTCAAACCTGACAATCGGGCAAAAGATGGCACCGTGAAGATGGGCGTTGTGATCCATCGTCGGCCTTGCAGTCATGTCACACGGAGATGTCAGGTCGTTATGCCGGCGTGGCTGCAGCGCGGCTGACCTGACCCACAGCCCGTTCCGCATCAAAGGCGAAGCGGCCGCAGACGAGGTAGACCCAGTGCGCACGTTGTTTTCGTTTACCGGCCGGCTCCGTCGTCTTGGGTTTGGCCTTGCGCTTGTCGGCTCCATGATAACGGCCGCCGCGGCGGTTTATGGCTCGTTCTTGCTGCTGGCGCCTGCCGGGGCCGTGTTGGGTCCGCTCGGGATCAACGCGGGCCTCATTCAGACAGGGTTTCTGGCGCTGCTATTGGCGGTGATGGTCTGGATTGTTTTGGCCCTGCTGACCAAGCGGTTGCGCGATCGCGGCCGGCCCGTCGGGCTTGCACTTATTGCAGTGGTTCCGCCTGTTCTGGTGGCCGTCGGCGATGGCTTGCTGACCATTCGGCCGCTCGTCGCGATTGATCAGACGATGCTTATGGCGGTCTATTACGGCTGCGGGGCGATTGGTTTGTGGTTGCTTGCCGAGTGTCTCTTCCTGCCATCGGCCGATGACGGCGCGTCGGGACGCTAGGGCAATAACCGACCACTTGGGCACCGGGTCGGCACGTACGACGGTCGGCCGTGGCGTGCAGCGTTTTCTAGATGTTCACCCATCTTCCGCAGAATTGCTGGTCGATGACCTTCTGGCAACGGATCAGCGCGCCCACTTTCAGTTCATGCCATATCGCTCGCTCAATCCCGATCGCATTCTCACAACGCTCGAGACGTTGCACGCACGTATTCACGAACGGTTTCCAGGCTCTGGCCTTGCCAATGTCTGCGAGGAGCTTGTCGGCATTGCGGGGGAAAGCCGCGAACGCGTCGCTGCGCTCGCCTCACCCAATCTGCCGCTGAGACTGGCAAGTACGGGCGTGGCCGTCGCTGGCATCGTGGCACTGGGCTATGTTGCAAGCATCATCGAGTATAAGCGCGAAACGGAAAACCTGTTCGGCGTGCTGGAAGGCATCGACGCGCTGTTGAACACGGCCGTCTTGATGGGCGCAGGCATGTTCTTCATCGGAACCCTGGAAGGCCGGTGGAAGCGGCAGCGCGCGCTCGATGATCTGCATCAATTGCGCGCGATCGTGCACGTTATCGACATGCACCAGCTCACCAAGGATCCGCGCATCCTGCCGCCCAACCAACGTACGAAGTCGTCGCCGGTACGCAGGCTCACGCAATTCGAACTCACCCGATATCTCGATTACTGCTCCGAGATGCTTTCGCTCACTGCCAAGATTGCAGCGCTCTATGCCCAATGCGCGCGCGACGCGGCGGTGTTGAATGCCGTTTCGGAGCTTGAAACGGTGTCAGCGAACCTATCGTCGAAGATCTGGCAGAAGATCACCATGATCCAGAACGACGAGCACGCGCGTGAAATGCGCGAACGGGTACCCCCGGCACGTGGGCCGCGGATCGTTGGGCAGACGGCTGACGCAGGCGCGGACGGGCTGGAGAACGACGGCGCGGCCGCCTAAGCAGCCGTCGAGATCGCGTGTTGTGAGCCGCGATCATAAGCCGGCGCATGCGATGGCTTGCTTGATGCATTTTGCACACATGTTACCACACCAACGGCACCGCCGGGCACGGTATGGCGGGCTGACCCGGGTTCGGCGCCGCCTTGCGCGGCCCGTCTGAGGAGATCACACACCCATGCGCACTCAGACCGCCGATGTTGTGGCCATCGCGAAAGATCTCATCCGCTGCGAAAGCGTCACGCCGAATGAGGGCGGGGCACTCCAAGTCTTGCAGGACCTTTTGGAGCCGGCGGGCTTTCGCGTGCACCGCATGACATTCTCGGCGCCCGGCACACCGGACGTGGAAAACCTCTATGCGCGCATTGGGACATCGGCGCCGAACCTGTGCTTTGCAGGCCATACCGACGTGGTCCCACCGGGTGATCGCGCGGCTTGGTCAGTTCCGCCGTTTGCCGGAGACGTGCGCGACGGCGTGCTATACGGGCGCGGTGCGGTTGACATGAAAGGGGCCGTTGCCGCTTTCGTCGCCGCCGCACTGGATCACGTGGCGAACAATGCGGGGCGGCCTGCGCACGGTTCAATTTCGCTGCTGATCACCGGTGACGAGGAAGGTCCTGCAATCAATGGCACGGCCAAGGTGCTCGACTGGCTGTCGGAACAGGGCGAGAAACTCGATGGGTGCATCGTCGGCGAGCCGACGAACCCGACAACGCTTGGCGATGAAATCAAGATCGGCCGCCGCGGCAGCCTCAATGGCAAAGTCCGTGTGTATGGGCGTCAAGGCCACGTGGCCTACCCGCACATTGCCCTCAACCCCGTCCCCGCGCTGGCCCGCATCGTTGATCGGCTGTCAGCAGAGCGCTTTGATGGGGGGACGGAACATTTCGCGCCGACCAACCTGGAAGTGTGTGTGCTTGGAACGTCCAGCACCGCGACGAACGTCATTCCAGCTGAGGCCACCGCTGAACTGAATATCCGCTATAACACGCACTGGTCGCGCGAAACTCTTGAGGCCCGCATTCGCGAGCTGTGTGCGGCCGCGGTCACCGACCTCAATCAGCAAGTTCATATCGAGGTTGAATTTTCTGGTACCGGCGGTGTGTTCGTGACCGAACCCGGTGCGTTTGTTGAAAAAGTCAAAGCGTGCGTCATCGACGTGACGGGACGTACGCCGGCGTTGACGACAAGTGGCGGCACGTCGGACGCGCGGTTTATCCACGCGCATTGTCCGGTCGTCGAATTCGGCCTAGTCAACGCGACGATCCACGCCGTCGATGAGCGGACCCCGGTCAGCGATCTGGAAATGCTGAAAGCAGTTTACCAGCGGATATTGGAAGAGCGCTGAGGACGGGCCGCCGCGTGCCTCGTCGTTTTTGCGGGTGTCATTTTGGCCGCGTGCGCTTTGGCGATTGTGACTTTGCCGCAGGCCGGACCATTGCGTCGCGGCTCAGGAGCGATACACGTGGCGGCCTCAAATAAAGAGCCTCCAAGGATCATGAACCATTGTCTTTCATTTCAACTCTTCCGCGGCAGTGGTTCGATAACCTCGCCGAGATGGGTATCGACCGCGCGCGCATCGAAATTCTTGCAGGTCTGACAGTTGCGCTGGCGCTCGTGCCTGAGGCTGTCGCGTTCTCGTTTGTCGCCGGCGTTCATCCGTTGGTTGGTCTGTATGCCGCGTTCATCGTTGGTCTCGTGACGGCGGTCATTGGCGGGCGCCCTGGCATGATTTCAGGTGCGACCGGTGCCCTGGCCGTCGTGATGGTTTCGCTCGTCAGCAAACACGGTGTTGAGTATCTGTTCGCCACCGTTGTTCTAATGGGAATATTACAGATCCTGGCCGGGGTTTTCCGGCTGGGAAAATTCATCCGGTTGGTGCCGCACCCGGTCATGCTCGGTTTCGTCAACGGGCTTGCGATCGTCATCTTCATGGCGCAGCTCACGCAGTTTCAGGTGCCGGGTCCGGACGGCGTGAAGGTCTGGATGAGTGGGTGGCCGCTGGTGATCATGCTGGCGCTGGTCGCACTCACAATGGCGATCATTCATTTCACGCCGCGCCTGACGCAGGCCGTACCAGCGCCGCTTGCCGGGATCGGCGTTGTTGCATTGCTTGTGATTGTGTTTGGCATCGATGTGCCGCGTGTCGGGGACATGGCGTCGATCCAGGGCGGGCTGCCAAGTTTTCATATCCCGGCGGTTCCGCTCAATCTGGAAACGCTCAAGATCATTGCGCCTTACGCCCTCATCCTTGCTGCGATTGGCTTGATCGAAAGCCTGCTGACGCTCAACCTCGTGGGTGAGATCAAACAAGAGCGCGGCGGTGCATCGCAAGAATGCCTCGCCCAGGGCACGGCCAACACGATTACCGGTTTTTTCGGCGGCATGGGCGGCTGTGCGATGATCGGCCAATCAATGATCAATGTGAAATCGGGCGGACGGACGCGCTTGTCCGGAATTTCCGCGGCGCTGTTTTTGCTTTTATTTATTCTCGTCGCCTCAAGCCTGATTGAGGAAATTCCGCTCGCGGCGCTTGTCGGTGTCATGATGATGGTTGTGATCGGGACATTTGCCTGGCGCAGCATCACGATCCTGCAAAAGATCCCGATGACCGACGCCATCGTCATGGTGCTTGTGACCGTGGTGACGGTTCTGACCGACCTCGCGATCGCGGTCGTCGTGGGCGTGATCGTCTCGGCGCTGGCCTATGCCTGGAACAATGCAACGCGCATTCGGGCCATCACGACGATTTCAGCCGATGGTGCCAAGACCTACACCGTCGATGGACCGTTGTTCTTCGGCTCGGCGGAGGGCTTTCTTGAGTTGTTTGATCCTCAGTCCGACCCCGACGTGGTGATCATCGACTTCCTCAACAGCCGCGTTGTGGACCAATCCGCGCTTCAGGCCATCGAGACATTGGCGTCCAAATACGAAGCGGCCGGCAAAACACTACAGCTCAGGCATCTGTCTCGCGATTGTCACCGGCTTTTGCAGAACGCCGGCCAGCTCATGATCGCCAACGATGACGACCCAGACTACGGTGTTGCAGTCGACTATTCGGTCCGCACCGGCATTCTGTCGACCGGGCATTGACGGGCTCCGGCCGCGTCGCTGGCAAAGTTGCAGCACCAGTTCCCATCCGTCACGCCACCACCGTCAATCGGCCGTGACGGGCTCGGACAATTTCGCTGGCAAGCGCCGACGGTCGGGCTCTCGATCGCGACCCATGCCATCGGCGAACGGGTCATAGGCGAGGGCGCGTCGCTTCGCCCAGGCAAGATCCTTACTGGCGTTGTGCCCGGCGCAATTCAAAGCGGCAGGCGGCCTCGCCACGGCTGCAACATGCGGTTTCTGCAAAGTGTAAATCGGTTCCAACGAGCGCCTGAAACAGGCGCGTGAACACCGCGGCATGCCAAGCGCAGGGACCCGGGACACCATTGCGGCCCGTGACACTGAGGGGATTGTCGGCAATCTCGAACGTCAGCGTGGGGCGATAGGCGACGGTCATCTTACCGCTGCCGGCAAAGGTCCAAGCGTGCTTTGAAATCGCGGCGGCCAGGGCAGGGCGTGCCGCAAACGCAGGCAGCGCTTTCAATACGGCCTGCGCGGGCTTGGGGATGCGGTGGGCTAACACATAGTCGGCGGTTCGCCGGCCGGCGTCGCTCATGATCAAAAGGGCATCGGCCTGCGCCAACGCGACGTGCACGGCGCGGAACAGCCGGGCGACCGCGCGCTCGTCGACCATCGTCTGCGGTGGCTCAATGAGCAGACCTGGACAGTGAGCGGCCGCAAACAGGTCGGGCAGCAGTGCCTCACGGCCGGCAGCCTGCAAGGCGGCGACCAATTGCAGGACTGCGTTCGGGCCAATGCGCCCCAATTGCTCTGCGCCAAGATCGGGCCGGGTCTGACGCGGGCCGACCCAAGCACCGTCAGCCGTTAGTCGCGCGTTTGCGGCAGGGTCCATGCGACACGCTCCTGACTTGGCGCCGCGTTGCCCCCAGCGCGCAGGTCGTCCTCAGCGAGTTGTTCAGATCCACCGCCGCAGGCCAGCACGGCTTCGCGCTCAGCCTTCAGACGCTTGGCGCGATCAGCGGCGGCTTCCCAATCATCCTGCTGGACTTTTGCGATCTTGCGCTTGCGGTCGAAGTGGAAATCCACCTTGTCTTTGGATTGCGGGCCCCAGTAATTGACCTTGCCAAGGTCATAGAACTTGCGTTCAAATCCGGCTTTGAGGAACGCTTTGAGGCAGCCCAGCAAATAACGCCGGCGGAAGCCTGTTCCGCGCCAGGGGTAGTAGAACAACGCTTTTTGCGAATAGAACCGCCGATAGTTGCGCATCACGAGATCGAGCAAAGTCGCGCGATCCATCGCGTCGGGCTTCATGATCGGCGTGACAAAATTGTATTTTTCAAAGTCGAAGATTTCGACCTTGTCGCCCAATTCCTGGAATAACGGCGAGAACGGCCAGGGCGTATACATGGCCCAGTTCGCGAGATCGGGCTGCCAATCCCAAGCCATGCGATAGGTTTCTTCCAGCGTCTCGGGTGTCTCGTTGTCGAGGCCAACGATGAACTGGGCTTCGGTGAAGATATCGGCTTCGCGCAAGAGCTGGATTGCGCGCTTGTTATCGGCGATTTTCGTTTCTTTGTTGAACCTGTCGAGGCGCAGTTGTGCTGCTGCTTCGGTGCCAAGCGAAACGTGGACGAGGCCTGCTTTGCGATAAAGACCGAGATATTCCTCATCGCGCAAGATATCGGTCACGCGGGTATTGATGCCCCACTTGACCTTGTCGGGCAGGCCGCGGGCGATCAGTTCTTCGCAGAATTGGATGAATTTCTTGCGATTGATCGTCGGCTCTTCATCGGCAAGAATGAAAAACCCGACGTCGTGCTCTTCCACGAGCTTTTGGATTTCATCGAC
Organism: uncultured Hyphomicrobiaceae bacterium; assembly: GCA_964579305.1. Classification (GTDB taxonomy): domain Bacteria; phylum Pseudomonadota; class Alphaproteobacteria; order Rhizobiales; family Hyphomicrobiaceae; genus JBCBWG01. Next base: position 9,288 of record CAZOGY010000101.1, read on the forward strand.
AACGGCTTTGGGATCGCGAATGCGGTAATCGCGCCAGAATTTCCATTGCGAACAGAATGTGCACGTGAACGGGCAACCGCGCGCCATGTTCGGGATCGCAACGCGGACGTTGAGCGGCACGTAAATGTATTTGTGCCATTCGAGAAGCGACCAGTCCGGGGTGATTGCTTCCAGATTTTCCACCGTCGGCGCGGCCTGCGTGGCGATGATCTGTTCGCCGTCACGATAGGCGAGGCCCTTGATCGCATCGCGCTCCGACGGCCAGCGGCCTTGCGCAATCGCGTCGATCAATTCGACGATGATCTCCTCGCCCTCGCCACGCACGATGCAGTCGATCCACGGCGCTTCGGACAGCACCTGCTTGTACATGAAGGTCGCGTGGACACCGCCGAGGATCGTCACGATCGAATAGTCGACCTCTTTGGCGATCTCCAGCGCGCGCTCGGCCTTGTAGATCGACGGCGTGATCGCGGTCGTGCCGACAACGTCAGGCTGGTATTCTGTGATGACGTCGCGGAGCTGGTCGTCCGTCAGCTCATTGGTCATCGCGTCGCAAAACTTGATATCGGTGTAGCCGGCCTGTTTCAGGGCACCGGCGATGTAGGCCACCCAAGCCGGCGGCCAGTTACCGGCGATTTCAGCGCCGCCCGAATGGTAGTTCGGGTGAATGAGCAAAATACGCATGTGTCAGGCCTCCAGCGGTCCATTGCGGTGACCCTAGAGGGATGGGTGTCAAATTAAGTTGACACACATCAATGTCAGATCAATTTGGCGGCTCACTTGCGCACCATTCGGCTAGCCGGCCTAGAAACGCCATGCACTGGTCGATCTGCGATGTGGCTATCCATTCGTTGGCGGTGTGCGCCTGTACGATGTTGCCTGGGCCACAAACCACGGTGGAAAAGCCCGCCGCTTCGAAATGGCTGGCTTCGGTCGCGTAGGCGACAGCGAACGTCTCGTTTTGCCGGGCCAGCTTCAGGGCGAGTGCGACGGCTTCGCCACCTGTTCCCAAGCCAGCCTCAAACGCGGGCACATGATTGGTGCGCGACACGACAATTTCCGCTTCGGGCGCGGTCTGGCGCATCTGCGCTTGCAGCGTCCGGGCCAGCGCACCGAGACGCTCATCTACGATATCTGGCGTGTCGCCCGGCACGGCTCGGATCTCAAAGCCGAACCAGCAATCTTCTGGAACGATGTTGCTTGCGCGCCCAGCTTCGATCTGCGTGACCTGAAGCGTGGTGTAGGGCGGATCAAAGCGGGGCTGCGGCTTTTGCTGAAACGCTTTTTCGATGTCGGCGAGTTCTTGAAGCAGGCGCGCGGCGATCATGATCGTGTTGACGCCACGATCGGGGATTGAGGAGTGCACCGCACGGCCCTTCAAAGCGACATGCCATCGGCAAGGGCCTTTGTGGGCGTCGACAACCGTCATTTCCGTTGGCTCGCCGACAATCACGATCCGAGGCGCCGGAAGCGCATGGCCAAGTTGCGCAATCATCGGAAGGACGCCGGTGCACCCCACTTCCTCGTCGTAGGAGAACGCCAAGTGGATCGGTACCGCGAGCGGCTGGTCTTTCACATAGGGCACCAGCGCAAGCGCGCAGGCCAGATAGGCCTTCATGTCACAAGCGCCGCGGCCGTAGAGCCGGCCATCCTTTTCCGTCAGCTTGAAAGGGTCGGTGTCCCAGGCCTGACCGGTCACGGGCACCACGTCGGTATGTCCCGACAACGCGACGCCGGCAACGTCTGAAGGCCCAGCAATCGTTGCAAACAGCGATGCCTTTTGCCCGGTCTCATCGGGGATGCGGGTTGCGGCGATGCCATGTTTGGCAAGGAACGCTTCGACGTAGGCGACAAGATCCAGGTTGCTGCGGTGGCTTGTCGTGTCGAACGCAACAAGCTCAGCGAGGATCTCGATGGCTTCGCGTGTCATTTGCGGACTGTTCATAGCGCGTCCCGTCCCCTTGCCTGCAATCTCTCAGCCCCCGGTCGCCGCGACGTTGCAGCCGACCTGCAATTTGCCCCAACTGCGTCCGAAGACGTTTCCCGGCGGCTAATTCGGCCGCGCGATACTCTCGGGGCTATCGAGCGAGAAGGCCGGGATTTCGATATCGAACGCGTGACCGTCGCTTGCGCGCATCCCATAGCTGCCGCGCATGACGCCGGACGGCGTGCGTAATGGACATCCTGACGTGTAACTGAAGCGCTCGCCAGGCCCGAGCGTCGGGGTCTCACCAACCACACCGGGGCCGCTCACTTCTTCGGTTTGGCCATTGGCGTCGGTGATGATCCATCGCCGGGTGATCAGTTGTGCCGTGTCTTGGCCGTCGTTGATGATCTCGATTTCATAGAGCCAGAAGTATTGCCCAGCGCGCGGGTCCGAACGGGTCTCATCGTAGGTCGGCGTGGCGCGCACGCGAAATCCCTGCGTCGTTGCTTCGTACATCGAGGCCTCCCTTGTTACCGCAGCGCGCCGGGACGGTCTGGTCCCGCACATTGAACCGCGCGAAATGTCCGCCACAACAGTCGCATAGGCCAATCACCTTGCTGCAAGCACGATAGCTGCATCACAGGTGCGAACGTGATAGCGAACCCATGGGCGGTTTGACGCGTGATGCAAACCTGCCCGCGCGCCAGGCCGGTCCGGCGCAGCCCGGTAAGGATATGCCCGATGTTTGATGGCCGCATTCGCCCGCTCATTGACCCGCCGCTCAACCGGATCGGACAGCGGATCGCGCGGGCCGGAATCTCTGCTGATGCCGTCACGATTGGCGGCTTTTTCGTTGGCATGATGGCGTTTCCAGCGGTCCTCTACGGCAATTACACGCTTGCACTTATTCTGATCCTGGTCAGCCGCCTAACCGATGGCCTGGACGGTGCCGTGGCGCGGGCGACCCGCAAAACCGACCGCGGCGGTTTTCTTGATATCGTGCTGGATTTCATTTTCTACGGCGCAATACCGCTTGCGTTTGCGATTGCCGCGCCAGAGGGCAACGCGCTTGCCGCCGCGGTATTGCTCATGAGCTTTTTTGCGAACGGCACGACGTTCCTCGGCTTTGCGATCATGGCGCAAAAGCGCGCTTTGGAAACGCGCAACCAAGGCGTCAAATCACTCTATTACATGTCAGGCATTGCCGAAGGCTTCGAGACGATCGTGTTCTTATGTGCGATCTGCTTGTTCCCGGGTGCCTTCGTCACGCTCGCCTATATCTACGCCGCCATGTGCTTTGCCTCGGCCGCCGGGCGGATCGGCCTTGCCTGGATCGTGCTTGGCGATGCGCCGGAGGACGAGACAGCGAGCGCAGAAGACCTGCCGTCCCCAACGCCCGCCGAGCCGGCTGAAACGCGCGCCCGGGCACAGACAAATGCAAACGCCGACGCTGCTTGAGCCTGCTTAAAGCGTGTCGCATGAAATGCGCCTCGCTTTAGCTCTGTTGCGCTCACGGGCCGTTGG
>CAZOGY010000102.1:0-1921 GCA_964579305.1 uncultured Hyphomicrobiaceae bacterium
TTGGCTCTGCAAATCTGCCAGACAATTGCACGTCTCATTATGCGTCTAGTTATGCATCTAGTTATGCGTCATTGACGCTTGCCTCCCGGTTACGGCGAGCTCGGCGCGCAAAAGGAAATGACAGAAGCACCAGTAAAAACAAAAACTTGCTCGTGGTCCTTAAATTTCAGGCATTTGCTCTGAACCCTCAGTCGGCTGGTGGCAAATGTCTGAAACGGAACACTAACGCGTGTCGCATGACATGCGCCTCGCTTTGGCTTTGTTGCGCTCAAGGGCCGCTGGCCCTCCGCGGGCGCGGGCCGTTTTCGTGTCGATGTTTCGAACACGAACATCGATGGCCCGGGCCGCTTTTGGGCCTTGGGGCGTGCATCCGATTGGACGCGACATGCATTAACGATGTTGAAAACTGGCAGGATCTCGTCACGCCACGTATTCGACGCTGTGCGTTTGCAATGCAGATTTGTGCAAGGCTTCATCGGAATAGCGCCAACTTGCCAGTCGCCGAAGCTTGGCTGCGCTTGACAGGCGATTAGGGCGACGAAGCTGCCACCGAGCGGGCAAACGACGTATTCCAGACAATGAACGAAGCTCAGCGGATCACGGCACAGAAGACATACAGCATCGGGCTGACCGCTCCATAGCTCCGCGCTAGTGGAGCGTGGTGATCGGCCGCTCGTGAGCGATGCGGCCCTGTTGCTCCGGCTCTTCAAACTCGGTTTTCAGCCGCGATTGATCGCCAACGGATCCGCGACGAAACCGCCTTCGCTGATCCCGGGCGGTGCCGTGGGCCGGATCATTCTGTTTTGCATGATAATCCAGAGACGTCTGATCACGTGGTGACCCCGGCAGGGCTCGAACCTGCTACCTACAGATTAGGAATCTGTCGCTCTATCCTGATGAGCTACGGGGCCGCGCCGCGAAAGTCCCATAAGCGGACCGATTTGTCACGATCTTGGCGGGGCAGAGCATGTCGGCGCGGTGCTGGACTGATGGTCCAAGCAACGCGCGCTGGATATCGCGAAACGCGGGCGCGCGGGCTGGGCGCAGGACGCGCGCACCGTCGCTATTTTCGGCCGCCAATCAAATGCAGCGACCGCCGTCGACTTCGATGCAGATGCCGGTCAGAAAGTTGCTTGCGGGATCGGCAAGGAACAGCGCGGCGTTGGCGATGTCGTCGGGCTGGGAGAAGCGGCCGAGCGGGATCGTGGAGATAAACTTCTCGCGGATTTCGGGGGTGTCCTGGCCCATGAAGTCGCTCAGCATGCCGGTTTCGCCAGCGACCGGATTGATTGCGCAGACGCGGATTTTCTTGGGCGCAAGCTCAACCGCCATCGACTTCGTCAACGTGATGGCTGCGCCTTTGGAACCATTGTACCAGGTCAGGCCGGGGCGCGGGCGCACACCCGCGGTGGACGCGGTTGTAATAATCACGCCGCCGCCGCGCTTTTCCATCTCCGGTACGACAGCCTTTGCCGCCAGGAACAGCGCCTTGACGTTCACGTCAAACACGCGGTCGAATTCGGCCTCGGACACGTCGAGCATGGGCTGGTTTTTGTAAGTATAGCCGGCATTGTTGACCATGATGTCGACGCCGCCGAACGCGTCGGCCGTCGCAGCGACCATTGCGGTCACGTCATCGGCTTTCGCCACGTCCGTCGCGGTATGGATCGCAGCATCGCCGATTTCATTGGCGACGTCGCGCGCGCCTTGTCCGTTCAAGTCCGCCACACAAACCTTGGCACCTTCGCGCGCATACTGCAGCGCGATGCCACGTCCGAAACCGGACGCAGCGCCCGTCACGATTGCCACTTTGCCATCAAGACGCATGTTCGTTCCTCCTTCGTTTTTTTCATTGTGTTGGGCCAGAGCCGCGAGACCCGCGGGTCTGTCGCAGGCTCGACGGTGACATGGCTTGCGCCAC
>CAZOGY010000102.1:2021-12577 GCA_964579305.1 uncultured Hyphomicrobiaceae bacterium
ATCGCGATCGAAGATAGAGATCAAACGCCGGTTGGGGGTGCCAGCCGTGCTGCGGCCTCGGCGCGGGCAGGGCTTGCCCGATAGGTGCCAAGGATCTTCACTTCTGAAGAAAAGAAGGACAAATCCTCCAACGCGAGCCGGACGTTGCGATCATCGGGATGGCCTTCAATGTCGGCGTAAAACATCGTGGCGAGGAATGACCCGCCGAGCTGATAGCTCTCAAGCTTCGTCATGTTGACGCCGTTCGTCGCGAACCCGCAAAGCGCTTTGAACAACGCGGCTGGCACGTTGCGGACACGGAAAACGAACGTGGTCACGAAGGCGCCGTCGCCGAAATCGGCGTCGTCGGGCTCGTTGGCGAGGATCACGAAACGCGTCGTGTTGTGCTCGGCGTCTTCGACGTCGCTGGCGAGGATCTCCAAGCCGTAGGTTTCCGCAGCCAGCCGTGGGGCAAGCGCCGCTTTTGAAACATCGGCCCACTCTGACACTTCGCGTGCCGCGCCGGCGGTGTCGCCGGAGATATGGGCGCGCGCACCGAGCTTCTTGATGATGTTACGGCATTGGCCGATGGCGTGGACGTGGCTGTAGACGTCGGTGATGGTTTCCATGCGCGCGCCCCGTGGCGCCATCAGATGGAAGTTAATGCGCAAGAAGTGCTCGCCGACGATGTAAAGCCCTGCGTCGGGAAGCAAGGCGTGGACATCGGCTACGCGGCCGGCGATCGTGTTCTCGATCGGGATCATCGCATAGTTCGCCGCGCCGGATCGCACGGCCATCAAGGCATCTTCAAAGGTTGCACAGGCCTGCGGGGTTGCGTTGGGAAAGGCCTGCAAAGCGGCCACGTGTGAATTCGCGCCCGGTTCGCCCTGATAGGCGATTTCGATGTCGGTGGCTGTGTTGTGCGGCCCCATTGGTGGGATGCCTGGTAAAGTCATTGTGGCCTCTCGCATTCGGCAGCTTGCCTGGGTTCGTCGGAGGATGCGGCGCGTCGCGAAATGGGCTGGCTTTGGCGTTGCAGCTGCCGCCACGATCGCAAGCCGCCAACAACAAGCTGGGTCCGCGGTGGTGTTAAGCGCGGCCTGGGTCGGTGCCCAGCACGTGCTGCAAAGCGCTGCTTATCCGGTGGCGCCGGGCGATTCGCCGGCCGGTGTTGCGTCAGCCTGCGCCGTGCCGGATTGCGCGAGCCAGCTGCGCGCTTTTTCCAGTTCCGCCGGCGTATCGACGCCCAACGGGTTATCTTTCACGAGCGCCACGTCAATGCGCATGCCATCCTCCAGGGCGCGAAGCTGCTCAAGGCGCTCACGCCGTTCCAGGGGCGACGGTGGCAAGGCGACGAACCGTTCCAAAGCCGCCCGGCGGTATGCGTAGATGCCGATGTGATGATAAAGCGGGCCGTCACCATAGGGCGCGGTTGCTCGCGTGAAATAAAGCGCTCGCAAGCGGTCGGGCGCCGACGCGCCGGCGGGCGTTCCAACGACCTTGACTACCGCCGGGGAGAGCTTCTCGTCCTCATCGGTGATTTCGCAGGCCAACGTCACAATGTGTGGGCCCTTGCTCTCCAATGGCGCGATCGCGGCCGTGACCAATGCGGGGTTCAAAGTCGGCAAGTCACCCTGCAAGTTGACAATGACTTCGGCATCGGCGTCCGGATCGATCTTGCTGATGGCCTCGAAGACGCGGTCTGAACCTGACTGGTGATCGTCGCGGGTCATGACGGGCTCACCGCCGGCGGCCCGTATCGCTGCGGCAATTTCGTCACTATCTGTCGCAACGACGACACGACCGGCTTCAGCCGCCATGGCGCGTTCCCAGACGTGGACAATCATGGGCTTGCCGTGGATGTCCGCAAGTGGCTTGCCCGGTAGGCGGCTCGAGTGCATTCGGGCCGGGATCGCGACAATCGTGCGTGCCATGTTCTTTTTCGACTTTTCACTGAGTGACAAATGGCCTCGGTCGATGGCTCTAGAATACCGAGGCCGCGGCGGGCAAGTGATGCAGACACCGGCCTGGAACACAAGCGCGGTCGAACAACTGCGCGCACTTCGGCTTTCACTGACACCGTGGGACTGACATGGACGCCAAGGACATCAACAATCTGCTCGGTATCGTGCTCGCTGCCCTGCTGCTGATTTTCGGCGGCGGCGTTCTGATCGAAGAACTGACAGCGCATCACGGACACGGCAAGCCCGCCTACCAATTGGTGGCCTCCGCCGATGAAGGCGACGCTTCGCAAGCCGAAGCCGACGAGAAGGAAGCCGAGCCAGAAGGCTTCTCGTTTGCCCAGGTGCAACCGCTGCTCGCGGATGCCTCCGCTGACGCCGGCAAGTCGGCGTTCAAGCAGTGCAGCGCATGCCACACCGTCAATGATGGTGGCGCAAATCGCGTTGGCCCCAATCTTTGGGGTATCGTCAGCCGTGCCAAGGCTGCGGTAGATGGCTTTTCCTACTCCAACGCACTGACCGAAAAAGGCGGCGAGTGGACGTACGAAGACCTCGCGCTGTTTTTGCATGATCCGAAGGGATGGGCCCCTGGCACGAAGATGGCCTATCGCGGGATCAAGCGGCCAAAAGACGTCGCCAACATGCTTGCGTATCTGCAGTCGCTTGCAGCCGAGCCGGTTCCATACCCGGACGGCGGCACCAACTAAGCGTGAGTGCGGTTCATGCGGCTTGAACCCAAACGCGGACGGGCGCTGCCGCAGTGAGGCGCCCTGACGACCTGAGACGGACCGCGACGGACCGCGATCCAGTCCGGCGTTTGCGCTTTGAGCCGGCAACTTGGGCCCTGGTCGGCGCCTGTGCGGCGCTGATCATGGGCTCGCCACGAGCAATTAATTCTTCTCAAGGTCGCGCCTCACCGGTTCTTGGTGGGGCGTTTTTCATTTTATACCTTTGATGGAGGTTGCGCGGCGGGCATGTCATGACCGGATATGCGCGTGCGGGGCCTATCGCCTGCGGCCAACGGAGGATGCATTTTGCCGAGACCTGTCCGACCCCAGTTGCCGACGTGGACGCCTGATGCCCATCCAACCTGCCGGTCTATCCGCGCAGCCCGTGCGATCCAACGCTGTGTGGAACCGCTGCGTTGCACGCTCTTTGCCGCCATTGGCGCCGTCGGCGTCGCCTTGCTTGCAGTCGCAGACCCCGCCAGCGCGCAGTCCGACACGACCAAGCACACTGCGTTGTCGCTGATCGGCGCGCCCAAATACGGGGCGGACTTTAAGCATTTCGACTGGGTCAATCCCGATGCACCAAAAGGCGGCCGGATCCGCCAATTCGCGCAGGGCAGTTTCGACAGTCTCAACCCGTTTTCAATCCAAGGCAGTCCGGCCGCTGGACTACTTTTGACCCACGACACCTTGATGGCGACGAGCCTCGATGAACCATCAACCGAGTACTGCCTCATTTGCGAGTGGGTCAGCTATCCTGACGATTACTCGTCGGTTACATTCAAATTGCGTGACGGTGCACGGTTCAGCGACGGTTCGCCGATCACGGCGGACGACATCATCTTTTCGCTGGACGCCATAAAGAAAGCGAACCCGCGCTTTGACGCCTACTACAAAAACGTGACCGGTGCCTCAGAAACAGCGCCCGGTGAAGTGACCTTCACGTTCGATCAGAAAAACAATCGCGAGCTTCCGCAGATTGTGGGCCAGCTTTATGTTCTGTCCAAAGCCTATTGGACGGGCAAGGATAGCGATGGCGCCGCGCGCGATCTCTCCAAAAGCTCGCTGGCCAAGCCGGTCTCGTCAGGCACCTACGTGATCGCTGCGGTTGATCCAGGCCGTTCCATCAGTTTTGAGCGGGTCAAGGACTACTGGGCGCAAGACCTGCCGGTCATGCGCGGTCAGAACAACTTTGACACCATCACGTATGAGTATTTTCGCGACAGTACTGCCGGTTATGAAGCTTTCAAAGCCAACAAACTCGATCTGTGGGTGACGACCAGCGCGAAACGTTGGGCGACGGAATTCGACTTCGCCGCAGCCCGCAATGGCGCCGTGCAACGCAAGGCGTTTCCCATCAAGCGCGTTGCAAGCATGCAGGCCTTTGTGTTGAACCTGCGCCGTGACGTGTTTTCGGATCCGCGCGTTCGCCAGGCATTCAATTACGCGTTCGATTTTGAATGGGCGAACAAGAACCTGTTTTATGAGCAGTATAGCCGGCTGAAGAGCTACTTTGATAACTCGGAATTGGCCGCAACCGGCCTCCCCGAGGGCGCTGAGTTGGCTGTTCTGAACGAGGTCAAAGACCAAATCCCAGCAGACGTGTTCACCAAACCATTCCAAAATCCCGTGAACACATCGCCAACCGATACGCGCAACAATTTGCGTGCTGCGTTGCAACTCCTGCAGGCGGCTGGTTACAAGCGCGACGGGCGCAGACTTGTCGGGCCAGACGGCAAACCGCTTAGCGTTGAGTTTTTGTTGGTGAGCCCGCAATTTGAACGCATCGTGCTGCCGTATATCAATAACCTAAAGCGGCTCGGGATTGATGCGCGCGCCCGCGTCGTTGATACGGCACAGTACCAGCGGCGACTGACCAATTTCGATTACGACATCGTCGTGGCGAATTTCCCGCAATCGCTGTCGCCGGGGAACGAACAACGTGATTTCTGGGGCACGGCAGCGGCCGATCGTCCGGGAAGCCGCAACCTTATCGGTATCAAGAACCCTGCTGTCGACGCGATTATTGAAAAGATCATTTTCGCCAAGGATCGCGACGCGCTCGTTGCCGCAACGCGGGCGCTGGATCGGGTCTTGCTCTGGAACCATTACGTCGTGCCACAATGGCATTTGCCAGCGCAGCGTATTGCATGGTGGGATCGTTTCGGCTTGCCCGACAAGTTGCCCAGTTTGACTGCGGCTCCGCTGCAGGTGTGGTGGTTCGACGCCGCAAAGGCTTCCAAAGTCGACAACGCCGGCAATTGAGGAGGCCAGCATGCAACCGTTCAGCTTTCGCACTTGGTGCGCCGTTGCCGGTCTGGCCGCACTTTTGGCCGGCCAATTGGGCCTAACGCCAAGCGCGATTGCGGCCGGCTCGCACGGGCTTTCGGCGTTCGGGAACCTCAAGTATCCGCCCGACTTCACGCATTTCGATTATGTGCGGCCCGATGCACCGAAAGGCGGTCGCATTCGCGTTATCGGAACGCGCGGGGTTATCACATTCGACAGCTTCAACGGCTACATTCTCAAGGGGGATTCTGCACAAGGCGCATCGCAACTCTTCGATGGATTTTCGCTGTTGCACGACACCTTGATGGTCGCGGCCGGCGATGAGCCGGATGGGCATTACGGCCTCGTTGCGAAATCCGCGGAATTGGCCAGCGATCGAATGTCGGTGACGTTTGAGCTGCGCGACGCGGCTCGCTTTTCAGATGGCACGCCCGTCACGGCGGAGGATGTGCAATTCTCTTTTGAAATTCTCAAGAAAGAAGGCCATCCGAATTACCGGACGATCTTGCGCGACGTGGTTGGTGCGGACGTGCTCGGTCCGCAGCGCGTCAAGTTCCGCTTTCAAGGCGAGCAGGTGCGAGACCTTCCGCTTTATGTCGCGTCGCTGCCGATTTTCTCCAAAACTTATTATGCGACGCGCACCTTCAACGAGACCACTCTGGAGCCGCCACTGGGCTCTGGGCCGTATGAAGTGGCGGATTTCCAGCAAGGCAAGTTTGTCACATACAGGCGTCGCGAGGATTATTGGGCGAAAGACCTTCCCGTCATGCGCGGACGCTGGAATTTCGACGAGATCCGCTTTGAATATTACCGAGACCGGACAGCCGAACTGGAAGGGCTGAAAGCTGGCGTGTTCGATTTGCGTGAGGAGTTCACCTCGCGCGATTGGGCCACCGCTTATGATATTCAGGCCGTCCGCGAGGGTATTTTGAAGAGGCTGGTGCTTCCGGATGATCGCCCCTCGGGCACGCAAGGGTTCTTCATCAATACGCGGAAGGCGAAGTTTCAGGATGTGCGTGTCCGCCAGGCATTGGACCTTGCGTTCAATTACGAGTGGACCAATAAAAACTTGTTTTACGGACTTTATAAGCGGACACAAAGCTACTTTGAAAACTCGCCCCTGAAGGCTGCAGGAAAGCCCGACGATCGCGAATTGGAACTGCTTGAGCCGCTGCGCGGCAAATTAAAACCCGCTGTTTTCCAGAACGTTTACGTGCCGCCGGTGACAGATGGGTCTGCCCGCGACCGCAATAATCTGCGTCAGGCGTTTGGGCTGCTTGATGCGGCCGGTTGGAAAGTCGGGCCGAACCGTGTGCGCCAGAATGCAAGCGGGGAGACGCTGGACGTGGAGTTTTTGATGTTCTCGCCGTCGTTTGAACGCATCGTGCAGCCCTACGTGGAAACGCTCAAGGCGATAGGCGTGAATGCCTCCATCCGCCGGGTGGACCCGGCGCAGTTCGAACGCCGCATGAAGCAATTTGATTTTGATATCACGACACAACGCTATGTCATGCGAACCACGCCTGGGGCAGAGTTGCGCTCTTTCTTTGGCAGTGCGGCGGCCAAGACGGATGGCTCGTTCAACCTTGCCGGTATCGCGGACCCGGCGGTCGATGCGTTGATTACGGCGATTGAGAAAGCAAAGTCGCGCGCGGAGTTAACCGTGGCTGGGCGCGCGCTCGATCGTGTTCTGCGTGCGGGTCACTACTGGGTGTCGCATTGGTATAAGGCATCGTACAATATCGCGCATTGGGATCGGTTCGGCCGGCCGGAGACCGCGCCGAAGTACCGTCGTGGCGTTCTCGACACTTGGTGGTACGATCCTGAAAAGTCGCAGGCCGTTGAGGCTTGGCGAGCCAGATAGCGCGATCGCGCACGAAGCGGTCACAGCCCGATTGACTTCTAGCCCGATTGACTTGGAGACCCGCACACGCATGGGCGCCTACCTCCTGAAACGTGTACTGCTTATGATCCCGACACTGTTCGGGATCATGTTGATCAGCTTCGCGATTGTTCAATTCGCGCCCGGCGGGCCGATTGAGCGGATCATCGCGCAGGTGTCTGGAACCGACGTGTCAGCAACAAGCCGGATCGGCGGGGGCGGCGGTGATGGCCTGGGCGGGTCGCAACAACAGCCCGGACAAGGGGCCGGTGGCTCGGACGTCACAAGTAAATACCGCGGCGCGCAGGGCTTGGACCCGGAATTTATCAAAGAGCTTGAGCGGCAGTTCGGCTTTGATAAGCCGGCGCATGAGCGCTTCTTTCTGATGATGTGGAATTATCTGCGGTTCGATTTTGGCAAAAGCTATTTTCGCGACGTCAGTGTGATCGACCTGATCTTGGAAAAATTGCCGGTCTCGGTCTCGCTTGGGCTTTGGATGACGCTGCTGATCTACTTGATTTCAATCCCACTGGGGATACGCAAGGCTGTGCGAGACGGAACGCCGTTCGATACGTGGACATCCGGTGTGCTTGTCGTTGGCTATGCCGTTCCAGGATTCCTGGTTGCGGTCTTGCTGCTTGTGCTCTTTGCAGGTGGTTCGTTCGTGCAATGGTTTCCACTGCGCGGTTTACAATCTGAGGAGTTCGCCAACTTCGGCTTCTGGCAATGTGCGACGTCTGCCCGGTGCGTTGGCGATTATTTCTGGCACTTAGCTTTGCCGCTGATTTCGATTGCGCTTGGGGCGTTCACGATCAACACCTTTCTCACGAAGAACTCCTTCCTGGATGAAATCCGCAAGCAGTATGTGCTCACTGCCCGCGCGAAGGGCCTGAGCGAAGGCGAAGTGCTCTATGGGCATGTCTTCCGCAACGCAATGCTGCTGATCATCGCCAGTTTCCCCGGCGCGTTCATCTCCGCGTTCTTTGCCGGAAGCCTCTTGATCGAAACGATCTTTTCGCTCGATGGCCTCGGCTTGCTCGGTTTTGAAAGCGTGATCAATCGCGACTACCCAGTTGTCTTCGCCACGCTCTACATCTTTTCGCTGCTGGGTCTGGTCGTGAACCTCCTGACCGATTTCATCTATACGATCGTCGACCCCAGGATTGATTTTGAAAGCCGGGAGGTCTGAGCCGTGGACGGTACGCCGCATACGACCGACCGGCCGGAACGCAGTCATCGGCCAGGCAAACATCCAGCACGGAGCGCAAGAGCGCGCGGACGTTTGAGCGGGCCATCGGATTGGCGCGACAGCATCACGCGTTATATTGAGCGGCGCTTCACGCTGACGCCAATCAATCGTCGACGCTGGCAAAACTTCAAGGCCAACCGGCGCGGGTTTTGGAGTCTGTGGATCTTCGCCGTCCTCTTTCTGCTGTCGATGTTTGCGGAACTGATCGCAAACGACAAACCGATCGTGGCGTCGTATAAGGGCGAGATCCTGTTTCCGGTGCTGATCAACTATCCGGAAGAAAAGTTCGGCGGCTTTCTTGCGGTCACAGACTATAAAGACCCATTCATCAAACAGGAAATTGAGAACAACGGCTGGATGATCTGGCCACCGATCCGCTTTTCTTACAACTCCATCAATAAGGATTATCCGCGCATCCAAGGCAACGCAAACCAATGCCTGGGATTTCCGGGGCCGCCGCCATGGGCTACCAGCGCCGAACTGTGCGAGGCCCCGGCCGATCAGATTGCCCGTTATCAGGCGCTCGGCAACACCAATTGGCTTGGGACGGACGATCAGGGCCGCGATGTCGTCGCGCGGCTGCTTTATGGACTGCGGATTTCAATCCTTTTCGGGCTTGTCTTGACCGCCGCGTCGGCTGTGATCGGCGTTCTGCTCGGGGCGATCCAGGGCTATTTTGGCGGCAGGGTCGATCTCATTCTGCAGAGTATTTTGTAGATCTGGTCTTCGGTGCCTGAGCTCTATGTCCTGATCATCATATCAGCCGTCTTGGTGCCCAGTTTCTGGACGTTGTTGTTGATACTCCTGCTCTTTAACTGGGTGTCGTTCGTCGGCGTGGTGCGCGCGGAGTTCCTGCGCGGGCGCAACTTTGAATACGTGACGGCGGCACGCGCGCTTGGTGTTTCGAACTGGACCATCATGTTCAAACACCTGTTGCCCAACGCGATGGTCGCCACGCTCACCTTCCTGCCGTTCCGGCTTTCGGCGGCGATTGCCTCACTCACGGTCTTGGACTTCCTGGGCCTCGGTCTGCCGCCAGGGTCGCCGTCGCTTGGCGAATTGTTGCAGCAGGGCAAATCTAATCTCCAAGCGCCATGGCTCGGGCTGTCGGCATTTTTTGCGGTGGCGGGACTGCTGTCGCTTCTTGTCTTTATCGGCGAAGCCATTCGCGATGCGCTTGACCCGCGAAAGACGTACCAGTGACGCGCGCCAGAACGGATATCACGATGCAAGACGCAACCAGTCAGCGCAGCGGCAGAGGCCATTCAGCCGCGATTGGCGCAAACGCATCGCAAGGCGCCGGCGCAGACGCTCGCGGCAAAGCCGGGCAAACTCTTTTGCAGGTCCGCGACCTTTCGGTGCGGTTCCGCGCGCAAGGTGTCGATACGGATGCGGTCCGACGGATCTCGTTTTCCATTCACCGCGGCGAGACCGTTGCGCTGGTCGGCGAGTCGGGTTCGGGCAAAACCGTCTCAGCGCTCTCGATCCTCAAACTTCTCCCCTACCCAGCTGCCTCGCATCCAACAGGCGAGATCTTTTTTGAGGGGCGCGATCTGCTCAAGGTGCCGACCGAGGCGATGCGCGCAGTGCGCGGCGACCGGATCTCCGTCATCTTCCAGGAGCCGATGACGTCGCTTAATCCGCTGCATTCGATTGAACGCCAGGTTGGCGAAGTCCTGCGCGTGCATCGGGGGATGGACCGGGCGGCCGCGCGGGCGCGCACGCTGGAGCTGCTCCATCGCGTTGGTATTCGCGAACCGGAAAAGCGTTTGAAATCCTACCCCCACCAGCTTTCCGGCGGGCAACGTCAGCGCGTGATGATTGCGATGGCGCTTGCCAACGAACCTGATCTGCTTATTGCCGATGAGCCAACAACCGCGCTTGACGTGACGATCCAGGCCCAAATCCTGGAGCTTCTTCTCGAACTCCAACGCGAGTTCGGCATGGCCATGCTGTTGATCACGCACGACTTAGGGATCGTGCGTAAAATGGCCGGGCGAACGTATGTGATGCAGAACGGTGAGGTCGTCGAGAGCGGGCGCACGGCTGACATTCTCGACAAACCCCAGCACCACTACACGCGCCACCTGATGGCGGCGGAACCCAAAGGCGCTCCGCCGCCTCTTGCGCCGGATGCGCCAGAGATTGTCTCGACGGATGATCTCAAGGTCTGGTTCCCAATCCGCCAGGGGCTTTTGCGTAAGACTGTTGGGCACGTCAAAGCGGTCGATGGCGTTTCGCTCACTTTGCGGGAAGGCCAGACCGTTGGCGTGGTTGGCGAAAGCGGCTCGGGCAAGACGACGCTTGGCATGGCGATTTTGCGCCTGACGTCGTCGCGCGGTCGCGTTGTGTTTATGGGACGCGATATCTCGCGGCTGTCGTCCTCGGACATGCGCCCGTTGCGCCGCGACATGCAGGTTGTGTTTCAAGACCCCTACGGTGCGTTGTCGCCGCGCTTGTCGGTTTCA
>CAZOGY010000103.1:0-12499 GCA_964579305.1 uncultured Hyphomicrobiaceae bacterium
GGAATGGGAATATGCCTGCCGCGCCGGGACCGAAACGGCCTACAGCTTCGGCGACCAGAGCGATTTCGGTGAGTACGCTTGGTATTGCGCGAATTCGGATTCCAAGACCCAGCCCGTCGGTAGCAAGAAGCCCAATGGTTTCGGCCTTCACGACATGCACGGCAATGTCTCGGAATGGTGCGAGGACGCGTGGCATGGCACTTACAAGGACGCCCCGTCCGATGGTTCGACCCGGACGAATGTTGATACATCCGTCGCCCGCGTTCTCCGCGGCAGTTGCTGGCACAGCGATCCTCAGTACCTCCGCTCGGCGTCTCGCGACCGGAACCGGCCGGTCGACCGTCTCACGATCATCGGCTTCCGTTTGGCGAGGACGTAGAATCCTACCTCACTGCATCATGACGTCTTTGTTCACCGCGGCCGGTGTTGGGTCGCAGCCCACCCCCCACTGTCATCCTCGGGCTTGTCCCGAGGATCTACCTCTCAGCCAGTGGTGCTGGCGGCTTGGATGGCTTAGATAGGCAACATGGCCGACGGAACCGACAATCTGGTGCTGGAGCATTTGCGATACATCCGCGAGCGGGTGGACCGCATCAGCGATGACGTGCGCGACATCAAAGTGCGGTTGACCAACGTCGAGGAAGGTCTCGCCACGCTCAACCGGCGATTTGACCGCCTTGAAGATCGCACCGACCGCGTTGAGCGGCGCCTTGATCTGATCGGCAGCGACACCTGAGGTCAGCTCGCCAGCATATCAGGCCAGCAAATATGTTCCGGCGTACAGCGCATCGAGGTCGCAGGCGAAGCCGATGGACTTGAGGTGCAGCGTATCGCCAGAGGCGACCGGCTGTGGGTCCTCCGGCCAGGCGTCATCGTCACCGCGGGCCAGATATGACGCGGCCACCGCGAACGATGAAATGACCACGATTTCGCGCAATGTGGGGATGGTCGTGTAGGCCCAAACGTTATCCCAGGTGTCGTCTTTGTTGCCGGGTGACAGGATCTCGATCAGGGCGATCGGGGCTGGCATTTCAAGCATACCCGACTGGCTGGGCGTGCATGTGATGCCAAGGTCCGGCACGCGGCGGTTGAACTGGGCTCGCACGCGGACGGCAATCGCCGGCTCGGTGACCACGCGGCAGGGACCGCCGGATGCGGCGAGCTTGTTGCCGATCAAGCGAGCAGCGTTCGCCTGGATCAGCCCGTGGGCGAAGGACGCTGGCGCCATCGCGCGCAATGCGCCTTCGACCAACTCGTATTTCGTCCCATTCGGCGATGGCGGCAGTTGCCAGAATTCTTCTGCGGTTATGCCGCCGCCGGCAGGGTCGTCGAACTTGCGCGCTGCGTCAGCCATGGGTTGCTCCCGATCGCGAGGACCACGCGATGTTACCCGATCTTAGGGTCCAATTCACCGGCGGCGTAACGCTTGGCCATTTCGGCGAGCGTGTGGACTTTTTTGATCTTGGAGGCCTGGCCGGCCGTGTTGAACGCTTCGAGGCGCTCCTTGCAGAGTTTGGCCATGGCCTCGCGCGCGGGCTTCAGGTATTTGCGCGGGTCGAATTCGCCTGGGTTTTCGGCCAGGACTTTGCGGATCTGTCCGGTGATCGCCATGCGGTTGTCGGTGTCGATATTGACTTTGCGCACGCCGTTCTTGATGCCGCGCTGGATCTCGGCGACCGGCACGCCCCAGGTTGGTTTGATCTCGCCGCCGTACTGGTTGATGATGTCCTGCAGCTCCTGCGGCACCGACGATGAGCCGTGCATGACGAGGTGGGTGTCCGGCAGTTTGCGGTGGATTTCCTCGATCACGTGCATCGCCAGCACGTCGCCGTCTGGCTGGCGGGTGAATTTGTAGGCGCCGTGCGAGGTGCCGATCGCGATCGCCAACGCATCGACCTTGGTTTCGGCGACGAACTTCACGGCCTCGTCCGGATTGGTCAAAAGCTGATCGTGCGAGAGTTTGCCCTCAGCGCCGTGGCCGTCTTCCTTGTCGCCCATGCCGGTTTCGAGAGAGCCGAGGACGCCCAGTTCGCCCTCGACTGAAATGCCGCCAAGGTGGGCCATCTCGACGACCTTTTTGGTGACGCCGACGTTGTAGTCCCAGTCGCCCGGTGTCTTGCCGTCGGCTTCAAGCGAGCCATCCATCATTACCGACGTGAAGCCGGCCTGGATCGCGGTCATGCAGGTTGCTGGCTCGTTGCCGTGGTCGAGGTGCACGCAGACGGGGATGTGGGGATAGATCTCAACGCAGGCATCCATCATGTGCTTGAGCATGACGTCGTTTGCGTAAGAGCGGGCGCCGCGGCTGGCCTGAATGATGACGGGTGCTTGGCAGGCGTCTGCGGCTTCCATAATTGCCAGCGCCTGCTCCATATTGTTGATGTTGAAGGCCGGCACGCCGTAGTCGTTCTCGGCGGCATGGTCGAGCAGTTGTCTGAGCGTGATGCGTGCCATGGGGCTCTCCGTCGGTCAGCGCTGGGATGCGTTGCGTTTGCGCGTGCATCTAGCGCGGGTTGGCGCGCTGTGCCAGTGGCCGCCGTCCGGAGGGTTGATTGGTTCGTCCACCGATGCGCGCGCTACGCGTGGGGCCCGGGCCGGAATGATAACAAACGTGATCGCCGGCCCCGGTGCAGGCCCGATGCTGTCGTCAGCGGTTCGCCATGAGCGACAGTGCGTTCAAACCGTCAGCAGCGATCACTTCCCGCGGATCATATTGGCGAGATCGTCGATAGTCAGGCCGGAGTTGGCCGATGCCGTCGCTGGCGCAGACGGGGCGCGTGGGACCGGTCGGCCCACTTGGCGGGTGGGGTTGGCCGGCGAGCGGATTGATACCGGTGCGGAAATCATCTGCCAGCGCGCTTGAGCTGGTGTGAGGGGCGCGGGGGCCGCGGCGAGCTGCGGCGGTGCGACGAGGCGTGGCACCGATGCTGGTGCGGCGACCAATTTCGGGGTAGGTGCGGCGACGACAGGTTTAGGTTGCGGTTTCGGCGCGGCTGCGCGCTGCCGTGGCAGGGCGTCCGCGACAGCGACGGGGCGAGCGACAGGCTCAGGCGCTAAGCGGTTCGGCTTGGCGCCCGGCGCCCAGGCCACGAGCGCGGCCAGGGGCGCAGACGCGCTGACCAATTGGTCCTTGCTTGCTGTGATGAACGGCAATGTCACCGTCGGGCGGTCGCCGTTGCGGCGGAGCGCTGCTTTACGTCGCTGGTAGGCACGCAGCATCGCTTTGCCTTCTGTGCCGCGGTGGTTCACGACCTTCAACTGGGGCGCTGCAGCAAGCACCATATCGGCGACTATGAAGCCGGCTTTGAGCTGAATGTCGGAGAGGCGGTCACCGTAGTTGTTGGCAACTTCCATTCCGGGGCCGAGATTTTTGAGATTGCTGGCATGCCGGCTGATCACATCATAGGGCGCGGTCTGGACGAGAAAAACGAAACGGCGGCCGGCTGGGTCGCGATGCGGCTTACTCATGTAAAATGGCGTGAACACGGATCGGCTGTGTGCGGACACCGTGTCGAACAGATCCACGTTGCGCGTGCCGTTGTGGAACTCGTGGTAGACGAAGATTTTCATGGTTCGGCGCGTCCGGCGGCGGCTGATGCGGTGCCGTGGGCTGCGCACGATGACCACGTAATCGCGCGGAGACAGCCAAAGCCGGCCGGCAGGTAACCAGCCGTTGGCGCCAATTTTCGGCAGACGCAACGGGCAATGGAGCGACGCGCAATTCTTGAACTGGCTTGCGTCTGGCGCCGGACCCGCTGTCGCGCTTAACGTTGCCATCGCGTCGTTGAAGGCTTCCTGGCCGCGTGGGGTCCGATATAGCGGCCAACCGCCGATGATGGCTTGGTCCTGCTCGCTTTTGGGCCGACGCGTTGCGCGCACACGCGATGTTTCGGTATTGCGCTTGAGGATTGCAGCGGCCTCAGGCGCGGCCGCGTTGGCGGCATGCGCAAACATCATGTTTGTGGCGAAGACCGCCACAGCGCAAGCGAGGGCTGAGGCAAAGGATTGTCGGATCGGGAACGTTGACACGCGCGGCTCCGGTATCGTGGACGCTTGCGCGGTCAAACACCGCTGGCGCGTCGACATCGGGCCGACATTCAGGCGATTTGTTGTCGCCGGTTGCTGGAACTTGCGGTTCCGTTCGGCTGCGGTGGCAGCGACAGCGTTTTGCGTAAGCACAGCACTCTTTGAACCGTTTTATGGGGTTCGGCGCTGGCCCGGCCAAATCGCGCGGGCTGTTGCGCCAATCGCCCTGTCCGGCCGGGACCCGACCACCTGCATGGTCCCGACGTAACATGCTTACGCTTTTGGTAACGCTAAGTCGTTGATGGCAAACGTCGCGGCCGTGTTAACCCCTCGCGCGACACGGACCACGGTGGTCTCGCAGGACCGATTGGCCGACCGATTAGCTGCGCACGTCGATGAGCACTTCATTGCGGCGCATGAACCCCGGGGTCCACGGGTCATTATAGTAGGCGATCGTGATCCCACCGGCTAGGTTGATGCCGTTGCGTTCCGCCCAGGCTCTCAGTTTGGCTGCGTTCTCGGCAATTGATTGGTCGGTGGCCACGCCACTGAAACGGACGGCGACGCGACGCTGTGCGGGCTGTTTGATCAGGCGGATCTCAGCGTTGGCGGGTTTGGGCAACGTTTCGAGGTCGTACTTGGCGGGCATGACGAACTGGATCGTCCAGCGATCGGTTTGATCATTGTCTGCCGTTGCCGCATTCGCAGGCACCTGGTTGACCGGCGCCGTCATGGCAATCTTATCGCCGGTGCGCTCTTTCGCGAAGATGTAGCCCGCGAGCGGGCGAAAGCCGCGGCTTGCTGCGGTCATGCGGTCGCCGGTTGTCGTGACTTCGGCCAGGACAAGCGGAGGATAGTCTCGCACTTCGAATGCGGCGTCGCTGCGCGCGACCGTATACGCGGGTACTTCGACGTTCCAGGCGACGTACCACCAAAGCGCGCCAAGAACGGCGACGGCAGCGACCGCAATCCCTGCAAGCCAAATCAACACGCGTTTCATCTCCGAAGCTCCGTGCTTTCACAATGCGTGATGTTGCAAGCCCTCAAACGGAAATCGCGCTGCGGCGGATTGGCAGAGAGCCCGCGGTAATCGGCAGTGCGGCGCATACAGCCAATACCACGGCGCGGCGCTATGAACTCCTTTTCATTTTCTTCATTTTCTGGTCCGAACGGCCTCCGACGGCTCTTTGGATGAGTAATGGCAAGCGGTGAGTATTAGATGCGTCAGATTGCGCGGCATTCCAATGAACCCAAATAACTTGGGCATCTGAAGTTGGCTGACGGCAATGTGTGAAAAATGATTAACGAATTTTCGTGAACTGCTGGCGCTGCCGCCCGTTGATGGAGCCGTTGTCCAACGTGGCAACGGCGGCTCACATTTGTGACCGCACCGAACGAAAAACAGGAGACGCATGATGTCGCTCAAATCATTTGCAGTTGCTGCCGTGGCTTCGCTTTCGATCTTTGCCACCTCGGTTGCTGCCAACGCGAAAGACATTGTCGACACCGCTGCCGGCAACAAAGATTTCAGCACGCTGGTTCAGGCCGTTAAAGCAGCCGGTCTGGTTGACACCCTGAAAGGCGAGGGCCCGTTCACGGTTTTCGCACCGACGAACGCGGCGTTTGAAAAACTGCCTGCTGGTACGGTCGAGAACTTGCTGAAACCAGAAAACAAAGACCAGCTCACGAAAATCCTGACCTATCACGTGCTGCCCGGAAAAGTCATGTCGGCCGATATCAAAGGCAAGACGCTGAGCCCGAAAACGGTTCAAGGTTCCACGGTTGACGTTGATGCAACGTCGGGCGTGAAAGTCGGCGGCGCAACGGTCACGACGGCTGATATCGAAGCGTCAAACGGCGTCATTCACGTGATCGATACGGTTATCATGCCGAAAGAGTAATCGCGTTTACTCTGTATCGTACGCGACTGGGGGGAGAGCGTCGTGCTCTCCCCCTTTTTATTTGTTTTATTCGGCGGCCTCGACAGTATGTTTCTCGCTGTCGATTTGCGACAAATCGAGCCCATAGGCCGCAATGGGCTTTGACATGCCGGGCAAATTCAATTCGCGACGCCGGCCGAAATGCGCATGAGAACGCCGCGATGCGTCGACTGTCGTTTCTGAAACGAGGCAATCGGCGAGGACTTCTTTCGTGGCGTTTTCCAAGTGGCTCGCTATCGAAACTGTTTCCCCAAGAACCGAGATTTCATAGCCACGCGAGTCGTCGCCGACGCGGCCGATGACGATTTCACCAGTGTGAATGCCGATCCCGATCCGCAAAGGCATGTGAAGCGCGGCGCGATACTCGCTGTTCAGCGTTTCTGCGGATCGCAGCATATCCTCAGCCGCGGAAATTGCGTTGCGGCTTCCAGCGCCCCGCTCACCTTTCAAGCCAAACACAGCCATCATGCCATCGGTCATGATTGCGGTCACGCGCCCGCCATGACCTTCGATCGATTGGCGCATTTCGGAAATAAAACGATTGAGCAAAACCACCAGATCGTAAGGCAACTGGCTCTGCGCAAGTTTGGTGAAGCCGCGCAGGTCCACGAACAGCACTGTCGCTTGCCGCGCTGTGCCCCACTCCAGCGCTTCTTCGGACCAGTCGACATTGCCTTCGCGGATTTCGATCGGGAGCAGGATTTGGACCGCTAAATCGCGCTCGGGCCGGATCTGGCACGCCAGCCGCACGCGGGGTGGAGCAGAAATGCGCCGCAACATCGCACTTTCGGCGGCGCCAGGCTGCGGCAGGCTGTTTTGGCCGTCTAGGATCAGAACACGGCAGGATGAGCAGCGGGCGCGGCCGCCACACAACGACGGGTGCGGGATGCCAGCACCGCGGCTGCCCTCCAGGAGCGTTGAGCCGCGCGGCAAGTCGATCGATCCGTGTCCTACATAGCGGACGCGCACGCTGCGGCCAAAGCGCCGGATCAGCGCCATGATAATGATCGCGGCGACGAGACCGATGGCTGCCGCCATGATCGTGGCGTTGGCAATGCGCAGTGCTTCCAGTGCGACTGCGACTTGTTCAGGCGTCCAGCGCGTGCCGGGATCGGCCAATTCCAGTGCCTCGCGGCCGGCGGAGACGAAGCCGGCGATCGCCAGGGATGGGATCAGGACGGCGAGGACAAGTAAGGCCTCGCGCCAGCGCGGAAACCAGGACCGTGCGCGCAGGGCATAGTGCAGGCCGATGATCCCGTGTACCCAGACCACAATCAACAGCGTGATTTGGGTCATGGCCTTGGCGGGCCACAAGATCCCGAGGATCGCCGCATAGTTGTTGGCGACGCCGGCCAGGTCGGAGGCCAGACGGGTTCCAATCACATGCTCGTACAGCAAGACCGGGATCGCGAGGCCCAAGGCGATCTGCAGCGCTTCTTGCGTGGGCATGCGCCAGGTGCGCCGGGTAATGATGCGCTTGACGGCCAGCGCGATGTGGACGGCAAAAGCGCCGTACAGCAGCGCGGTTCCAACCCAGGTGCGCCAAGTCCAAACCCGGTAATATTGCACCATCTCCATGGTCTCAACGCCCATCACGCCGACGGCGTGATTGAGCAGGTGGGTGAGCACGAAGACGAACAGGATGACACCAGACCACAGCCTCAGGCCGCGTTCGATGGCATAGAACCTGTCGGCCCGTTTGATGGCTGCGGCGTTGTCGACGACAGTTTCGGCCATGGCGGTTACGTCTCGAGCGGTGAACGGGAGATGCGATCGGCTTAGCGGTCTCGGGGGCGGTCTCGTGGGCGGTCTGGGGCGTGTTCAGGTGAGCAGCGAAACTTACGTGGTGCGGGCGTGAAGCAGTTTTTCGTTGGCAGACTCAAGGCGATCGGCCATTTCCCGCAAAAGCCCAACGGCGAAGTCCGGGATCTGGTGCAGCAGTTCCATGAAAACGCGCCCGTCGATGCGCAACATCGATGTTTCGGTCGTTGCGTAGACCGAGGCGGCGTGGTGGCGCCCGCAGACAACGCCTGTTTCGCCGAGGATTGCGGAGCGGTCGATGTGGGCAAGTTCGACGGCGTGTGTGCCATCGTCTTTCACAACGCGGACGCTTCCCGAAAGCAGGATGTAGACCGCTTGGGCTGCGTCACCCTGTAGGAAGACCGGGTCACCAGTCGCGTACTCCAGATGATCACTCGACATTGCGATCAGCTTGCGTTTTGCAAGATCAATGTTCTTGAGCAACGGCACTGTTGAGAGCCGATCGCATTCTGCTTCGATGCTCATTTTTCCAGTTCCTTCTCACGCGGCACTGCTGGGACAGGCTGGTTGTCGGTTGCTGGGGCGGCATTGCCATCTGGCCGGGCAGCCGCAGGCGTTGCGTCGGGTGATCCGGCTTGATCATCAAAATTGTCGGGGGCTCGATCCTCCTCGGCATCGCTGGTTCGTGCCGATGGGCTGCGACGGGCCGGGGCGATGGCGCCGGTAAATGTCGCCCGCGGCCCGTTGAAGGTGATCACGACGTCAAAGCCCTCCGCCTGTTCCGGTGTATCGAGTGTCGTGATGAATGTGCGGCCTGCCATCCGTTCGCGGATTGCGGCCAGAATGCTTTCCTGGCGCGTTGTGGCGAATGCATCCAACGCATCTTCCAGAACTAGAATCTGGTTGTGCTGGATCAGGTTGCGCGCGAGGCTGATGGCGGCGCGTTGTTCTGCATAAAGCGCGCGACCGGCAGGGCCGACTTCGTAATCCAGGCCAAGCGCATAAACGGTGTCTGTCAAGCCGAGGTCTTGCAGCGTTGCGTCCATTAATTTAAACACGCGTTTTTCGGCATTGGCGACATTCCGCGTTACGCGGCCGAACAATAGATTATCGCGCAACGGCGCAGCTTTCATGACCACGTCCGGCGAATAGAACTCGATCTCGGCTTCGTATTCCTGCGGAAGGTAGCGCCGGAAACTTTCGCGGGCGCGCAAAACGCGGCGCTGCACGGCGGGGGTGACCAGGCCCAGGCGATGCTGCGGCTCGATATATGCCAATGCGAGGGTCATCAGCGTGTTGCGGCCGTCTGGCGTCAGGGCGTTGATCCCCGATGTGTCGGCCAGTTCGACCAGCTCTGCGTACGCGGGCAATTCCGACGACGCGATCATGGAAAAGCGCTCAAATAGCGGATGTCCTTGCGGCAGGTCGGCGAACACTTCCACAGCGTTTTCTGCAATCCGCAAGCCGATCTCGGTCAGCGGCCGTTCAAGGGCTTCAGCGGCAAGGATCGTGCGGAAATAGGCGTCCGATGCCAGGCCCATGCCGGCAAGCCTGTCACTTGCGACAACGCCGAATACCAGGTTTTCAGCAAGCGTCGCCTGGGCGTTGAATGCGTCAAAACGGAACGGCGTGATCAAGTTCGCCAAATTGTTTTCGCGCAGGCGCTGTTGGATAAGCTGGCGGGCTTCGATCAGTTTATCGAACACATCGTGATCGGCGATATCGCCCGCGCGGCCCTGCAATCCAAACGCATAGAGGTCGGAGGCCATGCCGACGATATCGATACATTCGATGATCCTGCGTTGAAGCTCGTCGGTGGAATGCGCATCGGCGAATGCGTAGTCGTGCCAATCCGCCTCCGCGCTGACCAACGGGTTCCCGCTGCGGCGCGCTTCAAGCCAGCGCACCTCGGACACTTCGCCGGGCTCTGGTTCATGGCGGCGCAGGGCGATTGCGATGTTCTCTCGTGCAGTCCCGGCAAACAGGATTGGATCGGGCGGGGCATAGCCGATCAGCTCAGCGGCGGCCCGTTCGGAAAAATCGAGCAAGTCGGTATCGCCAATGCAGATATGGCCGTTATAGGCGGTGATCTGGCGCGCGAGCGCTCTGGCCAGCAAGTCGCGCCCCGATGATGATGGGCCCACGATGGCGATGTGCGCGGGCCTGGGGATTGTCACGGAGAACGCATCGATCAACGTGGTGCCGCGTTGATCGGCCATGTGCAGGCTTTCGATACGCAATGGCGCATCTGGTGCTGGTTGGGCCTCGACGGTGCCGTTCAGGTCCGTGGTCGGGCCGCTTTCGAACTGGGAGATCACCTGCTCGTATTTGATCGAGACATCGGCGCGGCGTTGGTCCCAGTCAATCAGCTCTTTGATCGGCGGTGGCAGGTCGCGATAGGCGGCGATGACGGCGACAAGCTGGCCAATATCCAGGTTGCCGGTCAATGCGAGATAGCCGCCGATCGCATAGAAAAAGAACGGTGTGATCTGCGCGAGAAAGTTGTTGAGGTATTTGACTGCAAACTTGCGCTTGAAAAGTGCGGCGCGGATGAAAAACAGCTTGCTTAAACGATCCGCGATTTCCGCCTTCATGTAGTTTTGCAGGCCGTGCGCGTGAATGAGGCGCGATTGGTCAACCGTCTCGCCGATCCGCCCGGCAAGCTGGCGCGATGCAATCTGGCGCAAGCGCCCAAGCCGAAGCTGTTCGCGCCGCAGATAGGGGATGACGAACGCCTGGATCAGGACCACCGAAAGCGCGACAAGTCCAAGCCACAACGATTGGACAACGATGAACAGCAGTGCGGTCAGGGCCTGGGTCGACAAGAATGCCGGCTGGATGAAGGCGTCGCCGATGAAGCCGCCGATCGGCTCCACTTCATTGTTGATCATGCTGGCGGCTTCGGCCGGCTTGACGGTGCGGACGCGCTCGGGCCGGAAGCGCATCAGCCGGTTGAACAGATCAAACCGCATGCGCCGCAACATGCGTTCGGCCAAGATACCCTTGTTGACATTGATCGCGAACTTGAAGGCGCCGTTGCACAGCACGAAAAACAGGAACAAAAAGCTGAGCGCGAGCAGATAGCCGATTTGGTCGAAGGCAAATCCTTCGCTCAATGTGAAGCTGCCGCCGCCGAAAAGTTCGGGCAGCGGTATTTCGAAGGCGAACAGCGTCGCCTGTTCCTTGCCGCCTTCGAACGCCTGACCTTGCAGAGCCTCGTTGACGATCCGCTTTGGAACATCAAGCGACATCCAGTAAAACGGCAGCGACAGGGCGATGAGCCCGAGCACGAAGATTTGCTCACGCCGGCTGTGCGTCCAGATATAGCGGAACAGGTTGGTGTCCAAGGACCGGCTCTCCTGCGGGCGCCGTGCTTGCGCAGACGCATTGTCACGGAACGGTGTAGCATCGCGCAGTCCGCGATGGGTTCAAAATTCGCTGACACGATGCGGCGGTCGGGTTGACTGCGGCCGGCCTGACCGCGATCGGGCGCGTGCGGGGCCAAAAGCGATGCAGATTGCGTTTTATGCGACGTTGAAGCCACCGGATCATCCCGTGCCGTCAGGCGACCGGGCCATGGCGCGCTTGCTTGTGTCAGCCCTGTCGCGCTTTGGCGATGTTGATCTGAAAAGCCGTTATGTCACGCGCGCGCGATCTGGGGCGCCCGACACGCTGGAGCGCGTGCGCCACGGTGCGCTGGAGGAAGCGGAGCGTCTGATATCCGATGCTCAGGCGGGCATTTGGTCGGCAGACGCGTGGCTGACCTATCACCTCTACTACAAGGCGCCGGATTGGATCGGCGCGCGGGTCGCCGGCGCACTTGGCATACCGTATTTCGTCGTTGAGGCGTCATACGCGGGCAAGCGCGATCACGGTGCTTGGGCAGTATGGCAGGCCGACGCGGTCGCGCAATTGCGCCAGGCCGACCGGGTTTTCAGCGTATCGCCGCTTGATACCGAAGGGCTTGCCCGCGTCGTCGACCGCGAACGCATTGTCGACCTGCCGCCGTTTGTGGACACAGCGTCCTATCGCGCGGCGGGGCAATCGGGACCGCGCCGTGATCCATCGGCGCCCTTGCAGATCGTGTCGGTTGCGATGATGCGGGAAGACGTCAAGCGGGAGAGCTATCGACTGGCGGCCGACGCTTTGTCGTTGATCGCGGAGAGAAACTGGCATTGGCACATTGTCGGTGACGGGCCTGCGTGCGGCGAAATCAGGGCGGCGGCCGCTGGGATCAAGCCGGAGCAGATCACCTGGCATGGCGCGTTGCAGAGCGACGGTGTTCGTGCGGTGCTGGCGCGGGGTGATGTCTTCTTCTGGCCGGGCCTCAAGGAGGGCTTTGGTATCGTCTACCTGGAAGCCCAGGCGATGGGGCTTGCCGTTGTTGCGCTGGATCAGGCCGGCGTCCCAGCCGTGGTGCGCGATGGTGAAACGGGCATTCTTGTTAAGGCTGATGGTGAGGCGGAGCGTGCTGTGCGGCTGGCGGATGCGTTATCGGGGCTGCTCGATAACCGGCCGCGCCTGGCAGGTCTGCAGCGTCGCGCGGCCGCTTTCGTCCATGGCACGCGTACGATTGATGGCGCGGCGCTGACGCTGCAAACCGTAATCGCCGATACGATTTCGCGGCGGGGCTGCAAGACCGGCCTGCAATGATCTTGAAGCGTGTCGCATGAAATGCGCCTCGCTTTAACTCTGTTGCGCTCACGGGCCGTTGGCACCCGTGGGGGCGGGCCGTTTTCGTGTCGATGTTTCGAACACGAACATCGATGGCC
>CAZOGY010000104.1:0-12474 GCA_964579305.1 uncultured Hyphomicrobiaceae bacterium
TTGGCCCTGCGCGGGGGCGGGCCGTTTTCGTGTCGATGTTTCGAACACGAACATCTACGGCCCGAGCCGCTTTGCGGCCTTGCGGCGTTAATCCGACTCAACGCGACATGCATGAGACACCGTCAGCTAACCAATTGCTTGAGCTGTCAAAATTCGTCTGTCGGCAGTTGAGCGTTGGACGCCGGTCACCACCCCGGTTTCGCATCAACTCGTTTTGGACGGCGTTGCATTGGGTTTTGTCGCACCCGTTGCCGGTGGTCCAGAGACCGGGCGCGCCGATCCCCGTGCGGCCTGCCCCGCTGCCGGGACAGAACCGCCACCGGCGACCGGTGCGTCGACCTGAAGGCTTGCAGTCGATTGGGTTGGCGTTGAGCGGCTTGGCTGAGCGCCGACCATCGGGCTGCCAGTGACCCGGGAAACCGGCACCGAAGGAGCGCCGATCGGTTCTGGCTCGCGTTGGGCGCGGCGCGACATTCGATGGAGATGGCGGCGATGCGCGCGGGTTTGGCGTTGATGGGCCTGGAGGGCTGCGCCGCGCTTGCCCCCCGCAAACCGGCCTGCGACGAGCCAGTAGGCGATGCCGGCCAGAAAACCGGTCGTGATGAACGTGGCGATGGCGTAGCTGTTGGCTAATGTTGGCTCATCTGGCGCCTGGCCAGTCCAAAGGACCGCGAACCCGGCAAGCGCGATTAAGATGCCGACGATGGCGTGATAAACGAAGGCGCGCACCGCCATCACCTCGCAAAAGACCCCAGACAGAAAAACGAATGGGACGCCGATCAACGCGACCGCGGCCGCCGTCTGGACGATCTGGACGAATGCAATTTGCCAGGGGTTCGGTCCGGCCGCTGCCAATTCAGAAGGCGTCAGCGCAAAAATCACCTGCACGGCGCCTGCCACAAGGCAAGCCACCAACATTCCAAGCAGGATCCTGAGCAGTGCCATAAACATAGGCGCGAGCCTTCGCGGTTTGCGACCGATCGGCACCGCATATCAAATCGAATTGATCTGTGCAAAGTTGCCACAATCAACGTTACGCAGTTCGGCCCGCCAGAAGCCAGTACACGAACCCGCCGCAGAAGCCTGCGGTCGCCATCACCTGCCAAACGAGGCCGGCTGGGGCGTTCAGCGCGCCGGTCTCAAAGGCGCGCGCGACGATCGGGGCTGAAGCAAGCGCCAAGCCGCCGCCGATGGTGTAGAACAGGACCGAGCGGATCCGAGCCACTTCGCCAATCACCACGATCAAGATCGCGGGAACGAGCGACAGGGCGGACACGATCGCTGCGCTATCGCGCACGAAGGCCATGACTTCGCTCACGTTTGTGGCGTCGATATTCTGCTCGGCCAGCGCTTGCGTCATTCGCTCCAAGCCAAGCGACACAAGCACTGCAGCGGCTGCGGCCAGCGCCAGAATGAATGCGAACGGCACCAGGATCAGCCGGCCTATGGTTCCCATGACGGTCACGATTGCGACGCCTCGGCTGTGTCAGCTTGATCTGCCGTTGCTGCCGGTGTCGCTGAACCTTTGGCCCGGGTGGCGTCGGCCGCACGCTGACGCTCGCTTTCCGATTTCAATTGACCGCACGCAGCAAAAATATCGCGACCGCGCGGCGTCCGCACCGGGCTTGCGTAACCGGCACGGTTCACGACGTCAGCAAACCGT
Source organism: uncultured Hyphomicrobiaceae bacterium (assembly GCA_964579305.1). Classification (GTDB taxonomy): domain Bacteria; phylum Pseudomonadota; class Alphaproteobacteria; order Rhizobiales; family Hyphomicrobiaceae; genus JBCBWG01. Next base: position 1,664 of record CAZOGY010000104.1, read on the forward strand.
TCGATCTGTTCCCAGTCCGAGCATTCGTAGGCCGATCCGGGCCATGGATTGAATGGGATCAGGTTGATTTTTGCTGGGATGCCTTTGAGCAGGCGGACTAGATCGCGTGCCTCGGCCACGCTGTCGTTGACGCCCTTGAGCATCACGTATTCGAACGTGATCCGCCGGGCGTTGGCCAAGCCTGGATAAGCCCTGCAGGCGTTCATCAACTCCGCGATCGGCCAGCGCTTGTTGATGGGCACCAGTTCATTACGCAAGTCGTCACGCACCGCGTGAAGCGAAATCGCCAGCATTGTCCCAGCCTCGCTGCCCCAACGTGGGATTTCGGGCACCACACCCGACGTCGACAGCGTGATCCGGCGGCGTGAGATGGCGAGGCCTTCGTGGTCTGCAATCACGTCGATCGCGTCGCGAACGTTTTCGAAATTATAGAGTGGCTCGCCCATGCCCATCAAAACGATGTTCGTGATTTTGCGTTCGCCGGCCGGCATCAAGTGGCCATCGGTTGGCGGGGCGGCGCCGGGCCAGTCTCCGATCCGGTCGCGCGCGATCATCAACTGCGCGACAATTTCATCGGCGGTGAGATTGCGGACCAACTTTTGTGTTCCCGTGTGGCAGAACGAGCAAGTCAGCGTACAGCCCACTTGGCTGGAAACACACAACGTGCCGCGGTCGGCCTCTGGGATGTAGACGGTCTCGATCTCGGGCGCGCGCAAATCACGTTCGCGTTTGGGCAAGCGGATCAGCCACTTGCGCGTGCCATCGACCGAGATCTGTTCTGAAACAACCTCAGGACGGTCTAGGCTGGTTTGGGTTGCAAGCGTGGTGCGGAGAGCCTTCGAGATATCGGTTGGCGCCTCGAAATCGCGCGCGCCACGCACGTACAGCCACCCCCATAGTTGTTGCGTGCGCATTTTCGCCTGACGCTCAGGCACGCCCATCGCAATTAGGGCATTGCGCAAACCCGCGCGCGACAGGCCCACAAGCGATGAAGGTCCTGCTGCGCCACCTCGAAGCGCGCCTGCGCGCATGTCTGCCGCGAACTCGTTCGATGGCGCCCGGTTGTCGAGCAAGGTTGGCATAGAGTTCAAAGCCTCGGCTTGGTGGCGAACGCGGTGGTCGCGGTCAGATCAGGTGAGCAGGTGTGGCGACCGGATATAGGCGCATCGGCTTTCACATGAAACCGTGCAAATGCCGTGTTGTGACGGCTGCAACGGGAAACGGGCGCCGATGGGCGCCCGTAATGCGGATCGTATGTTTCAAGGAGCGCGGGGCGTTCAGCATCGCAAGGGCTGCGCAACGTGTGTTGCGCAGCTCTATGACATCCAGCGATCCTTAGTTGTTGTCAGGCTTGGGGTCGGCGGTTTTGGCCCTGGCTTTTTGCGCAGCCTCCGCTTTGGCCTTCGCCAGCTTTGCCTCACGCGAGATTTCATCGGGTGTCTTCGCCACGATGTTGGTCGGCTGCCCGCGCAAGGTTGCGATTGCGTACTGCAACTGGAGGTCATCCTTCGCTTCGCGCGGCACATAGGCCGACGAGCCTGATGCCTCTTCGCCGTCCTCGGTCCGCAAGTGACCGCGCAGACCAGCTTCGCCGCGTGGACGCCGCGCTTCGAGCTTGGCGATTTCTTCCGGCGTTTTCTGGCGAACAACCAGGTCCGGGTCGATGCCCTTGGCTTGGATGGAGCGGCCAGATGGCGTGTAATAGCGCGCCGTCGTCAAGCGGATGGCACCGTTTGCAGCAAGCGGGATGATCGTCTGAACCGAGCCCTTGCCAAACGAGCGCGTTCCCACGACGGTTGCACGCTTGTGATCCTGGAGGGCGCCCGCGACGATCTCGGATGCGGAGGCAGACCCGCCGTTGATCAACACGACGATTTTCTTGCCGCCGGTGATGTCGCCAGCTTTGGCCTCGCTGCGCAGGGTTTCGGCGAGGTCGCGACCCTTGGTCAGCACAATGGCGCCGCGATCGAGGAACGCGTCGGACACCTTGACCGCTTGGTCGAGCAAGCCGCCTGGATTGTTGCGCAAGTCAACGATCACGCCTTTGAGCTTGTCGCCAGCCTCGTTGCGCAGCTTTTTCATTGCGGTTTCGAGGTTGCCGTTGGTCTGCTCGTTAAAGGTCGTCACTTTGACATAGGCGATTTCGCCATCGCCCTCGAGCCGCGCCTTCACCGGATTGATCTTAATGATCGCCCGCGTGATCGTGATGTCGAGCGGTTCGTCCCGCCCCTTTCGGACGACCGTCAGCTTGATCGGCGTATTCACGCGACCGCGCATTTTCTCGACCGCCTGCTGCAGCGTGAGCCCAACAATCTGCTCGCCATCAAGGTGCGTGATCAGATCATTGGCTTGAATGCCGGCCTTTGCCGCAGGGGTATCATCGATCGGCGCAACGACTTTGACGACGCCGTTTTCCATCGTCACTTCGATGCCGAGACCGCCGAACTCACCGCTTGTTTGAACTTGCATGTCGCGGAAAAGCTTCGGGCTCAGGTACGCCGAGTGTGGGTCCAATGCCGACAACATGCCGTTGATCGCGCTCTCGATCAGTTTCACGTCGTCGGGTTTCTCAACATAGTCGTTGCGAACCCGTTCCAGCACATCGCCGAACAGATCAAGTTGCTTGTAGATTTCCGTGCTCGGCGTCGGGGCCGAATACGTCTTCGTCACGTTCATGACCGTGGTCACACCGGCAACGCCAGCCATGACCAGGAAGGTCCAGAACGCGAAATCAGATTTGCGCATGTCCAACCTCATCGTTGCGCAACCACTTGCTTCTTGGCCCACCAAGGTGATGGATCAATGGGGCGGCCGCCCTGTCGAAACTCGACGTAAAGTACGGGTGCCGAATTTCGTTTATCACTTGCCGGCGCAGAGCCCATTGCGCCCACTGGTTCTGATGCCAGCACAAATTGGCCGAGCTGAACATCAATTCGAGACATGCCCGCCATTACAATATGGTAGTCATCGCCTGCATTGAGGATCAATAGCTGGCCATAGGTCCGGAACGTACCAGCATAAACCACCCATCCATCGGCTGGTGCGGTAATCCGCGCGTTGGGCCGGGTTTCAAACACAACCCCCTTGGATGTCCGGTTGAACCGGGTCTTCTCCTGGAAGCCCAGGATCATGCGACCAGATGTCGGCAGCGGAAGCTTGCCGCGCGCACGGGCAAACGGGATCGCCGGCTTCAACCGGCCCGCACCGCGCGGCAAAACGCCGGCGGTTGGCACAAGCGTCGCGCCTGGCTGCGAGAGTTCGGGCGCCGCCGCGGGGCGGCCGCTTCGGGTCGAAATGCCCGAGCCTGGCGGAATAACCCCCGGTGGTCCGGGTGTGCGCAGCGCGACTTGCGGCTCGCGCGGCGTTTCAGAGGGGCCCGATGGCGGCTGTTTTGGCTCCGAGCTGGGCTCAGTTTCGGGTTGCCATGCGTCCTTGGATTTGTCGCGATTATTGTAGGGGCCGAGGCCGGTACGGTCGGAGACGACTTTGTCGAGGGACGCAATGAGATCGTTGAGCGACTTATTGGCGCTTAGCTGCTTCTGCTTTTCCAGGGCGATCTGATTGAGATCACTTGCGAATTTGGCGATGAGCTGGCGCTTTTGGGCGAGCAGGTCGTCAAGCTCACGGCCTTCGCGATCCAGCCGGATTTTTTCCTGGTTGAGCTTTTCCTGCGCTGTCAACTTTTCAGCCCGCCGGCGCTCCGTCTCCTCGCGGACCTTGCGGCGCTCTTCGAGCTGTCCGCGCAGCACGTCGGCTTCCTTGCGCAATTCGGGGAATGCATGGGCGAGCAGCATGGCGGAGCGCACCATCGACAAGGCATCGGAGCGGCGCGTGATCACAACCGGTGGCGGATTCCGCCCCATGCGCTGCATGGCGGCCAGGAGCTTTGCGATCTTCAGCTTCTGGCTTTCAAGCGACGCCTGGATCTCCTGTTCTTTCACCGTCAGCTCGGTCAGGCGCTGTTCGAGAGCGTCAAGCGTGCTCTCAATTGCCGAAAGCCTGCGTTCGGTTTGTTGCTGCTGGTTTGCCAACAGCATCGAACGGGCCGTCAGTTTTTCGCGGTCGGCAATTGCGGCCTCGCGATCAGCGCGCAGCTTTTGTCCGCGCGCTTCAATGTCGGCAAGGCCCTTGCGGCCCTGTTCCAAGCGCTTTTGCAGGTCGCCGATATCGTCACGCCGGGGTGTTTCATTGGCGGACTGCGCCATCGCAGCCATCGGCAAGAGAGCGACCGTAAGCAAGACCATGACCGCACCCACAAGCCTGCGCGGCCATGGTGCTGTGCGGTTCAACGTCGATCCGATTGTGCAGGTCGCGGGATTTCTGGCCCCTGGGATCAATGCCGGCATGTCATTCCTTGACGTCGCGATCTTGAGCCGCGCGGTGCGAATCTGATCATTGCTTGCAACTATACGCGGTGTCAGCGCAATTGTGTCGGCGTTCGTGGTGATCCAGGTGTTGACCCGCAAAATCTGGCGATTTTCCAAGTCAGTATGGGGCATTGGCTGGGCTTGTGCCTGTGCAAAGCTGACAATCGTCCCCACGTAACCAGTCGCGCGCAAACAAACTGCAAAGTTTGCGTTTGGCACAGGACAGATCGCCACGCTTGCCGAGCGGTGCGTCACGTGTCACGTCGAGCCTTCGGGCAGGAAACCAGTCCAAGAGGGTCTTTATGGGTTCGGCGACGTATGTCTTGAGTATTGTTGTGTCTTTGGCGGTCGCCGTTGTCCTCGTGTATGGGCTCTTGAACATGGCAAGGGCCGGCAGCGCGAGCCTCAGTCAAACGCTTATGCGCTGGCGGATCGGTCTGCAGTTCCTCGCGGTCATTGTGATCATGGCCGCTGTCTATCTGCTGCGCGGTACGGGCAATTCATAAAGGCCCCTACGCCGTGCGGCCGCCTCCGGGTTGCGTCGCGCCGCGTTGATCGGCTTATCAGACTATCGCGTTTTTGAGCCGGAGCAGGTTGGAATTCCAGTCGCGCGATCCGCTCATATGCGCCCGGAAGCCGGCGCGAAAGCTCGCGATCCCATCAACAGCCAAGGTCGATTTCGCGATGGTCGTGCTCAACAAGATCTACACGAAGACAGGTGACGACGGCACGACTGCGCTCGGGACCGGCGAACGTGTCATGAAGGACGGCCAGCGGGTTACGGCGTATGGCACGATCGACGAAGCGAACGCGGCCATTGGCGTGGCACGACTTGCGATTGGCGCAAGCTGCGAGCCGGTGACGACGGCCCTTCTGCGGATACAAAACGATCTGTTCGATCTTGGGGCCGACCTGTGTGTGCCCGACCGCGGCGAAGAGTTGGCGTTCACGCCACTGCGCGTCAGCGCGGCGCAGGTTGGTTGGCTTGAAGATCAGATCGATGCGTTAAATTCGGAGCTTTCGCCGCTACGCTCGTTCGTGCTGCCGGGTGGGACAACAGGCGGTGCCCACTTGCATGTTGCGCGCACGGTATGCCGGCGTGCTGAGCGCGAGACGATCACGCTTGCCAAGCTCGACGGTGAGGCTGTCAGCGACGCGGTACTGCAGTATCTCAACCGCCTGTCCGATTTCTTGTTCGTCGCCAGCCGTTACGTGAACGACAAAGGTGCAGCAGATCAGCTTTGGGTGCCTGGCGAAAACCGCTGACCGAAACGCTGAGACGGGTTATGCGGATGGATGGATGGTCTGGCGGCCCGCACGCGGCGCGGCTTGCGAAGCCATCATTCATCTCGCGCAGGTCCTTCCATGTTCGTTCCCATCCACGATGACAATTACCTCAAGCATGTCCCGTTTCAGTACGTCACGGTGATCCTAATCGCGGTCAACGTTGCGATTTTTCTCGTGCAACAGAGCGGCATGACGATCTGCACGCTGGCAAGTTTTGCCGTCATCCCCGTCGAATTCTTAAATCTCGGCACGTTCTCGCTGCCAGCGTGTGCGCAGATCCCGCAATTGCCGGTGCCTGAGCCGGTCACGCTCGTTTCCTACATGTTCTTTCATGGGCACTGGATGCACCTGATTGGCAACATGCTGTTCCTGTGGGTCTTTGGGGACAACGTCGAGGACGCTGTCGGGCATTGGAAGTTCCTGGCGTTTTTTATTCTGTGCGGTATCGGCGGCGCGCTGTTGCACGCAATGATGTATCCCGGGTCGGACCGGCCCCTGATCGGCGCAAGCGGCGGCGTGGCGGGCGTCATTGCGGCTTATCTGATGCTGCATCCGCGCGTGCGGGTGTGGGTGCTGGCGTTCCGTTTTTTCCCGTTGCCGATTTCGGCTGCGATTGCGCTGGGCTTATGGATCGGCATCCAATTTGTAATGGTCATGCTGCCCCAGACGGAGCCCATCGCCTGGTGGGCGCACATCGGCGGTATCGCTGTTGGCGCCATCCTGATTATCTTCATGCGGCGACCGGGCGTTGCGCTGTTTGACCGTGATGTGCGACCGCGACCATCGGCCTGAGCTGCGTGCATGATGCGTGGACGGGGCCGCTGGATTGGGCGGTTCTGGCGCCGGTGCCTGTGAACCGGCGCGGGCTCCCCTGCGCCCAGCTGATTGACTTGCCAAATCGGCGTGCCGTAGTTTCAGATTTCGCACCTGCAATACGGCATATGCCAGGGCTCTGCCGGTTTGCGGATTGAACCGCGCCGCGCAGCAGGTCACCGCGTTGGCGTTCTGCGGTCTGCAGTCGGGTTCTTCGCGCAAGCCGCGCCAATACACTTATGGGAGCAGCCTCGTTCATGAAGATCATCGTGCCCGTCAAGCGCGTGGTCGATTACAACGTCAAGATCCGTGTCAAACCGGACGGTTCGGGCGTCGATCTCGCCAACGTCAAAATGTCGATGAACCCCTTCGACGAAATCGCCGTCGAAGAAGCCTTGCGCTTGAAAGAAGCCGGCAAGGCGGAGGAAATCGTCGTCGTTTCCATCGGGCCCGATAAATCACAAGAGACTATTCGAAATGGTCTTGCGATGGGCGCCGACCGGGGGATCCTCGTGAAAACCGAGGACGGCACCCAGGTCGAGCCGCTTGCGGTGGCCAAAATTCTCAAGGGCGTGATCGCGAAAGAGGCGCCGGACCTGGTCATCATGGGCAAGCAGGCGATCGATGATGATTGCAATCAAACGGGCCAGATGCTTGCGGCGCTGCTCGACTGGCCACAGGCAACGTTTGCTTCCAAGCTGGAACTTGGCGATGGCTCTGCGGACGTGACGCGGGAAGTCGATGGTGGGTTGCAGACCCTCACGGTCCAGCTCCCCGCGATCGTGACGACGGACTTGCGTCTCAACGAGCCGCGTTACACATCGCTGCCCAACATCATGAAGGCCAAGAAGAAGCCGCTCGAAACAATGACGCCTGGCGATTTTGGCGTCGATATCGCACCGCGACTGACGATCCTGAATACCGTTGAGCCACCCAAACGCGAGGCCGGCGAGATCGTGAAATCGGTTGGTGAATTGGTCGATAAGCTGAAGAATGAGGCGGGGGTCCTGTCATGAGCACGCTTCTGATCGCAGAACACAGCAATAGCGATCTCAACGCAGCGACGGCAAAGGCGTTGACCGCCGCAGCCGCGCTTGGGGCGCCTGTCGACATCCTCGTTGCGGGACACAATTGCGGCCCAGCGGCTGAGGCAGCCGCGAAGCTTGCCGGTGTCGGCAAGGTTCTGGTGGCGGATGCGGCGCATTACGCGCATATGCTTGCCGAAGAGATTGCGGCGCTGGTTGTGCCTTTGATGGACAGCTACGATGCCGCGGTGATGCCGGCGACGGCGAGCGGCAAGAATGTGATGCCGCGGATCGCTGCGAAGCTGGATGTCATGCAGATTTCGGACATCACGGCTGTGAAGGCGCCCGATACGTTCGAGCGGCCGATTTATGCCGGTAATGCGATCCAGACCGTGCAGTCCGCGGATGCAAAAAAAGTCATAACGGTTCGCACGGCTGCGTTTGCGTCAGCCGCGATCGATGGTTCGGCCGCCATTGAGGCAATTGCGCCTGCTGATCCAGTGGGTGTGACCACCTTCGCGCGCGAAGATATCGCCGAAAGCGACCGGCCTGAGTTGGCGTCAGCCAAAGTGATCGTCTCGGGTGGCCGCGGATTGCAGTCTGGCGAGAATTTCGAAACATATCTGGAGCCCATCGCCGATGCGCTTGGCGCTGCGATCGGGGCAAGCCGCGCGGCGGTTGATGCGGGTTACGTGCCCAACGACTATCAGGTTGGACAGACCGGCAAGGTCGTTGCACCCGAACTCTACATCGCGGTTGGTATTTCTGGCGCGATCCAGCATTTGGCTGGCATGAAAGATTCCAAAGTCATCGTCGCGATCAACAAGGATGGTGAAGCACCGATCTTTCAAGTCGCGGACTATGGCCTCGTGGCTGATTTATTCGAAGCACTGCCGGAACTGAAGAAAGAGCTCGAACAGTCCGCCGCATAAGGTGTGGCTGTTTTAGCAACGGGGGCATGGCCGCGGCTTGGCCATGCCAACTTGCGATTGCGCGGCGCCCGAATTTGCCGCGCGTGCAGACGTTAGAGATGGAATGGTCTGGAACATGGTAGCAACGGCAGCCGGCAGGGCGGAAGCGCAAGAGCGCGCACGGGCGCAGATACGTCGCGTTGGTGTGATTGGCGCCGGGCAAATGGGCAATGGCATTGCGCACGTTGCCTCCGTTGCCGGCTACCACGTTGTTCTCAATGACATATCTTCTGAGCGTATTGACCTGGCGTTCACGACGATCGAACGCAACCTGGGTCGGCAGGTCTCCAAATCCATCATATCGGAAGCGGACGCGAAACAGGCGCTCGGCCGCATTGGTCGGGCCGACACGATCGCCGCACTTGGGGACTGCGACATCGTCATTGAGGCGGCCACCGAAGACGAAGACGTCAAGAAAAAGATATTTACGCAGGCAACAGCCGAATTGCCGGAAAGCGTATTACTGGCCACGAATACTTCGTCGATTTCGATCACGCGTTTGGCTTCGATTACCAAGCAGCCTGAAAAATTTATCGGTATGCATTTTATGAACCCGGTGCCGCTGATGAAGCTCGTTGAGCTTATTCGCGGCATTGCGACAGATGATGAGACATTCCAGCTCGCACGCGGCTTCGTTGAGACGCTTGGGAAAACAACCGCCACTTCCGAAGACTTCCCGGCCTTCATCGTCAACCGCATCCTGCTGCCGATGATCAACGAGGCGATTTATACGCTGTATGAAGGGGTTGGAACGGTCGACAGTATCGATACGGCGCTGAAGCTTGGGGCGAACCACCCAATGGGTCCGCTTGAGCTTGCCGACTTCATCGGTTTGGACACCTGTTTGGCGATTATGCAGGTTCTTTATGAAGGTCTGGCCGACACGAAATACCGGCCCTGCCCGCTGCTTGTGAAGTACGTGGAAGCCGGCTGGCTCGGCCGCAAAACCAAGCGCGGTTTTTATGATTATCGCGGTGAGGTTCCGGTCCCCACCCGTTGAGACAGTGGCTTGATTACGGCCGGCGCCGATTGTCCACCAGGGCCGAGGCCGGGGCGGGGGCGGGGTCCGAGGCCGGGGCCGGGGCGGGGTCCGAGGCCGGGACCGTAGACCCACAGCGCCCGCGTCTCAGCCCAATCGCGCTGATGTATGCGGCTGTCTTTTGTGTGTACGGGATCCACATCCCCTATCTTTCGGTATGGCTCGACAGCCGTGGTCTCAGCCCGGCCGCGATCGGTTGGGTGATGGCGTTACCGCTGATCGTCCGGCTTGTTGCGACGCCGGCGATCGGAATGGCTGCAGATGCGCAGCGGGCGCACGCGCGCATAATCCTGCAGCTTGCGATCGTTGGCTGCGCGGCGACGTTGGCTTTGGCCTTCGCGAGCCATGTCGTTCTCATCGCGATTGGCGTGATCATCATGCTTGTCGCGATCCAATCGATCATGCCGCTGGTTGAGGTCGTTGCGATGGACGGCGTGCGCGACGGCTCGGCGGACTATGGCCAGCAACGGTTGTGGGGCTCGGTGACCTTTATCGTCATGACGATGGTCGGGGGCGCGGCGATCGCACAGTATGGCGGGCAATCGGTGCAGCCACTTGCGCTTGCCGCGACTGTGCTGACGGTCTGGGCGGCGCTGCTCTTGCCCGGAGCGCGCGGTCGCGCGGGGGGTGGCTGCGACGGTGCAGCAGGTCCCGTGCCGCTCAAATCCGACCGTTTGCAAAAAAAATCGCTGATCGGTTCGGCGTTGGCGAACGCGCGCGGGCAACTGGCCGAGATCGCGCCGCTTGCGGCCGTGCCCGGCTTGGTTGTCATCGTGGTGGCGGCGGGCATCGTGCAGGCCTCGCATGCGGTCTACTACACGTTCAGTGCGATCCATTGGCAGGCAATGGGCCTGTCGGGGCACCTTGTTGGCGCGCTGTGGTCAATCGGCGTGCTGGCTGAAATTGCGCTGTTTTGGAAGTCTGGCGTGGTCATGCGCTGGCTCGGCCCGCGCCGCCTGCTGCTTGTCGGGGCGGGGGCGGCGGCCTTTCGCTGGTTTGTCATGGCTTTTGATCCCGGTGCGGAGATCCTTGTGTTCTTACAGGTGCTGCACGCGTTGACATTCGGGGCCACGCATCTGGCGACGGTATTTTTCATTGCGGAGGTGGTCCCGCGGGAACGTGCCGGAGCGGCCCAAGCGTTGGCTGCGACGCTGGCGACAGGCATTGCGATGGGCGTTGCCACTTTGCTTGCGGGGTATCTCTACGACATGGCCGGGGCGTTCGCGTATCTTGCGATGGCGAGCGCGGCCGCGGCGGCCACGGTGCTTGTTATGCGCGACATGATGGTGCGCGCGGAACCGGCACGCTC
>CAZOGY010000105.1:0-3809 GCA_964579305.1 uncultured Hyphomicrobiaceae bacterium
AGAGCTAAAGCGAGGCGCAGTTCATGCGACACGCTTTAGGCGCCACAGTCACGTCGGCTGACGTCTCGCTTGCGTTGGCGTGTGTGGTTTGCAGTCGGTCGGGCAGGGTTGGTTGGTTGTTGGGCGACGTCACATCCGCAGCGCGTTTTTAGCCCACGCGGTGGTCGGCTTGGGCTTCCAATCGAAAACGCTTGCGCCGGCGTTGGCCGATTTCGGCGGGGTTACGCGAACGGTTGGCGCGTTCCGAGGCTTTGGCGGCGTTGCTGGGCGGCCGGTGCGCCCAGGTGCGGGTTTGGTTGGCGCTGTCTTGCGGGCCGTGCGTTGCTGCGATTGAGAGCGCGGGATCGGGCGGCGAGGCGCACGGGCAGCCAAGCGGCGTTGACGGGCGCGCTCACGCCGGTCGGCACGCATTTCGGCCCATTCACGGCGGCGCTCGGCAAGGCTGCGTTGAAGGGCCGCCTGGCGAAGATCGGCCGGGACCCGCGCGGGTAATGGCGGCATGTCAGGTTTGGCCGGTGTCGCGGCGACGGGCTGTTGCGCCCCAGGACCACTTCGACTGTCGCGTTGCCTCGCGTTTGGGTGGTTGCTGCGCGCTCCTGCGTCCAAGCCCGGCGTGGCAGAGGCAGGCAGCGCTGAGACAGCCCCCCTGTTGGGCCGCTGCTGCGCGGAAGTCGCTGCCGCTTTAGGTGGCTCGCTGGGCGCGGTGGCAAATGTGATGACGTGAACGGTTTGCGTTGCGGCAACCGATCCATCTGCGTGGAATGCGCGGATCGTCAGGTCATAGCGCGCGCGGGCCTCACCGTTCATTCGCAAACGCAGGCCGGGCAGTATTGCTGGCTCGATGCCCCAAGTCGTGCGGCCGACGGGCATGCCGGCGGAAAAAGTCAGCGCATCATCGCGGCCAAGGATTTGGACGGCGCTGACTTGGCCGTTCGGCGTCTTTCCTGTCAGAGCAATTTCGAACGGTGCCTCGCGCGCAGCGGTGATCCGATAGACGAGGGCGCCTTCCGGCAATGCGAATTGGCTGCGTGCGCTGTCTGACGCGGCTGTTGCGCCGAGGACTTTGATCTTCAACTGGCGCCTGTCGGGCTCGCGCAGGTCGAAACTGGTGAAGGCAAATGCGAAGGGCGCAATTTCGGTTGGCCCAGCGTCGGGCACGAGGCTTGCCGTTGTCAGGCCCGTCAATTCGGTGACGTCATGGCCCGGCTTGACCCTGGCCTTGCTTGCGATTTTGCGCCGCGTCGTTTGCGCCACTCCGGGTGCGTTGGCCTGCTTTCCAGAGGATGCCTGAGCCGCGTTTGCACGGTCGTTTGGCGCTGCGGGACGGGCGGCTACAGCCTTGGTGACGACGTTGTTTCCGTCCGTTGCCGTTTGGTTGTCAGCTTCGGGCGCGGCCACGACGACGATTGCCAGTGCGGCCATGACACATGCGCCAACGCTCAGAAAGCGTGCTGGCGAAACGGACTTGCGATATCTCGGTGCCGGCACCAGTCCCGACCGGCTGCCTCTCAGCGGTAATGTCGGCTCGGACGACCCCGGCTCGCTCGGTTCGGTCTGTACGGGCACAAAGAGTGTTCGCGATAATGCAGGCTCGTCGCCCGCGTGGGGGGCCGCTGGCGCATGCTCGACATTGCTTGCCGAACCGTCGATGATCGGACCCGATCCCCCACCGGTCGCGCGATCCAACGGCTGCTCATCGATTGTCGCGAGCATCGCCCGCAGCGATTTGCGTTTCTCAGGCCCGCCGGACGTTTGATTGCCGTCACCTGAACGCGGTGATTCCGATCGCCGCGCGGCATCGGTGCCCAACTGCATGGCAAGCCCCCACTCACACACTCAGCTCGTGTCTGAGGGCTTTCGGCGTTAACGATCGGCCTCACCAATCCAGCGTTGGATGGTGCCGCATCTCGGCCTGATAACGCGTTCAACCCCCAGCAGAACTGCTTGTGGGAAAGTGAGAAAAACTGTGGACAAATTTGGGCTTTCCGCCGGTTTGTTGTGGTGTGTGTGAGCAAAAACACGGCGCATTGCCCTGGAAATTCAGACGCCAGGGCGCAAAAGAAATTTCTACACGGATACTCTTAACGCACCGCAGCCGTGCACGCTGGTCAATCGAACTGGGGCGTTTCGCAGACCTGACCGAAGCTGCAGCGATTCTGTGCAAGATCTCGGGCACGGGGCTCTGATTGCAGCGGCTGTGGCGCCGTCGGCTTGTGCAGCCTTGGGCCGGCATGTGTCGGGTCGGGGGCGCCGGGCACAACGGTCGTAACCCAAGGCGGAATCGCGGGGCCACGCAACTTCGGCCCGCCCAACAGCGATGCATCGAGCCCGAGGGCATCGCGAACCCATTTGCGGCGTCCGGCAGGGGCCGCCTTCTTCTTGGGCGTTGGCCGAGGCCGAGAACGCGTTTGCCGGCGCGATCGCGACGGTGGCGATCGTTTCACTTCGGCCTGTTGCCTGCGTGATCGCGGCGGCTGGCTGCGTTCGGGCTGGCGCCGGCGCACGGTTGGGGTTTGCTGAGCCGCCGGCAAGGCTGCGATACGGGGATTGCGCTGAGGCAACGGCGGTGCATCGGGGATTATCGCTGCGGCCACGGGTTTGGCGCCGGGCTTTTGATCGGGCTGCGTGGTCGCCTTATTGGCGCGTTGAGCTGGCAGCGCCGCCACTTGGGTGCCCTTCGGCGGGAGCTTTGCGGCCGGTGTAGGCTTCGGCTCCTCAGTTTTGGTCGGTGCGATGCCCGCTGGTTTGTTGCGCTCAGGCGACGCTTCGCGGTCACGTTGTGGGCGTGGGTCTTGTGCGCGCTCTGCGGCTTGCGTCGTATCTGCAGCAGCGGCCGGCGGGGCCTGATCTGCTGGACGTTCGGCTTTGGCGGGGGCCGCACGCGCAGGCTCTGCTTTCGCCGCGGTGGTCTGGGTTGGTTGTTCGCGCAGCGCAGCCGGCGATGGTTGCTCAGCGCTCTGGCGATTGGGCGCAGGCTTGCGGGCTGGCAACTGGTTGGCTTCGCTCAAGCCGGCAACCCAACCTCGCGCATGCGTATCGTGATCTTTGGCGTCCTGATCGCTCAGCCTTTGACGTTTGCCGCGGGCCGCATTTAAGTCTTCGGGCCGCGCTGCGTTGGCCTGCGGCGCGGGCTGTGGATCTGCCGCTGCGATCGCCGAGCCGTGCGAGGGGGCAGCATTTGGTATTTCCGCAGCGACTTTGGCTCTCTCGGGCGGTGGCTGCGTTTTCTTCGCTTGGACCGTTGGGCGTTGTGCCGCTTTGGCCGCATTCATCGGTTCGCCCGGCCCGACCGGTGGTTTTGGCAGCCTGTTGGGTGATTGAGCCGCTGGCTTTGAGATCTGAAGACCGTCATCGGAGGCGGCATTTTTCTGGCGCTCTGGTGTCGTGCGCTCTGGTGGACTGACAGGCTCTTCGTTGCCTTGCCGCGTGCCATCCGACACGGCGCCGAGGTCAGCCGCTGGTGGCAACGGGATCCGTTCCGGCAGCGTCCAAGCGGGTTCTTGCGATGCGCCGCGGCCAGCCGAATGGTCCGGCCCCGCTTCGGTCTCAGGTCCGTTCGAGGCGGCGGGCTTATTGTCGCCATCGAGAGACGATTGCAGCGGCGCGCTGAAGCGACGGCGGATCGAACCTGTCGTGACCGGCATGGTGCCATCCGGCGCGGTTGGCACCAGCCCATCTCGCTGGGCATGGGCCAGGCCGGGCGCAAAGGCCAGCTCCGTGGCGCGCGCGGTGCTCGGCGTCGTCGACCAGGCGCGGGCGACAATTTGGAGAGCGTGAGAGGCAAGCGCGCGCACATCAAAAAGGCCAGC
>CAZOGY010000105.1:3909-12414 GCA_964579305.1 uncultured Hyphomicrobiaceae bacterium
GACGCTTGCGTGCCGGACAGGGGACCGCCTCGGTCGTTTGGATGTTGGTTTCGAGCGCATCACACCGTAGGTCCAATTCGTCAAACGCGCACGCAATCAAGGCCGGCGCCAGCGCACGCTGACCCGGTCGATGTGCAACTTGGACCGATTCGGGATTGCGGCCCCCTAGTGGCGGGGCGAGGCGGGTGCAAATTCGGTGGAGATGTCTGCTGGCCACCTTATGGCTGAACTTCAAACAACGGCGCTGCGTTGTTCGAATTTTGCGCGCTTTTTGAAGGTCATGCGCATAGAGAAGGCAGACACATCCGTTGCGAGGGGGCCACGGCTAAGTCATACTAAGGTGAAAACAGCGTCCGGCAGGCGCATGCTTATTTGGGAGACACGATGGCGGACGGTGGAGCACACGGCGGCGTGACCGAGGCGCGGCCAGCCGATCCCGGTTCATTTCCAGGCGCGCGATCGGCGGACACAGGCGACGGGTACGCGGTCGGGCCCAACGGCCACGCGAAAGCCGCGATCGAAATGGTTGCGGTCAACAAGTGGTTTGGCGAATTCCACGTCCTGCGCGATATCGATCTGACAGTTCAACGCGGCGAAAAAATCGTGATTTGCGGGCCTTCGGGTTCTGGCAAGTCGACGTTGATCCGATGCATTAATCGGCTGGAGGAACACCAGACCGGCACCATTGTGGTCGACGGCATCGAACTGACAAGTGACGTGCGCAACATCGACAAGATCCGTTCCGAAGTTGGAATGGTGTTTCAGAGCTTCAATCTGTTCCCGCACCTGACCGTTCTCGACAACCTCTGCTTGGCCCCGCAGTGGGTGCGCAAGATGCCCCGCGGCGAGGCCGAAGAGGTCGCGATGCATTTTCTCGAGCGCGTCAAGATCCCCGAGCAGGCCCAAAAGTACCCAGGGCAATTGTCTGGCGGTCAGCAGCAACGGGTCGCGATCGCGCGCGCGCTGTGCATGAAACCGCGCATTATGCTGTTTGACGAGCCCACGTCCGCGCTTGATCCGGAGATGGTCAAGGAGGTTCTCGACACCATGATCAGCCTGGCAGACAGCGGCATGACAATGCTGTGTGTCACCCACGAGATGGGGTTTGCGCGGGCTGTGGCAGATCGCGTGATTTTCATGGACCAGGGCGAGATCGTCGAGCAGGCAGACCCTGAAACCTTTTTCCATAATCCGCAATCAGAGCGGACCCAGTTATTCCTCAGCCAAATCCTGGATCACTGAGGACCCGAGGTGCTTGCGTGCATGGCCAAAAAGACCAGTGCGCAGGCCGAACGCCTGCATCATCCAATCGAGGGAGTAGCGAACTGATGATGAAAGGTCTGAAACGGGCCATCGCGGCCGCAGTGGTGTCCGTCGCCGCTGCAACCGGTGCGTCGGCCGGTGAGTCACTTGATGCGGTTATCAAGCGCGGCGAATTGCTGTGCGGTGTGAACACGGGGCTCGGCGGCTTCTCGCTGCCAGACTCACAGGGCAAGTGGACCGGCATCGACGTCGAGTTCTGCAAAGCCGTTGCAGCGGCCATTCTCAAGGATGAGAACAAGGTCAAATTCATTCCGCTGAGCTCGCAGCAACGCTTCACGGCGCTGCAAACCGGCGAGATCGACGTTCTGTCGCGCAACACGACATGGACGCTCACGCGCGACACCTCGCTCGGCCTGAACTTCGCCGGCGTTCTTTATTACGACGGCCAAGGGTTCATGGTGCCCAAGAAGCTTGGCGTCACCAGCGCAAAACAACTCGACGGCGCCACGGTGTGTGTGCAGCCGGGTACGACGACCGAACTCAACCTGGCTGACTACTTCCGCGCCAACAACATGACCTTCACGCCAGTTGTGATCGAGAAGCTGGCTGAAGTGAAAGCTGCGTTCTTCTCGGGCCGTTGCGACGTCTACACGACGGATGCCTCGGGTCTGGCCTCCACGCGCAAAAACGATGTTCCTGGCGGCAAGAGCGAAGACTACGTGATCCTGCCGGAGATCATCTCCAAAGAGCCGCTTGGCCCGGTTGTGCGCCACGGCGACGATCAGTTCTTCGACATCGTCAAGTGGGTCTTGAACGCGCTGCTCGAAGCCGAGGAGTACGGCATCACCCAAGCCAACGTCGACGACATGGCGAAAAACTCAACCAATCCAGGTGTCAAACGCCTGCTGGGTACGACGCCTGGCATGGGCCAAAAGCTTGGCTTGGATGAGCAGTGGGCTGTCCGCGCGATCAAAGTTGGCGGCAACTACGGTGAGATGTGGACCCGTAACATCGAACCGCTTGGCCTGCCGCGCGGCCTCAACAACCTGTGGAACAAGGGCGGCCTGATGTACGCCGCACCGATCCGCTAAGGTTGAAGGCCACCGAGCGAACACTCCCGGGACCGCTTCGCGCGGTCCCGGGCTTTGCAACGGACGCTGGGAGTTGCACGCAACTGGCACGGGCCTAGGCTTCTAGCGCCATCAACGCTGCGCCATCACAGCGCGTCTCCCACGCGAATGCATTGCACGCTTTCAAAAAAGCACGCTTCAAAACCAACGAGCCCGTTCAAATGGCCCAGACTTTTGGCGACGCCGGCACACAACGTGCGGCCTCTGCGCCCAGCCGAAGCTTCTATGACAAGGAAGTGCAGGCCATTCTCTGGCAGGTCATCATCCTCGGACTTGTGCTTGGGCTCGGCTATTATCTGTTTTCAAATATGCAGGCCAATCTGGAGAAGCGCCAGATTGCGACGGGCTTTGACTTTCTGGACCAGGAAGCTGGTTTTGCGATTGGCGAAACGCTCATTCCCTATTCGCCAGCTTCGACCTACGCGCGGGCCCTCGTGGTTGGGCTGTTAAATACCCTGCTCGTTGCCGCTGTCGGGATTTTTCTGGCGACGATCATGGGCGTGATTATCGGGGTCGCGACGCTTTCCAAAAACTGGCTCGTTGTCAAACTTTGCGAATGGTACATTCACGTCCTGCGGAATATCCCGGTCCTTGTGCAAATCATTTTCTGGTCGGTGATATTGAAGAACCCGCGCTTTCTCCAGGATGCGCGTGGGGCCGAACCGTTCTTCGGCGATTTTTACATGACGAACCGCGGATTGATCGGCCCGATCCCGAGTTGGGATACCGGTTGGTCGGCTGCGTTGATTGCAATTCCCGTTGCCGCTGCGATCGTATGGGCTTTGAGCCGTTGGGCGGATCAACGCCGCCTGCAGACGGGCCAAGTGCTTCCGATTACCTGGATCGCCGTTGGGATTTTCGTGATCCTTCCGGTGGTTGCGTGGGCTGCGTTTGGCGCGCCGTGGGATATCGAGACGCCGCGAGCAACGCGGTTTGGATTGCGCGGCGGCGGCACGATCACGATTGAATTTATGGCGGTCTTGATTGGGTTGACGGTCTACACCTCCGCGTTCATCGCAGAGATCGTGCGCTCCGGCATCCTGTCCGTGCCAAAAGGGCAGACGGAAGCTGCGCGCGCACTTGGGCTGCGCGACGGCGTGATTATGCGGCAAATTATTCTGCCGCAGGCCCTGCGCGTGATCATTCCGCCAACGACCAGCCAGTATCTGAGTTTGACCAAAAACAGCTCGCTTGCCGTTCTGATTGGTTATCCGGATCTGGTTTCGACTGGTAACACCACGATGAACCAGACCGGTCAGGCGCCCGAGGCGATCTTGATCATGATGTCAGTTTATCTGTTCATCAGCCTTTCCATCTCGCTGGCGATGAACGTCTATAATGCCCGAATTCAGTTGGTGGAGCGCTAAGATGGCAACGACGACCACCACGCCGGCCCGCCGCCCCCCGCCGTCGAACGCAGGTGCCGTGGCCTGGATTCGAGAAAACCTCTTTAACAGCATCGGCAATACGATCACCACGGTCGTTCTGGCCGTCTTGATTGGTTATGCCGCGATCGGGCTTTACGACTGGGGATTTGCGAATGCGGTTTTCGCGCCGGATAACGAGGCTTGCCGGGCGGCAACCGGTGCGTGCTGGGGGTTTGTGACCGAAAAGCACCGTTTGATGGCGTTTGGTCTTTACCCCTACGAGGAGCAGTGGCGGCCGCTGCTTGCAAGCATCCTGCTGATCACACTGCTGGTCGTCACGTGCATGCCGGCGTTCTGGAACAAAAGCCTGGCGTTGGGCTGGCTGTTCGGCATTCCGCTGGTGCTTGTCCTGATGGGGGGCGAGGTCAGTTATATCCTGGCGCTGATGGTGGCGCTTGGTGTCGGCATGCTGGCCGGTGTGACACCGCGGAGACTGGCAATGGCCGGTGCCATTGCTTTTGCCGCTCTGGTCGTTTTGACACTTATGGCGGCGAGTGGCCTCATCCCTGAGCTTCCAGCCCTGCCGGCGGTCCTGACGCCGGTGGAAACCGAACGGTGGGGTGGCCTGCCCCTGACGCTGATCCTGGCAACGTTTGGCATCTTGCTGTCATTTCCGTTGGCACTGCTTTTGGCTTTAGGCCGAGCTTCGAGCCTGCCCGCCATCAAGGCGCTGTGCGTTGGCTTTATCGAGCTTGTGCGGGGCGTGCCGCTGATCACCATTCTGTTTATGTCAAACCTGATGGTGCCGCTGTTTCTGCCGGAAGGCGTCAATTTCGATAAGCTTTTGCGCGCACAAATCGGGTTCATTTTGTTTGCCGCAGCGTATGTGGCTGAGGTGATCCGCGGTGGGCTCGCGGCCGTGCCGAAGGGCCAATACGAAGCCGCCGATGCCATGGGGCTTGGCTACTGGCAGAAGATGTCGCTGATCATCTTGCCGCAGGCTCTGAAACATGTCGTCGTGCCGATGGTGTCGACGTTCATCTCGCTCTTCAAAGACACGTCGCTTGTGATCATCATCGGGATGTATGACTTGCTGGGGGCGGTGCGCGCGGGGTCAGATGATCCTGAGTGGCAGCTGTTTTATGTCGAGGGGTTGCTCGCGGTCGCCGCGATCTACTTTGTGATGTGTTACGCCATGGCGGCCTACGCGCGGTGGATTGAGGACCGGCTCGATACGTCGAACCGGTAAAGCGCCGCCAGCGTCCAAGCGCTCGCGCTCCACGGTGGTTTGTGAGCCATTCGCGGACTGGCCGCGGCCTGGTGTGTGGTCGTCTGTCAGAGCCCCCCGAGAGAGCGGGCGGGGCGACGGGACGGGGGAATGCGTACGACGACCGCTGAGAGCGGCGGCGGCCTCGTGGTGAACCCACCGTGGCAACGTGCGATCAGCGCAACAGAGCGCGGAGTTCGTCGGTCCGGCGCCGGGTCAATCGCGCTTTGCAGCCCGATATCAACATCGGTTCCATCGAGCCGCCGCGCGCTTCGAACCCTGCCAGCGCGCAGTGGCCGTCGCGATAGGCGATCCAGCCACGTTGACCTGCGATGAGGGCGCGTTCGGCGCCGACCAGGCGCGCGTCCATCCCGCGCAGTTCCTGATCGGTCTCGCGCGCCATGCGGCGGACGCGGCCGTAGACACGGTTCAGCTCTGCGTCGGCACGCGCATGGTCCCAGCCGGCGCAGCGGTTCATTGCTGACTGCGTTTGCGGATCGCGGCATTCGCCCGGTGACTGCGCCCGTGCTGGGCACAGGACCGTGACGATGACGGCTGCAACGGTTGCAGCCGTTGCAATCAGGGCGGCGCGAACCGTTGGATGGCGCTGATCAATGCGGGTCATTTGGGCTTCGTCCTCGACAGCGAGCGTGCGGCTTTGGGTGGTTTGGCGGGTCTTCAAGCTTGTCGCGGGATTGCAATTGCGTTGCACCCTGCGCCTGCCGACGGGGCCGCTCGCTCGCCCCGCCGGAACTGCACCTTTAAGTGACATATCAAAAATACTGCGCTGATTTTGCAACGCGCATCAGTCAATCGGCGCAACACGCGGTGGGACGGCACGCTCGTAGGCAGCGCCAAACGCGATCAGCATGTCCTCCGCGAATGGCCGTGACACGAGCTGAAACCCGTTGGGCATTGCGCCGCCGGAACGCGGGGAAGGCAGCGTCAGTGCCGGCAAGCCGAGATAGTTGATCGGCCGCGTGAAGTAGATCACCCGGGCAATCTTTGCCATCAATGAGGGGCCACCGGCGACGTCAAGCTCCGCGATCGTAGGTACGGGGTCGGCAAACGTGGGCAGAAGCAGGACGTCAGCGTCAGCGAATACAGTGTCGAGGAAGGCGGAAATGATCATGCCGCGCGCGCGCAGTGCGGTTTGATGGTCCGCTGCCGGGACGAAGTGGCCGAACTGGATGCGTGCGCGAACCTGTGGGCCGTAGTCGTCTGCGCGAGTGCGCATGAGATGCCCGTGGGCTGACGCCACCTCGGGCAATTGCAGGAGCTGGGTTAACTGGTCGATCTCGCCCCAGTTTGGAATGGTCACCGAGGTGGTGGTGCAGCCTGCATCGGCAAAAATGCCCCGGACAGCTTCGATGTCGGCCTGAACGGCGGGATCGGCATCGGCGAGCAGCGTTTCGTCAAGTGCGATCCGGCGGCCGGACACGGGCTGTTCCAGCGCCGCTAGCAGGTCCGGCACCGGGTAGGACGCACTTGCGCCATCGCGCGGATCGTAACCGGCGAGCAGACCGAAGCCGAGTGCGATGTCTTCCATGTGCCGAGCAATGGGGCCGACGCAATCGAGGGCGCCGGATAGCGGCATGCATCCTGCCCGCGACACCCGCGTCCAGGTTCCTTTGAGTGAGACCACGCCGCAGGCGGCTGCTGGCAGACGCAACGAGCCTGCCGTGTCTGAACCCAGCGCCATCGGCACCACGCCTGAGGCCACAGACGCGGCTGACCCCGACGACGAGCCGCCTGTTATGCGGCTTGGGTCCCAGGGGTTGCGGGCGTGGCCATGGATGTAGTTGTGGCCGGTTGGGCCGAACGCAAACTCAGTCAGGTGCAAGGCTGCGATCTGCAGCGCACCTGCGCTTTTGAGCCTGGCGATAACGGTCGCATCTTCGCTGGCCGGTTCAGCCGAGTGGATGCGCCCACCCCAGCTTGCGACTTTGCCGGCGCGGTCGAACATATCCTTGTGGGCCAGCGGGACGCCGTGCAGCGGTCCCGTGATTTCGCCGGCTTGCACGGCCGCGTCCGCTGCGTCTGCCGCTTGCAGCGCTTCGTCGTCCTCAAATGCGATGACGGCATTGCAACGCTCGTGGACAGGCTTGAGCTGAGCGATCGCAGCTTCCGTTGCCGCACGGCTTGTCGTTGCGCGCTCTGTGATCGCCTGGGCAAGTTTGCGTGCTGAAAATTGGGCGATGTCGATCACTGCGCGTCCTCCGGTTTCAGTGCCCGGAAAACGTCGGTTGAATCAGCGCCGAGCGGCAGGCGGTCGGAAACCTGCAACGCCGTTCGTGACCACGTTTGCACGTGGCCTTGGATCAAAGCGATTTGTTCGTTGGAAATGTCGTGTCCGGTCAGGCTGATCGGCCTGTCGTCGCGCGCATGCGGTTTCGTTGCGTCGGCATCATCCATGGCGGCCTCCATCGCGTAGGGTGGCCGTCACAATGCAGGGATGCAGCGCTTTGGTCGAGGGGGAGAAGCGTGGCCGTCGCAGTGCGGCGCAAACGACTGGAACGTCTTGATAAAAGACCGGCAAACGCTTGGCAAATGGCTCCGCGGGTAGGATTCGAACCTACGACCAACCGGTTAACAGCCGGTTGCTCTACCGCTGAGCTACCGCGGATCACCTGTGCCAGCGCGAGAGGCGGCATATACCAACTCTCAGCGCCTCTGCCAAGCCCGGTTCTTACCCTGCCGTCTGCCAAGAAAGACTTAAGCGTCTTGCTGCGGGCTGAGATGCGGCGGCGTCGACATCTCAAAGACATTGTCAAAAGGGCTCTCACGCCAGCCACGACGGTTTTTTCAGGGGCGCTTGTGTTTGTTCCACGAGCGACAGCGGCGCGGCTCGCGATGGCGTCTTGTGTTCTCAACAGCAGTCAGAGAACAGCAAGGAGACACCCCATGAAATCCCTCGTTTTCGCCGCCGCCGCAAGTTTCGCTTTCGCCATTGCCACTGTCGGGATTCCAAGTGAACACGCTGGAATGTTTGCAACGCCGCAAGCGCACGCCAAATTCGGCGACCGAATCAAAAGAGCCGCTCGGAAAGTCGGCCGCGGCGTCAAGAAAGCGGCCAGAAAGGTCGGCCGTGGTGTTCGAAAGGCGCGAACGAAAATCAAAAAGTTCGGTCGCACAAAGGCCGGACGGGTTTTGAAAGGTGTTGGATTTGCCGCGTCTTTGGTTGTGCCCGGCGGTAAAGTGGTACGAGGGATCAGGGCCGGCGTGAAAATCGGTAAAGCGATCCGCGCGGGTCGGAAAGTCGCCATTGGCGGCCGCAGAGCCCGCCAGGTCTTCAAAGGAGCGCGCGCTGGTGTCAAAAGCGGTTTTCGAATTCGCGAACGTCTCCGGGCGCGCCGCAACCGCTAAAACCCTCGATGCCTAGATTTCGCATCCAGTACGCCGGATTGTATTTGGAGGCCACGCCCGGAATCGAACCGGGGTATACGGATTTGCAGTCCGCTGCGTCACCACTCCGCCA
>CAZOGY010000106.1:0-12323 GCA_964579305.1 uncultured Hyphomicrobiaceae bacterium
TAGTCGACGTGGATGTACCAGCGCGTCTCAGGCGTCCGCGCATTGATCACGCGCACCCGACGGAACGACCCCGCGTCATTGCCCGCCACGTTTGGCTTCGACGCAGGCTGCCGCCGGCCGGTTGCGCGAAGCGATCCGGTAATGATCGGTGCGGCGGCAGTTTGTGCGGTCGGCTGCCGACCGGGATTGCGCGTCGGTAGGAGCGGGTGGGCCGTCAGGCGACGCTGCATGCGCGCACAGGCGATCAGGCTGTCTCGTGACGCCGTTTCGCCGGATGCAATTGTCACGACCCGACCGTCGTCGCAAAGGATTGTCACATCGGCTTTTGCGCGTTCAACGGCCGCGCCGGCCATCAAAGCGAAGACAGCCAACGCTAAAAGGTATTGCAGGTTCATTCTCAGCGACTCCCTGATCGGTGAGTCGTCACGTTATGGGGCGTTTGTTAACAGTTCGTTCACTACCGGATGTGCAGCGCGGTAGTGTGATGGCGCTGCCATTGCCCGACGCAACAGATGCGTGATCAGCGCGAGGCCGGATACCGCCAATAAATCCCGCGATCAGTGCTGACCCGCTCAAGGATCGGTATGCGTTTTTCCGGTGGACGCTCGCCGGTTTGCAGGATGAGTTGAATATCATTCAGCAAAGCTTTATTTTTGGCATACCCCGAATGGTTCAACGAAAAGATATTGCTGCTCGTCGAGGTCACGTCGATTGTGTCGATGCCGGCGATAATAAGCGGCCCACCTTCCGGAACATCGCCGGCCCGCGGAACACCACCCCAGAATTGGCGTGAGGCTTCCAACGCCCGGTCGTTCGCATTGGCATAAAGCGTCACACCCTTGCTGACACCGCGGATTTCTCCGGCGAGGAACTCAAACGCATCGCGGTCAACGTCAGGAGCCGCGAGCACGATTTGCCCAAGCTTCAGGCCCTCGGGAAGCGCGTCGCGCAGGTCACGCAGAACAGGCAGCAGCAGTTGGTTGCCCATCGAGTGTGCGATAATGCTCACGCGTTTGGCGCCCGACTGCGCTGCAATCGCTTGCAGAAAGGCGCGCAAGTAAGGCTGCGCCTGGCCTGCGCTTTCCCGATCATAGCTATATGAGGTGACTTCACCTTTGGATGGCCACGAATAAACCAATGGGGCGCCATCAAAACCTAGATCATAGCTGATTTGCGCCGTTCTGAATAAGGCATCTTGGAACGAGGTGTTAAACCCGTGCACGAAGATCAAAGCATGATCTTTAAACAGTCTGCTGCTTGCAAGGCGATCTTTCAAAGCCTGGAGAAAGACATCTTGAGACATCACCTCAACCGTGCGCACGACAAAATGTTTGTTAGGATCTTCCTCCTCCCGATAGACCACGACGTTTGTGAACGGTATTTTATAAACCCATGGCCGCTCGATATCGGGGACCTGATGGACCTTTGGTACACTAATCAGCGCACGGCCGAGGTCCAAGCGCTTCCCGCGCTCCGCCGAGTATCCCTTTGTTTTCTGCGACGTTGGGTCATCGCTGCGGTCGGTGCCATAAAACACCGGGACGATATGCCATTTTTCGTCATCCGACGGGGCCGAACGGGCAAGTCCGCGCGTCCTTGGCAGATCCGCGGACGGTGTCGCGCCATCGTCCTGGCCGGTGCCGGGGACTTCGGTTTGCGGTGTTGGCGCACGCTGGGCGCGCGGCTGCGATGGCAATCGCGGCGCGCTGGCCGTCTCACCCGACTTTTCAACCGGATTCATGAAAACCGCGGCTGCGAGTGGCGCCAGAACAAGAGCGGTCAACCCGATCCTGGCGACCCAACGGGAGCCCGGGTTTAGGCCACGCGTACCAATCCACACAAACACAATCAGCAATAAGATGATGGCCATGCCGAGCATGACGATCAGCATTGGTCCCGACCCAATCATGGTCATAACTCCCCAAGCTGGACGCAGCGGGTCCTATCGCCGAAATCTGGACGCAAGGAAGGCAGAGACGGCCAATTGTTTCGCTGGCCTGACATCCCGCGCGTCAATCATCCCGCATGCCTGAGAGCCGATGCCATTCTTTCTGCTGATCGCCGCCATGACGTTGACCGGGGCCAACGTGCCAATCGGCAAGGTCTTAATTGCCCATTTGGTTCTGGCTGACGCGCTGGCGCTGCGGTTCGTCGTGGCGACGATTGCGCTTGCTTTGCTCTTGAACAACCGTGATTGGCAGGCGCTTGCCGGCCTCAGTCGGCGGGACTGGCTTATTGTTGCCATTCTGGCGGTGGTGGGGTCGGTGCTGTTTTCAGTCTTTATTCTCGCTGGAACGGCTTGGACCTCAGCCAGTGATGCTGGGATCATCACAGCGACGTTGCCGGCCGTTGTCACCGTTGCTGCCGCATTGACCTATGCCGAGCGGCCGGGGGCCTATGGCTTCGCCTCGGTCGGCCTGGCCGTGCTCGGTCTCGCCGTTCTCGCAATTGGCCGCACCGACGCGGCTTCGAGCTTGATCGGCAACGCGCTTGTGATGGTTGCGGTCGCCTGCGAAGCCACGTTCGTTCTCGCATCCCGTGCGATATCGGCGCGATTGTCGCCGATCTGCCTATCCTTTGCCGTTGCTGCCTGCAGTGCCGCCGTCACGATACCGGTTTCCGCAGCGACCAGCGCCACGCAAAGTTTGTGGGCTTTGACCCCGCAGACCTGGCTCCTGGCGCTCTGGTATGGGCTTTCCGCGAGCGTTTTTTGCACCGTTCTCTGGTACGCTGGCGTCGGCCGAGTGCCGTCATGGCAAGCTGGGGTCGCGACCGCGGCTCTGCCGTTGAGCGCCTTAGCCGTCTCCATTCTGTTTTTGGGTGAGATTGCCGATCAGTTTCATGTCATCGGCGGCGGTTGTGTCGTTGCGGCCATCGTGCTTGGCGCCGTGGGCTCTCGGCGCGCCGCGCAGCGCCCGTGTTGTCCACCGGACTGATCGGGCGATGTGATTATCCTCCGTCGACGTGCCGCCGCGGTGTGGATTAGGGTCAGCCCATGAGCGAGCTTACACCAGCGCAAATGATCGAGGCGATTGCCGATGGCGACCGCGCCACCCTGGCGCGTGCCATTACGCTGGTTGAAAGCCGCAAACCAGCCCACCGCGCGCGCGCACAAGCTCTTCTCGATGATGCATTAGGCGTGGGGCGGACCGCAGCGCGCATCGGGTTGACCGGTGTACCAGGCGTGGGCAAGTCGACCACCATCGACCAACTCGGCATGAACCTCATTGCCGACGGCAAGCGGGTTGCCGTGCTGGCCGTTGACCCGACGTCGCAGCGCTCGGGTGGGTCCATTCTCGGCGACAAGACCCGCATGTCGCGGCTGTCCACCCGGCGCGAAGCCTACATCAGGCCGTCACCCACGTCGGGCACTTTGGGCGGTGTCGCGCGCAAGACCCGCGAAACCATGCTGTTGGTCGAAGCCGCCGGATTTGATGTCATCATTGTTGAAACGGTGGGTGTGGGTCAGTCCGAGACAACGGTCGCCGGCATGGTCGACACGTTCGTCGCATTGCTCTTGCCCGGTGGCGGCGACGATCTCCAAGGCATCAAAAAGGGCGTGATCGAACTGGCCGACATTGTCGCGATCAACAAGGCGGACGGCGATAATATACGGTGGGCGGAACGTACCGCTTCGGACTACCGCAGCGCGCTGAGCCTTCTGGCACCGCGTCTGAAGGACTGGCAACCGCCGGTGCTGACGATGTCGGGGCGCGAGAACGTGGGCCTCGAAAAGCTTTGGTCATTGGTCGAGCAGCATCAACAATTGCTGCGCGCGACGGGCATGCGTGATCAGATCCGCGCCGACCAGAATGCCGCTTGGTTCCTGGACATGGTGCGCGATGATATCTGGTCGCGGTTCATGACCAATCCAGCAGGCGCGGCCGCGCTAAAGACTTGCGAAGCGGCCGTGCGTGCCGGGACCATGACCCCGTCACGCGCCACCGAAACAGTTCTCGACGCGGTCGGCTTGAAATCCCATGTTAGTGACGAGAGGCCTGCGCAATGAATCGCGAAACCAATTGGCGGGGCCGTAACGCGCCATGAGCGATCAGACACGACTGCTTGTTACGGGTTTTGGGCCATTTCCAAACGTACCCGTTAACGCATCGAGTGCACTGGCCGCCGAGGTGACCAAACGCTTGCGGACCACGCAAGACATGCAGGCGCACGCCGTCGCTTATATCACGCTTGCAACCCATTGGATCGATGGGCCGGCCCGATTGCGGTCGCAAATCGCACAGTGTCAACCCGATGCCGTTTTGATGTTCGGCGTCTCGCGCCGCGCCCGTGGGCTCGTTCTGGAAAGCCGGGCACAAAATATCAGAGCTTCAGCCGATGTTTCCGCGCAAGAGCCTGACGACCCTTTGATCGCGCATGACGGCCCCCGCCATCTCATTGCACCATGGCCCGCGCGGCGCTTGGCTGCGCACTTGCGACGCCGCGGATTTCCGGTCTCTCGCTCGCGCAATGCGGGCCGGTATCTTTGCAATCGCGTTCTCTACGAGACGATCCACGCACAATCGGCGACTGGGGTTATGACGTGCGGTTTTGTCCACATACCGCAGATGCTGGCTGAGATCCCAAATGAAGATGGAGACCTGGCAGCCCGCGATGGCCTGCCCGTTCAACAAACCCCCAAAGCTCCGCGCCTGACATGGGATGATGCGGTCAGCGCCGGGGTCCACATCGCGTTGGCCGTCTTGAACGAAGCTGAGACCGCACGTCGGTTCCGCGCGAGGTAACGGGGCTTGGCGCCTCCGCCCCGGCGGTTTGGGAACAAGAACTTGCACGGCCCTTGCATATCCTATGCGCTTGGCACATGAGCGCGAGGACGACATGCCTGGACCCATTTCCGTGCCGCGCCGGTTGGCGATGACACTGGGCCTGACCGTGATAGCGGCCAGCGGACTTGCGCGCCGGGCGGCCGCCAAACCGCGCAAGCCTGACCAGGCGCATCACACGATCGAGGCCGCGGCACTGGGCTTGACCCCGCACCCGCATCGCGATCAGACGCGCAAGCTTCAGGCCGCACTTGTGTGGGCCGCCCAGCAGCGCACCATTCTTGCGCTTCCTGCAGGTGCGTTCGTCTGTCGCGGTCTGGTCCTGCCTGAGGGCTGCGATCTCATCGGCGTCGCCGGCGCGACGCGGATCGTTCTGCAAGGCACGAATGCAGCGATCACCGCGTCAAACATCGACCGGTTACGGCTGCGTGATCTGTCGCTCGTCGGCGCGGCGGGCGACCCGTCCGATGACAAGGACCAATCCCGATCTGGATCGGCTGCGCTGGTGCACTTGGTTGAGGTGGCTTCAGTCGAACTCACCGGTGTGGAGGTTCGCGACGCACCGCGCCATGGCATTTCGCTGGAGCGCTGCGGCGGACGCCTTTCCGCGTGCACCCTTGAAAATATTGGCGATGCCGCGGTCTTTGCAAACAACTGCAACAGCCTCACAGTTTCATCCTGCAAAATCGACGAGTGCGCGAATAACGGCGTTCTTGTCTGGCAATCGGAAAACCGGCACGACGGCGCCGCAATTCGCGACAACCAGATTACGAATATTCGGGCCGATGCGGGCGGAAGTGGCCAGAACGGAAACGGCATCAATGTCTATCGCGCTGACAACGTGCAGATCAGTGGCAACAGAATAACCAGCGTCGCCTATTCTGCAGTCCGCGGAAATGCGTCATCGAATATTCAAGTGGCCGGCAACCATATTCGCGATTGTGGCGAAGTCGCCATCTACGCTGAATTCGGCTTCGAAGGCGCCGTCATAAATGCGAACGTCATCGATGGCGCTGCAACCGGAATTGTCGCCACCAATTTCAATGTGGGCGGTCGGCTGTCGACGATTACGGGCAATCTTGTGCGAAACCTTGTGCGTCGCGAGCATGAGCCCGTCGACAAACGCGGCGATGGCATTTTCGTTGAAGCTGACGCAACGGTTTCCGGAAACACGATTGAGGCAGCAGCAACGACGGGCTTACACATCGGCTGGGGCCGGTTTCGCCGCGATGTGGTTGCCACCGGCAATGTGATTTGCGCCTGCGGCATTGGCATCGCGATCGATGGACCGGAGCCTGCTGGCCGCGTGAACGTCTGCGCGAACTTGATTGCGCGATCCAGCCGCACTGCGATCTGCCGCACGATGGTTGGCACAATCCAAGCCGACATGTCGCGGCGTGACGGCACGCAGAACGCGCCAAACGATCGAATTCAAGTCTCGAATAATGTGATTTCGTAGGTCAACCAGACGCGTGGCAACGACCGCTGGTGTGAGATCAGTGACCAACCAAACTGAGGCCTCGGGTAAATTCAACCAACGCACCGGTCGCCAGAATGCGCCCCACCGGGTCCCCTGCCCAATTCCGAATAATGGATCGACGCCGCCGCAACTCACCAAACCTCTCCAAATGATATTGATCATCGAGAGCGGCCAGCAATTCAAGAACGATTGCCTCCGAAGCACGCGCAGCACCATCATCGACTTTTATCGCAAAGCCCAGGCCCAGCTTCGGCATGGCGCCGCAATAAGCCCCTTCTGCACCCGTTTTGATGTAAACACAGCCCGCGCCCAATCGCAGAACTTCAGTGTCGAGCATGCCCGGGCCGCCGGGCAATTCAGGATGTGCCCAGCATGCCGCGCGCAGGCGTGTCGCCGCATCGCGGAGCGTTGCCAAACGGGCATCCGTCGCAGGCCCATCCGGCGCCCGATCGGCGTTGAGCCTGGCAAAGCCAACGGCAAGCGACGTCAACGAAAGCGGCCAATTCGGCAGACCGCAGCCATCTTGGCCCGGCACGGAATCCGCCAAGTCGGTCTGGCAGAGGTTTTCCAAAACGCATCGGAGGGCATATTGCGCGGGATGACCAAGCGCGGTGTATCCTTCAACCGGCCAGCCAGAGGCCACGCACGCGGCAAGTATGGCGGCATGTTTGCCAGAGCAATTGTTGTGCAACCGATTGGGCGCGCCGCCCCCACGCGCCAATTCGTTCCGCGAAGCGTCGTGAAACGGCCAGTGCGCACCACAGGCGAGGTCATCCTGGCCCACCCCAACGGCCTGGAGCATATCGGAAACGACGCGAACATGATCTGGCGTCCCGCGGTGGGAGGCGCACGCAACAGCAAGCGCACGCGTATCAAAGCCAAACCGGTCCGCTGCACCCGATGTCACAACAAGGGTCGCCTGCATGAGCTTAATGGCTGAGCGCGGAAACACAGGCCGCGCCACATCCCCAAGGCCGGCCAGACATGTCCCGTCCGATTTACAGATGGCAATGGCACCGCTGTGTCGGCTTTCGACCGTTGCGCCGCGCGTGACATGGACAAGTTCAGGGTTCATTGCGTTTTGGGCCTATTCTTTGAAGACGCGTGCGCCGCGGTTTTTGCGCAATCAATTCAGCGATGACATTGCCCACCCAGTCACATCATCCTTGTTTAGACCAGTCTGGCTTGAAGTGCTTTGACACGTCGGATCGGGATCGACGATTCGATCGAGGCAACGCCTTTCACCTTGGTCAGGCGTCGTGTCAAAAAGGCTTCGTATTCAATGAGATCGCCAACGGCGATGCGCAAGAGATAGTCGCGGCTGCCTGTCATCAACCAGCAATCAACAACCTCTGGGCACAGCGCGATTTCGCGCTCGAAATGAACCAGCCTGTCGTCAATCTGACTGTCAAGCTTGACGGAGACGAATACGGAAAATCCGTAACCCATCTTCGCCTCGTCGATCTGCGCGCTGTAGCCGGTGATCAGGCCAGCAGCTTCGAGCGCTTTGATCCGTCTGGCGCAGGGCGACGGCGATAGACCCACCTTCTCACTTAAATCCTGATGCGTGATGCGCGCATCGCGCTGCAACTCAGCCAGGATCAGCCGGTCCACCCGATCAAGTTCCACCGTTGCCTCCGATAGACCGCCCGTCGCCGGTTGCCTGAATCTCGCGCAGATCGGCCAGCAGACGCTAGATTCTGCCAAAAACCGTACGCGCAGGCCATGAATTTATCAGGTTTTGGCGCGTTGCATCGCTTATCCTGCCCACCATGCGGAGGATTTGCCTATGACGAACCGACTGTTGGCTGCTGTCCCCATGCACGACCCGGACCCGTCCGAGACGGCAGAGTGGATTGAAGCATTGGAGGCGATAACCGGGGCCGCTGGCGCGGATCGCGCCCAGTTCATTCTCGCGCGCGTGCAGGAGCATGCGCAAAGGCTGGGTGTTACAACGCGCGGCCTCCCGTATTCGTCTTACCGCAATACGATCCCTGTTGCTCAGCAGCCGGCTTACCCGGGCGATTTGGCGCTTGAAGAACGCATTACGTCAATTATTCGCTGGAACGCACTGGCGATGGTGGTCAGGGCCAACCGAGCCTATGGCGAGCTTGGCGGCCACATTGCCTCCTACGCATCGGCCGCGGAAATCTTTGAGGTTGGCTTCAACCATTTCTTTCGCGCGCGCACCGACGACTTTGCCGGCGACCTTGTGTACTTTCAGCCGCATTCCGCACCAGGCGTGTATGCACGTGCCTTTCTCGAAGGTCGGTTGAGCGAGGAGGATATCGCCAACTATCGCCAGGAAGTTCCCGGTCACGGATTATGTTCCTACCCGCACCCCTGGTTGATGGATGATTTTTGGCAATTGCCGACAGGCTCCATGGGGATCGGCCCGTTGTCGGCCATCTACCAGGCCCGGTTCATGCGCTATCTCAAAGCACGCGGCTTGGCCGACACCGAAGGCCGGCATGTGTGGGGTGTGTTTGGTGATGGCGAGATGGACGAGCCCGAATCGGTCGCCGGCCTCACCCTTGCCGCACGCGAAGAACTCGATAACCTCACCTTCATTGTCAATTGCAACCTGCAGCGCCTTGACGGGCCAGTGCGCGGCAATGGCCAGATCATACAGGAACTCGAAGCGCTGTTTGTTGGCGCTGGATGGAACGTGATCAAGGTTCTGTGGGGCTCAGAATGGGATAATCTGTTTGCCCGCGACGTCAATCATGTGCTTTTGCGCCGCTTCGCAGAAACCGTTGATGGTCAATATCAGGATCTCGGTTCGAAAGATGGCGACTATAACCGCGCGAAGTTTTTCGATGCCGACCCGGAAACTTCGGCGCTTGTGCGGCACATGACCGACGATGAAATCCACACGCTGAAACGTGGCGGCCATGATCTCAAAAAGCTGTATGCAGCATTCGCCGCAGCCAAGGCCCACAAAGGCCGCCCAACCGTCATTTTGACAAAGACCAAAAAGGGCTATGGCATGGGCGGTGCTGGCGAAAGCCGGATGACCGCGCACCAAGCCAAGAAGCTTGATATCGATGCGCTCTTGGCATTCCGAGATCGGTTCAATCTTGGCCTCACCGATAGCGCCGTCGAAGGGTTGGAATTCTATAAGCCGTCTGAAAACAGCCCCGAAATCAGCTATTTGAAAGAGCGTCGCGCAGCCTTGGGCGGCTTTCTGCCCAAGCGCTGGAAATCCGCGTCGCACCCCGCCCCCGCGCCCCCGCCACGCACCGCGTTTGCGCAGTTCGCACTGCAAGCCGATGGCAAGGAAATGTCGACGACGATGGCGGTCGTGCGCATGTTGAGCAGCCTCTTGAAAGACAAGGCTTGGGGGCAGCGCATCGTCCCAATCGTTGCCGACGAGGCGCGCACGTTCGGCATGGACAACCTGTTTCGCCAGATCGGGATTTATGCGCCGTTCGGCCAGCTCTATGAGCCAGAAGACGCAGGTTCCATGCTTTTCTACAAAGAAGCAGCCGACGGCCAATTACTTGAAGAGGGTATCACAGAGGCTGGTGCCATGAGTTCGTGGACGGCGGCGGCCACCGCTTACTCCGCGCACGATGTCGAACTGCTGCCGATTTACATTTACTATTCAATTTTCGGATTTCAGCGCGTCGGCGATCTCATATGGGCGGCAGCCGACCAACGCGCGCGCGGTTTTCTCCTGGGCGCCACCGCAGGCCGCACCACTTTGTCCGGGGAAGGGCTTCAGCATCAAGATGGCTCCAGCCATTTGGTCGCCGCCACGATCCCCAACTGCAAAGCCTATGATCCGGCATTTGCCTATGAACTGGCCGTGATCCTTGAGCATGGCATGCAGCGGATGTTGGCTGATCGTCGCGACGAGTTTTTCTATATCACCGTCATGAACGAAAACTACGCCCAGCCCTCGCTCCCCGACGGCGTCGCGGATGGCATCATCAAAGGCCTGTATGCGCTTGCCGCCGACAGCCGCGAGGCGGCAGACACCCCACAAGTCAAACTCGTTGGCTCCGGCACAATCCTGCGCGAAGTGATTGCCGCTGCAGACTTGCTCCAGCGCGACTACGGCGTTGCGGCGACCGTTTTCAGCGCCACATCCTATAGCGAGTTGGCCCGCGATGCGGCCGAGGTCGAACGCCAACAACGGCTCGGACTGCCAGGCGCGCCGGACAAATGCTTCGCTGCGACGTTGCTTGACGGCGACCTGCCGGTGGTCGCGGCAAGCGACTATGTCCGCGCAGTGCCCATGCAAATAGCCGGTTACATCAACGCGCCCATCACCATCCTTGGGACCGATGGTTTTGGACGCAGCGCAAACCGCAAAGCCTTGCGCCGCTTCTTCGAAGTCGATCGCGAGCATATCGCGTTGGCGGCCCTGGCGGCTTTGGTCCGGGCCGGAACAATCGGGGACGATGTCCTCGTGCGCGCGCGCGCGGAACTCGGCATCGACGCCTCGGCTGCGGCGCCCTGGACGATATGAGGTGAAGCCATGACCGCGCTGATCGAAATCCGCGTGCCCGACATTGGCGATTTCTCAGACGTTCCAGTCATTGAGATCCCTGTCGCGCCGGGCGACGAAATTGCCGACGGTGACACCATCATCGTCCTGGAGTCGGACAAGGCCACGCTCGACGTACCCAGCGATCACGCCGGACGCATTGCCGAGCTTAGCGTCAACATCGGTGACAAAGTCAGCAAAGGTGCGTTGATCGCGAGGATCGAAGCGACCGCCGCCACCACCAACGATGCGGCCGCAAACAGCGGAACCAATGGTCACGTTGAACCCGCGCCGCAGACCCAGACGGTTTCCCTGCCAGCGCCGACAGTTCAAAGCCCAGCAAGTCCGGCAACGCCGCGCGATGTCATTAATCCCCAGCGGGTATTGCGCGTTGAACCGGATGCACCTGCCTACGCCTCACCATCTGTGCGCGCGTACGCCCGCCAACTTGGCGTTGCGATCGCACAGGTCAGCGGTTCGGGTGCCAAAGGCCGGATCACGCGAAGTGACGTGGAAGCGTACGTCAAACACAAACTGACCGCAGTCGATGTTCCAGCACGTCCAAGCGCAAGCGATCAGCCAGGCGCGCTGTCTCCGTTGGTCGCCGGATTGCCGGATTGGCCACGCGTCGATCACGAAAAATACGGCCCCACCGAACGGGTGGCGCTAAGCCGCATCGTCAGGAAATCCGGCCCTGCGCTGGCAAGAAATGCGCTTGTCATTCCCCACGTCACGAACTTCGACAAGGCCGACATCACGGATTTGGAGGCCTTCCGAAAATCGCTGAATGCAGAAGCCCGCGAAGACGACGCCAAGGTCACCATCCTTGCGTTCGTCGTCAAAGCGATCGTTTTGGCGCTGAAGGCCTATCCCAAATTCAACGCGTCGCTCGATGGTGATGAACTGGTCCTCAAACAATATTGGAACATCGGGATTGCTGCAGACACGCCGGACGGACTCGTTGTGCCGGTCGTGAAGCAGGCCGACGCAAAAGGCATTCGCGAGATCGCCAACGAGATGGCGGATCTCGCAGCGACAGCGCGCGCCGGCAAGCTCAAGCCTGCCGACATGCAAGGCGCGACTTTTACGATTTCATCGTTGGGCGGCATCGGTGGGACGAACTTTACGCCGATCATCAATGCGCCGGAAGTCGCCATCCTCGGCATGACCCGAGCCGAGTTCCAGCCCGTCTGGACCGGTGAGGACTTCTCAGCGCGCCTGATCCAGCCATTGAGTTTGAGTTGGGATCATCGGGTTGTCGACGGTGTGGCTGCGGCCAGGTTCCTTGTCCATGTCGCACAAACTCTCGGTGATTTCCGCCGCGCGGCCGTCTGACCAGGCCAAACTGCCTGCCCACGTCAAACTGCCTGCCCAAGTCAGCATACCCTGCCGCCTCAATCTCGTTGCGAACCTTTTTGCAGTCGGCGATGGGCTCGGCTTGGCCAGTGTTGCGATGAAACCCGCGTGCTAAGGCATGTCGCATCCAATCGCACTTACGCCCCAAGGCCGCAAAAGCGGCCCGGGCCATCGATGTTCGTGTTCGAAACATCGACACGAAAACGGC
>CAZOGY010000107.1:0-12254 GCA_964579305.1 uncultured Hyphomicrobiaceae bacterium
CCGGCTCAAAACTTAAGCTGGCGCTTTCTTTTTTCATGCCCGAACACGCTTTTCAAACCCGGCCTGCGACCGCCTTAACGCCTGTCGCATCCAATCGGATCCACGCCCCACGGTCGCAAGCGGCCCGGCGCGAGCGCCGCCCCGCCGGAGGTGCCCGGCCTACGGCCGGAACAGCACCGCGAGGCCAAAAACCTAATGCGAGGCGCATCTCATGCGACACGCTTTAGCCCGACGCGCGGGGAACCGGCTGGATATCGAGGACGCCGTCGCGAACGGTCACTGA
Source organism: uncultured Hyphomicrobiaceae bacterium (assembly GCA_964579305.1). Lineage (GTDB taxonomy): Bacteria > Pseudomonadota > Alphaproteobacteria > Rhizobiales > Hyphomicrobiaceae > JBCBWG01. The sequence goes on from CAZOGY010000107.1 coordinate 284, forward strand.
CACATCCTGACCATCCACAATCTCGCCGGCCAAGATCTTTTCAGCCAACGGATCTTGCAAGTTCCGCTGGATTTCGCGCTTCAGCGGACGCGCACCGTAGGCTGGGTCATAGCCCTTGTTGGCCAACCACGTGCGTGCCGGCTCATCGAGCGTCATGGTGATCTTACGATCGGCCAACAGGGCATGCAGGCGCGCAAGCTGGATATCGACAATCGCCGCCATCTGCTGACGCTGCAGCCGCTGGAACAGAATGATGTCGTCCAGCCGGTTCAGGAATTCAGGCCTGAAGTGGCCGCGGACCTGGTTCATCACACGCATGCGCACGTCGTCCGTCAGCGGCCCTTCGGGCTGCTCGACCAGTTCCTGCGCGCCGATGTTCGACGTCATAATGATCATCGTATTGCGGAAGTCGACCGTGCGGCCTTGCCCATCAGTCAACCGGCCGTCATCGAGCACTTGCAGCAAAACGTTGAACACATCCGGGTGCGCCTTTTCGATCTCGTCGAACAGGATCACCTGGTAAGGCCGCCGTCGCACCGCCTCGGTCAAAGCGCCGCCTTCCTCATAGCCGACATAACCGGGAGGCGCCCCGAGCAGACGCGCGACGGAGTGCTTTTCCATGTACTCGCTCATGTCGACGCGCACCATCGCGTGCTCGTCATCGAACAAGAAGGCAGCAAGCGCCTTTGTCAGCTCCGTCTTACCGACGCCAGTCGGGCCAAGGAACATAAACGATCCAATCGGCCGGTTGGGGTCTTGCAGCCCTGCCCGTGCCCGGCGCACGGCCGTTGAAACCGCCCGCACCGCCTCGTCCTGGCCAACGACCCGCCGCGCAAGCGCCTCTTCCATGCGCAAGAGCTTGTCGCGCTCACCTTCCAGCATCTTGTCGACGGGAATACCGGTCCATCGCGAGACGACTTGCGCGATGTGGTCCGGGGTCACCGCTTCTTCGAGCATCGGGGCACCATCTGGCCCGCCCTTGCCCGCTTCAAACTCGGCAACCTGCTTTTCCAGGTTCGGGATGATACCGTACGCCAGTTCACCGGCGCGCGTCAGATCACCGTCCCGTTGCGCCTTTTCCAGCGCGATCCGCGCCTGATCGAGTTCTTCTTTCATTTTCTGCGCACTGCCGAGCCGGGCTTTCTCGCCTTCCCAGCGCGCAGTCAACGCCCGTGCGGTCTCCTCAAGGCTGGCAATTTCGCCTTCGAGCTTCGCCAAGCGGTCTTTCGACGAGGCATCGTCTTCTTTTTTCAGCGCTTCCCGCTCGATCTTGAGCTGGATCAGGCGCCGGTCGACTTCGTCCAACTCCTCAGGTTTGGAATCGACCTGCATCCGCAAGCGTGAGGCGGCCTCGTCCATCAAATCGATGGCCTTGTCCGGCAAGAAACGATCGGTGATGTACCGGTTGGAGAGCGTCGAGGCGGCAACCAACGCACTGTCGGTAATGCGCACGCCATGGTGCAACTCATACTTTTCTTTGAGACCGCGCAGGATCGAGATCGTATCTTCCACCGTCGGCTCATCAACGAACACCGGCTGAAAGCGCCGCGCGAGCGCGGCATCTTTTTCGATGTGCTGCCGGTACTCATCGAGCGTGGTCGCCCCAATGCAGTGCAACTCGCCACGCGCAAGGGCTGGCTTCAGCAGGTTGGAAGCATCCATGGCCCCATCGGCCTTGCCTGCGCCGACAATTGTATGCAGCTCGTCGATAAACAAAATGACGTTGCCGGCCTCGGACGTAACCTCCTGCAACACCGCCTTCAAACGCTCTTCAAATTCCCCGCGATATTTCGCACCGGCAATCAGCGCGCCCATGTCAAGCGCCAGCAGTTTCTTGCCCTTCAGGCTCTCTGGCACGTCCCGCTGAACGATCCGCAGCGCCAACCCCTCCGCAATCGCCGTTTTACCGACACCCGGGTCACCGATGAGAACGGGGTTATTCTTGGTGCGCCGCGACAGCACTTGGACGGCACGCCGGATCTCCTCATCGCGCCCGATGACCGGATCAAGCTTGCCGCTTTCGGCCGCCTCCGTCAGATCGCGCGCATACTTCTTCAAAGCGTCATAGCTGTCTTCCACCGTCGCCGTGTCAGCAACGCGCCCCTTCCGCATGTCGGCAACCGCATGCGTCAGTGCATCAGCGCTCGCGCCGGCCTGTGTCAGGATTTTCGATGCGTCCGTTCCCGCTTCGCTCGCGATTGCAACCAGCAACCGCTCAGCCGTCACGAAGCTGTCCCCGGCCTGTTCGGAAAGCCGCAGTGCCGCGTCGAACACGCGCGCCAGTTCCTGGGAAACATACATTTGCCCCGCGCCGGCGCCTGACACTTTTGGAAACTTGCTCAGTGCCAGTTCGACGGCCGTCCGCACGCTGGCCGGCTCTGCACCCGCTGCCGCAATCAAGCCGGAAGCCAGCCCTTGCTGATCGTCGATCAGCGCCTTCAGCAAATGCTCCGGTCGCAGTTGCTGGTGGTTCTCACGTACTGCGATGGTTTGCGCCGCCTGCACAAAGCCCTTCGCCCGATCTGTAAACCGATCAAAGTCCATTCGCTCACTCCGTTGCCCAGTCCGCCGCCCCAATCGGGCACGCACGCACCGCCAATGATCGTCTGGCAGCCCAAACGCCGCTGCCGCGCAGACCCAGACCCGTCAGGCATCTGCGCCACAGTTGATATGGGACGCGCCGCAGCTTTCCCAAGCCTGCACGGTGATTTCACGCGTCCGCTCCCCAGCGAAACCGTGATATCGAAAAATGCCACGCCTCCACGGCACCCGAGCGCACCGCGCAAGGGGGCATTGCCGCAAAAGCAACTAGATCATTTCAGGATCACGTTCGTTCACCCTCAATGATCTAGATTTTAGATGGTCGCTGCATCTTTCGGCTTAGGCGGTTCCGCCTAAACCGGATGAGCTCTAAAAGGAGGGTTCGGTGACAAACCAGGTCGACACCGGGCATCGCACCTCGCAAAGCAACGGCGTTGCGCGCGTGACCGGACTATATCGCTATCCGGTCAAAGGCCTCACGCCCCAGGCAATGACGTCGGTAGATGTCTGTAAAGGTGAGACGTTTCCGCTTGATCGCGCCTGGGCCATCGAAAACGCACCGGGCAAATTCGACCCTGCCGCGCCGCGCCATCTGCCAAAAATCAACTTCGTGATGCTCATGCGCGATGAGCGCCTCGCGACCCTAAACGCCCGTTTTGAAGAGCCACGCGCAACACTCACGCTCTCGCGCGATGGGAGATCACTCGTCAGCGCAAGCCTCAATTCGCTGGAGGGGCGCGCGAAAATCGAAGCTGTCCTGGAAAAGGATCTTGCAGGATCCCTCCGCGGCAAGCCGACGATTGTGAGCGCCGCGGGACACACGTTTTCAGACGTCCCGGCAAAGTGCGTTCACATCGTCAATCTGGCAACTGTCCGAGCGCTTGGCGAGATCATCGGCAGTCCTGTCGACCCGCTGCGGTTCCGCGCAAACATTTACGTCGACGGCATCGCCCCGTGGGCCGAGTTCAATTGGCTCGACCAGACCGTGCGCATTGGTGACGTCGACTTCGAGGTTTGGCACCGCACCGAGCGATGCGCGGCTACGAACGTGGACCCTGCGACTGGGGCCCGCGACATGCAGATCCCTGACACCTTAAGACGCCACGCGGGCCACACCGATCTCGGTGTCTATGCCCACGTGGCCGGTGATGGCCGCTTGTGCATCGGCGATGGTGTTCACACAGCGAACACGGTGTCGTCCGCGATCCTCGCCGATCGGTTGCGACGCTGATCGACTGAACCCCGCCGATCGCGTTACGCCTTATGCGTTCTCGCCGCCCGGATCTTCCCCGGTGCCTGCGTCCGCACTTGCGCCCTCCCCGCCGTCAGCGCGCGCCGCCTCATCTGTGCGCGTCGTCCGGCGATTGCGCCGCACGGGACGCTTGAGAAAATCGGGCTGTTCAACCTGTTGATCCGGCGCATCTGCAGCCGGCTGGCGTTGCGCGGCACGGGTGCGCGGTGTGCGCCGCGGCCGTTCCGTCTCCGCAGCCCCTTGCCCGTTACCGCCGACGCGCGGTTGTTCATCGCTTGTCGCATCACGGTCACGGGCAGTGCGGCGTCCGCGCTCGTAATCGTGACCGTTGCCATTGGCGCCGTTGCCGTTGATCCGCGGCTGTGCGTCGCGTTCACCGGCTTCATAAGCGCCATGACCGTTGGTGTCAGATGCATCAGCCCCCAGATCGGCTGACTGCGATCCATCGTCGATCCCGTCATCGTCATAGCCGCGCCCGCGATGACCGTTGATTTGATCACCGGTCGTTTGCTGTTCGCGGTAAGTCATGATGATGCGGTTATAATGCTCCGCGTGCTGCAAGTAGTTTTCCGCCAAGACAGGGTCACCTGACGACAGAGCATCACGAGCAAGCGAGACATATTTTTCGGCAATGTGCGCCGGGGTACCGCGGATTTTCACATCCGGCCCGTTCGACTCAAAGCTGCGTGTGAGAGGGTTCTGGCTCTTGCGGTTTCTGTTCCGCCCACGCCGGTTCTGCTGTCCCTGCCTCATAGGCTCCAGTTCTCAAACTAGTGATGACGATTGCATTGCGCGGTGATCCACACCGCCTCTCGCCGCGCACAGGCGGCCGAGTTCAAATTCGCGGTTCTTCCCGCGAAGGATGGCCCCGTTCGATTTCTTCAAACGCGGGAACACCAAGGTCCCAAAAGCTGACGATCGTGCGCCGGCCAAACCCGGCAGCGCCACGCAAGCCCGGCCGGCGCTCTGAAGACGCTCCAGCTCCTGGCGTAATGTGTCGCTTGGTCTTGCGGAAGCTTCCCTCGCGGTCGTGTTCCGCGCCCGCTTCCTTTGAGTTCTCACTTACCTGCTAAAAGCTGAACGCGCAATGATAATCCAAATTAGGGTTTGCGCTTACTCACCTCGTGTCTGCATCGCCACACACCGCGTCCGCCCGCCAAGATCCAGCAAAACCTCAAGCGATTGCAATTGGTTCTTCGGAATGGCTGACGAGAAGATTTGCATCACCGAGGCAGCTTGATCGCACCCGATTTCCAGAAAGATTGCACCTTGCGGAACGAGCCTGAGCGCGTTGCGCGCAATGTGGCGGTAAAACGCCAGACCATCGGGTCCACCGTCCAATGCGAGATGCGGATCGAAATCGCGAACGGCGACGTCAAGTGATGCGACGTCTGAGCGACGAATATACGGTGGATTGGAAATCAGAACGTTAAAACCATGCGGATCGTAACGCGCGAGATCCTCCAGTCCGTCGTGCCGCTCAAACGTCACGCGATCCGCGACAGGAGTGCCAAGCGCGTTTGCATTCGCCGAAGCCACCTCAAGCGCCGTCGCCGAGATATCGATGCCCAGGCCGCTGGCATCTGGCCATTCCGCAAGCAACGTCAGCAGCAGGCAACCCGACCCAGTCCCAAAATCCAGTACGCGCGGAACGAACCGATCCGATAACGCCCGGCGCCAGTTGAGCGCTGCATCGATCAAGGTTTCGCTGTCAGCCCGCGGATCAAGGACATCTGGCGTAACGCGAAACGGGCGGCCATAAAATTCACGCCAGCCAAGAATGCGCGACACAGGCTCGCCAGCGCACCGTCGGGCCACCATCGCATTGAGGGCATCGACGGCCGATTGCTCCACAAGTGTGTCCGGCGCGGACAACATTGCAACCCGCGATAAACCCGTCGCCGCTTCAACCAGCATGGCCGCGTCGGTGGCAGCGCTCTCGATACCAGCCGCCACCAAGGCCCGGCGACAGGCCAAGTGCACCTGCGTGATGGACAAAGCGGCAATGCCATCGGCTGAGCCTGCGCCGTGCAGGGCAGGATCAAGCCGAGGCATCGCCCATCTCAGCCAATTGCGTTGCTTGCTGATCCGTGATCAACGCATCGATCACCTCGTCCAGCACGGTCCCCTGCATCATCTCATCGAGCTTGTGCAAAGTCAGGTTGATCCGGTGATCCGTCACGCGGCCTTGGGGAAAGTTGTACGTACGGATGCGCTGTGAGCGATCGCCGGAGCCCACCTGCCCGCGTCTTTGTTCAGCGCGTTCCGCATCCGCTTTTTCGCGTTCGGCTTCAAACAGGCGCGCACGCAAAATCTGCATCGCGGTCTTACGGTTCTGGTGCTGTGACTTCTCCGAAGCGACCACCACGATCCCGGTTGGGATATGCGTAATCCGCACCGCGGAGTCCGTTGTGTTAACGTGTTGTCCACCAGCGCCGGACGCTCGCATCGTATCAATCCGAATATCTTCGGTTCGAATTTCAATATCGACGTCCTCAGCCTCAGGCAGGACGGCCACCGTGGCAGCCGAGGTGTGGATCCGTCCGCCGGCCTCAGTCACCGGGATACGTTGCACGCGGTGCACCCCGGATTCGAATTTCAAACGCGCATAAACGCCCGGGCCCCGGATCGCGGCAATAATCTCTTTATAGCCGCCCAGGTCATTCTCGCTTGCCTCAACCAGCTCCGTTTTCCAGCCCTTGAGGTCGGCATAGCGCTGGTACATGCGGTAAAGATCCGCAGCAAACAGTGCCGCTTCGTCCCCGCCCGTTCCCGCACGCACTTCCACGATGACGCTGCGCTCATCGGCTGCGTCCCGCGGCAATAGCTGAATCCGCAAATCGTGGGTTAATTCGTTAAGGCGCGGTCCAAGCACCGCATGTTCAGCACGCGCCAACTCACGCATGTCTTCATCGCCGTCAGGATCGCCAATCATCGCTTCGAGATCCGACAGTTCCCGCTCAACCGCGCGCAAATCATTGATCGAAGTCACGATCGGATCGAGATCCGAAAACTCCTTCGACAGCTTTGCAAAGCGGTCCTGCGGTAGGCTCGTTGCAAGTTCGTCTTGCAGCGCACGCCAGCGGGCAACAAGCTTTTCAAGTTTTTCGGTGGGCAATGCGCTCATAGCGTTCGCGATGTTGTGACGGGACTAGGGCTCTTTGATCGGGCTCGCGACCTCGCGCAATCACAGCGTATTGGTCAAGACCGAATGGGATCGCGCCGCAGCAGACATGCCGACGCGCGGATGGGCAATAGCGAGCCGCTTATAGGTCGACATCGTGCTCATTTGCATATGCGCGTAAATGCGCACGAATGCTTCCCGTTTCACCGTCCGGCGGGTGATCCAACAGGTTGGCGATGAATTGCGACAGGTCGCGGGTATCAACACCCAGCACCATCGATTTGACAGGCCCGATCGCGGCCGGTGCCATGGAGATGGAGCGATAACCAAGCCCGATCAAGGCCATCGCTGCAAGCGTGTGACCGCCCATCTCGCCGCACAATGTCACTGGCACGCCGTGGCGCGCCGCCGCCTCGCGAATAAGCCCAAGAGCCCGCAACGATGAGAGCCCAAGCGGATCATACCGCCCCGCCACCAGCGGGTTCATGCGGTCGGCGGCATAGAAGTATTGCAACAAGTCGTTGCTGCCGACCGAGATGAAGTCAGTCTCTGGCAGCAATTCATCAAGCAAGAAAAGGATGCTCGGCACCTCGATCATCGCGCCGACTTCAATTTTCGACGGCCCCGGCTGCCCGCGTTCCACCGCCAGTTCCGCCTCGCGGTCGATCAACTTGCGCGCGGCACGAAACTCGCGAACGGTTGAGATCATCGGCACCATGATGTGCAGCGGACGACCCACCGATGCCCGCATCAGCGCGCGCACTTGCATGCGAAACAGTCCAGGCCGGTCCAACGCCAGCCGCACCGCGCGCCAACCCAAAGCAGGGTTGTCTTCCTTCGGCTGGCGCATATAGGGCAGTGCCTTGTCGCCGCCGATGTCAAGAACGCGGAACACAACTGTCCGGTCGCCGGAATCATCCAGGATCTGGCTATAAAACTCGGTTTGTTGATCGACCCGCGGGAACGTCGCGGCAATCATGAAATGCAATTCGGTGCGAAACAGCCCGATCCCGTCAGCGCCGGTTTCGGTCAGATTCGGCATGTCGACCATCAGCCCGGCATTCAGCTTAAGCGAAATCAACTCGCCATCGCGCGTCATCGATGGCACGTCGCGCAGCGCGCGGTACTTTTCCTGACGACGCGCCCGCAAACGCACCTTGTCGGAATACGCCGCCACCACGTCTGCCGACGGTCGCACGTGAACCTCGCCCGTCTCGCCATCGACGATCATCGCGTCGCCGGCCGAAGCGCGCTCGATCAACCCTGAAATCTGGCCCACCGCGGCAAGCCCAAGCGCTTTCGCAACAATCGCGACATGGCTCTGTGCGCTAGCATCTTCCACGACCACGGCACGCAATTTGGTCCGGTCGTAGTCAAGCAATTCGGCAGGGCCCATGTTCCGCGCCACGAGGATCGTGTCGGACGGCAACTCAAGGTCCTGAAACGCCGCCTGCGCGCCCCCCGTCAAAATGCGCAGCAGGCGATCAGCCAGATCATCAAGATCACGCAGGCGCTGGTGCCAGAACCGATCACTCTGGCGAAGCATGCGCGCACGGGTCGTATTCTGCACGCGTTCAACCGCCGCTTCCGCCGTCAGGCCTTCTGCAACCGCTTCCTGCATGCGCCGCAACCAACCCCGGTCGTGCGCGAACATGCGGTACGCTTCAAGCACGTCACGGTGTGCACCGGCTTTTGACAGCGTTTCGCTCTCAAGCATGGTGTCGATCGCGGTGCGCAGTTGGGCAACGGCGCGGTCAAGCCGCACGGCTTCCGCCTGCGGGTCCATTGCAAGCAACTCTGAGACGACCACCCGAGGCTGGTGCAGAAAGACGTGACCAAGCGCGATCCCATCAGAGATCGTCTCGCCTTGCAGGACCGTCGTCGCGACCCGCTCGCCGCCGCTTTCGCCCAGAGCACCCGCGACATCGCCGGACACCAGATGCTCTGCCACAACCATCGCCGTGGTTTGGAGGACTTCGACATCCTCCTCGGAATACTCCCGAGGGGTCTGATTTTGCACCACAATCACACCCAGCAGCGCACCAGCCCGTAAGATCGGCACCGCAAGAAGCGAGTGATAGGCTTCTTCTCCGGTTTCCGGGCGATACGAGAATGCAGGGTGATCCTGCGCCTTGGGGACGTTCACCGGTGCTGCCAACTCCGCACACCGTCCGACAAGTCCTTCGCCGCGGTTCAGCCGTGTCTGGTGAATGGCTTCCCGGTTCAGCCCTTCGGTCGCAAACAGCTCAAGCGTGTTGTCCTGACGTTTGAGATAGATCGAGCAGACCTCGGCAACCATCAGTCCGGCGACCTGGCGCACGATCTTGTCCAACCGCTCCTGACCATCGCCAGGATCAGCCATGATTTCGCGGAGACGGCGCATGATTGCGCGCAGTGCCGGTTCGGCGGGCATTGTCCGTTCCGTCTCCTCAAAAAACCAATCCTACACCGGGCCCACCACCGGCGAGCCCGCTCGTCAGCGCGTACGCGCAGCCTGCAACAATATGCCGGCGCACAGCCCACTTCGTCTTGCGCGGTATAGCGCATTTTGGCTCGGTCGGGGGCCGGCTCCGCGATCGGCTGGCGGCATCGGGCCTGTGCGAAATGCGTGACGCCGACCTTGCCGATGCCTTGAGGCGGGTCATTTCCGTGCCGGGCTCTGCGCGGAACGTGTCGCCGTCGCCGCGCGGACACAACCCCTGTCGGCCTCAAGAAACGTCTCGAAATAAAACAGCGCCTTGAAGCGCTCCAACCGCAGAATGCGGCCTCGCGATCAGCTTTCCATCGCGCCGTCGACGGCATCGAGCCCATAGACCGAATGAAGCGTGCGCACGGCCAACTCAGCGTAGGCAGCATCAATCAACACGCTGATTTTGATCTCAGACGTTGTGATCGCCAGAATATTTATGCCTTTGTCGGCCAGCGCCTGGAACATTTGCGCCGCCACCCCGGCATGGCTGCGCATGCCAACTCCGATCACGGACACCTTCACAACATCTGGTGATCCCACCACGTTCTCAAAGCCGACATCGGCTTTCAGTCCATCGAGGATATCGAGGGCACGGGGAAGTTCGCTTGCCTGCACCGTGAATGTCATGTCGGTGCGTTTGCCATCCGACGATAGGTTCTGGACGATCATGTCCACGTTGACGCCCGCCTTCGCCAGCGGGCCGAACACTTTGGCCGCGGTACCGGGACGATCCTCAACGTTCAGGATCGTCACTTTCGCCTCGTCTTTGGCATAGGCGATCCCGCTGACGACTTGGGCTTCCATGATCTCATCCTCATCACAAACGATGGTGCCAAGGTCCGCCCACACGCCCCCGTCCGACACTGGCGGAATGGCATCTGGCGCCATAAAGCTCGACAGGACCCGGGTCCGCATGCGGTAATTCATGGCCAGCTCAACCGACCGCGTCTGCAGCACTTTCGAACCGAGCGACGCCATCTCCAGCATTTCTTCATAGGAAATTCGGGGCATGCGCCGCGCCTTTGGCACGATCCGCGGGTCGGTCGTATAAACCCCATCGACGTCGGTGTAGATGTCGCAAACCGTTGCGTTGAGTGCGACCGCAATCGCCACCGCGCTCGTATCTGAGCCACCCCGGCCCAACGTCGCGATCCGGCTGCGTTCCGGCTCAATGCCCTGAAAGCCCGTCACCACCGCGACCTCACCGCCGGACAAGCGCTGGCCAAGCGCCGCGCCGTCAATGGTGTCGATCCGCGCCGCACCATGTGCCGCATTGGTCTTGATCGGGATCTGCCAACCTTGCCACGATCGCGCCGAGACGCCCATCGACTGCAACACGATGGCCATCAATCCGGCCGTCACCTGTTCGCCGGAGGCAACAACCGCGTCATACTCGCGCGCATCATGCAGCGGGGCCGCATCGCGCACCCAGGAGACAAGCTGGTTCGTTGTGCCAGCCATGGCTGAGACGACGACCGCAACGTGATTGCCCGCATCGACCTCACGCTTGACGTGCGCTGCCGCATTGCGAATGCGATCCAGATCGGCGACGGACGTTCCGCCGAATTTCATCACGACGACGGCCATGGCATGCGTCTTTATGTTGCTAAGCGAACCTGTGGGGCGACCCGCATACGCGGAGCGGCAGCGTTAGACAAAAAGCACCGCGACTGCAAATCACGCGCGATGGCTTTGTGCAGCCGCACGCACCGCGACTGAGCGGTGGCCCGGTTTGGAGGTTGACTTGAACGAAAAATCACCTGCGGGCGACAACATCGATCACGCCGAAATCGCACGCTTTGAAAAGCTTGCCGACGCCTGGTGGTCACCGGAGGGTAAGTTCAAAGCGCTGCATGCTCTGACGCCAGCACGCATGCGCTTCATCGCGCAGGCCGCAAACCTGCATCGGCCACCCGAACCGCCGCAAGCTTTGGCGCTTGAAAACTGGCGGGCCCTGGATGTTGGCTGCGGCGGTGGGTTGGCAAGTGAGCCTCTGGCCCGCATGGGCGCGACCGTCACCGCGGTCGATCCCGGCGCCGACAACATCGCGGCCGCCAAGCGTCACGCCGAGTCGGCGCGTCTCGCGATCGACTATCGTGCGTGCCGCGCTGAAGACGTCGCCAACGCGGGCGAGACATTTGACCTTGTCGTCTGCCTTGAGGTCGTCGAACACGTGCCCGATCCAGGCGCCCTGGTTAAGACGTGCGCCGCGTGCCTCGCACCAGGCGGATTGTTGATCATGTCGACCATCAATCGCACGCAACGCGCGTACGCGTTGGCGATCGTGGGCGCGGAATACATCCTGGGCTGGCTCGACCGGGGCACACACCAGTGGGATCGGTTCATCAAACCGGACGAACTTGCTTCCTTCATGCGGGCCGCGGGCCTGATCCCCGGGGCGCCCCGCGGCACCGTTTATGCGCCCATGACCGACACCTGGGAGCTATCCCGCGATGCTGGCGTCAATTACATGATGGCGGCGGTGAAACCCGCTCAGGCGAATTAATGCATGTCGCGTCCAATCGGATTCACGCCCCAAGGCCGCAAATCGGCCCGGGCCGTCGATGTTCGTGTTCGAAACATC
>CAZOGY010000108.1:0-12203 GCA_964579305.1 uncultured Hyphomicrobiaceae bacterium
CCGGAATCGAACCGGGGTATACGGATTTGCAGTCCGCTGCGTCACCACTCCGCCACGTGGCCCCAACCGGCAACACGCATAGTGTGCGTGTCTCGAGTTCTGCGTCTATTAACGCATCTTGTGTGTCTGGGCTGCAAACATGTGCGTTCGCGACAACGATTTGTCAGACATGGTTGCGCCCGCCAGAGGCGCGCATGTATCACACGGCGCGCCAGCCGCGCAATGCACATCATATCGATGGCAGCAAAACGGCTCGTCCCGCTCTTGCGTATCCTATGCGCCCCTGCCAACCGATTGGATCATGAGCCGCCATGAGTGACTTCGCTCTTAGTCGTCTGAATATGGTCGAAAGCCAGATCCGGCCGAGCGACGTGACCGACCGGCGCATCATGCGGGCGATGCTCGCATTGGCGCGTGAAGCTTTCGTGCCGCAGCGGCTTAGGCCCGTGTGCTACATGGATCAGGATTTGATCTTGCCGCCATCGCGCCCTGAGGCAGAGCGGCGCTTCCTGCTTGCACCGCGGGTTCTGGCCAAGATGGTGCAGGCGCTCAATGTTCCAGACGACGGGGTTGTGCTCGATATCGGCTGTGCGACCGGATACAGCACGGCGTTGTTGTCGGACATGGCGCGTCGGGTCATTGCGATTGAGAGTGACGGTGCGCTTGCTGATTCGGCGACCGAGACGCTGAGGGCGTTGGAGATCGAGAACGCGCGCGTCATCTCGGGCGCATTGCAGGACGGGGCGGTGGACGAAGCGCCCTTCGATGCCATTCTCATCAACGGTGCGGTCGCAGATGTGCCGGAGGCGCTTCTGGATCAACTCAAGGACGGGGGCCGGCTCGTTGCTGTGCGGAATGGCGATGGGCTTGGCAAGGTCACACAATGGCTGCGGGTTGGGTCGCGGTTTGCGGCATCGTCGATCTTTGATGCTGCAGCGCCCACGCTGAGCGCATTTGCCAGGGAAAAGGGCTTCGTCTTTTAGTCCGGCTCACCGGTCATTTGCGCCCGTGCCGGCGCAGTCGAGAACCGTTCGATATGCGACGAACTGGGGGGCGTTGACCGTCAGGACCGGCGAGACGACGGCGGCCGCATTTACACCTCGTTTACTGCGACTCGCGCATTGCTCCGTGTGCAAGCTGTTCGCGTGTTTGCGCGCCCCTGCGTCAGCGTGGCTAGGGGCTTTGGCCGCGCCATGTCCCGATGCGGTCTCTCGGCTCATCGTGGGCATTGGACGGCGTGTCTGTGTGGTGTTGGCCACGGCGCTCATACGAAACGAGCACAGTCAAAGCGTTTGTCTCGGTTATCCAGGTTATTCCCGCGTATCACGAGGGAGGATTCGCCCCGCGGTCGAATCGCATATGCGACAAGGGGTTGGCCCAACCGGGCGGTTGGTTGAGCGGAGCGCTTATGAACCGGATCGACAGACAGGAACGCAGCCGAGAGCGCTTGGGCCACATGGCCTGGGTGGTCGCGCCGTTCGTTGTGGCGATGGCGCTGGTCGGCTCGCACGCGGCGGCTATGGCTGAGACGCTGAATGACGCGCTGCGGTCGGCCTACCGCTATAACCCGCAGCTTGAATCGCAACGCGCGACACTGCGTGCCACGGACGAAGGTGTCGCCCAGGCGATGTCGGGCTATCGCCCCACCGTGAACGGCAACTACCAGTTCGGTATCTCAGAAACCAATACAGACCCCGGTCGCAACACCGATGGACGGCTGACGCCGCGTTCGTTCGGCTTGACGCTGACGCAGCCGATTTTCCGAGGGTTTCAAACGACAAACGCCGTCAGCGAAGCCGAAGCGAATGTTCGCGCCGGCCAGCAAACGCTTCGTAACGTCGAGCAGACGGTGTTGCTTGATGCGGCAACGGCTTACGTGGACGTGGTGCGGGATACCGCGCTGGTACGCTTGCGGCAAAGCAACCTTGAGTTTCTCTCGCGTGAGCTGAAGGCCACCCAGGATCGCTTTCAGGTCGGCGAGGTGACGCGGACCGATGTCGCTCAGGCACGGGCGCGGCGCGCTGCGGCGCTGTCGGCTTTGGATCTTGCGCGGGCGAACTTGAAGGCCAGCCGCGCGCGTTATGTCCGGGTCGTGGGTCGCGAGCCGAACCGTCTGATCGCGCCGGGGACGCCGAGTCGCTTTCTGCCAAAATCCCAGCAGGCGGCTGTCCACCTTGCGCTGCAGCAAAACCCCTCGGTGGTCAACGCGCTCTATCTGGAGCAGGCTGCGCGCTTTGCCGTGAAACGCCTGACGGGCCAGCTTCTGCCTCAGGTCGATTTGAACGCGACCTATAACAATACGCGGGGCGGTTCTGTTGGGACATCGCGTTCTGAGACGGGCACGGTCACGGGTAACATCACGATCCCGTTCTATCAGGCGGGCAACACGCGCTCCCAAATCCGTGCGGCCAAACATACCCATGTGAGCCGCTTACAAGACGTCGAGCGGGCGCGGACCGAGGCGCGCGAAGCTGCGGTGGCGGCTTGGTCATTGCTGCAGGCATCGCAGGCGCAATTGCGGTCAGACCGCTCGCAGGTCGACGCAAACCGGATCGCGTTGCAGGGCGTCCAGGAAGAAGAGCGCGTTGGCCAGCGGACGTTGCTTGACGTGCTCGATGCGCGCCAGGAACTTCTGGATGCGCAAGTGGCGTTGACCACGACGCAGCGTGACATCATCGTGAACGCCTACACGCTGCTCAGCGCGGTGGGCCGGCTCGATATGATCCAGTTGGGCTTGACCGGGAAGGTCTATGATCCGGACGCGCATTATCACGAATCGCGCCGCAAATGGTTCTCGATCTCGATCACTCGCAAGGACGGGCGCCATGAAAAGCTCAATCTGTGGGAGCGCTTCAAAGGCACCTACAAGTAGGCTTGCCCAACGCATCTTTCGGTGACGCGCACGCTCTCATGACCTGCTGCTGGTTGCTTGGTTCGGGTTGTCTTGGAATCCGATGTGCTTCGAAGATGCGCGGCGGTTGGGCTCATTTTTGTGCGGCTCGATGAGTTTTGCTGGCCGTACCGCACGCTTCTGCCCGATTTTGAACGCGGCTGTCACATACCCGCCGCTGTGTTAGGTTTCGAAGAGCATGCCCCAAGCATTGGGCTGGCTTCGGGGCGCTTCACTTCGCGGCGGGCTTGAAGGTGACGGAATGAGTGATCCGAATTCGGCGGGCGATCAGAACTTTGAAGATATCTTGGCGTCGATCCGCAAAAGCATAACCGAGGATGACGTACCCGCGCCCGCACCACCGGTGCCTGCCCCTGCTCCTGCGCCGGCGGCCAGCCCCGCGGCGCAACCGGCAAAGCCCTTTGCGTCGGCACCGTTCCCCGCGCCTTCAGCGTCGGCACCAGCTGCGCAACGATCAGCCTCACCCTCACCCTCGCCGCATCCGGTGGCCGACAACGATGGGCCCGCCGGCGCTGGGCAATTTTCCGACGCTTTCCGCGCTTTGGCATCGGGACCTGCCGCAGCGGCAGGGCAACCGGTAGAACCCGTGGCGCCGCAGCCGGCCGCTCCGCAGGCCCCACCGGCCGCTGACCCGCTCGATCTGCAGCCGGTTCGCGCACCGGAGGCCTCGCGCGCACGCCGGCTCGGCGAGATCCTGGATGCTGCGTCGGAGCCGGCACCATCAGACCAACGGGCTGAGACGCCGGTGCATGACGGACCGGCGTCCGCGCCATCGCTTGCCAATGCGCTTGGGCAGGTGGTCCCTGGCAACACCGATGGCCCGGCAACAGTGCCGGGAAGCCTTGCCGCTCGCGCACGGCAGGTGGAGCAAGGTGAAACAGCGCGCGACGGTGATGCGACGTCCGCGCTGGAACGTTTGCGGGCCTCGATGCCGACGCTGCGCCGGCCGACCCCACGGGAAGCTGCCGATGCCGATGAAGCCCCGCCGCCGCCATCGATGCGTGATGTTGGGCGATTTGGCCGTGCCGATTTTGGTGCAGCTTCAGACGCCGCGCCTCTCGACAATGCCAAGCCAGCCCAGGCGGCTGAGACCACGCCGCAAGATGCAGAGGCACAGGACCACGCAACCGGCGCTGCGTTCGCTAAGTCGCCAGCGGATGCACCCGCTGTGAGTACTGATCCAATCGATCAAGCATTGAACGCTGCGACGACGGTCGGTGATGCACAAAGCAACCGGCGTGAGGAGGCCGTGGACGCGGTGTTGCCGCCGCGTTCGGCGGGCGCGAGCTCACGGACGGCAGCGCTTGCGTTGCGTGAGACGTCGGTCGATGAGGCGGATATCGACGACGATATTGAAGATGCGGATCTGCCGATGGCGATTGAAACCCCTCAGGCGGCCGCTCCTGCGACGCCCGATCGAGAGGCGGACCCTCAACCGTCGCAGGCAGCCGTTGGGCAAGCCAGCGACGCAGGGGCCATGGCGCTTTCGTTGCGTCCGGCCGATGCATCGCCGGACGGCGTCTCCCCCGCTGGCGCGCGCGATGTTGCCGCACCAATCGCGACACCGGTTACGCCGGCACGTGAGGTGCGCGCGGGCGGCCAGCCGGCGTCGCTTGAGGATACCGTTGTCGACATGTTGCGGCCCATGCTGCGGCAATGGCTTGATGACAACATGCCGCGATTGGTGGCGAAGGTTCTCACCGAAGAGAACAAGGACCTTGCCGGGCGGATCGAGCAAGCCGGTCGTCCTGCGGAAAACGCCAGCGATGGCGCGGACAAAAAGCGGGATTGATCGCGGCTGGTGGTGCGCACCGCGGCGTACGTCGGATGGGCTGAGGGTGGTGTGCCTGCCGGCATCACGCGGCGTGTGATCACGTTGCCGCTGGATGGGTTCATTGCGGCCGCGCGGTGATGTCGTCCAGAATCTAGGCCGGGTCGGACGACACCGGCATCCGGCCAAACGGCCGCTTGGTTGACACGTGCAGAAGGGCTGGCCTAGCTCGCGCACCTGCGCGTCGCGCGCGGTCCTGGACAACGCTGCACGAATGGTCTCGCTATGCTGCCGAAAACCTATCAGCCTACGGATATCGAAGCCCGCATGTCCGAGCGGTGGGAAAGCGCTCAAGCCTTTCGCCATGGCCGGCCTGGAACCGAGAACGCGGCGCCCTATACGATCGTGATCCCGCCGCCGAACGTGACGGGCTCGCTGCACATGGGCCACGCGCTCAATAACACGCTGCAGGACATTCTTTGCCGGTTTGAGCGCATGCGCGGTCGCGATGTGCTGTGGCAACCGGGCACCGACCACGCGGGCATCGCGACGCAAATGGTCGTTGAGCGGCAATTGGCTGAGCGTCAGGAACCGAACCGGCGGGCGCTGGGGCGCGACAAATTTCTAGAGCGGGTTTGGGCGTGGAAGGACGAATCCGGCGGCGTTATCGTCAACCAGCTCAAGCGGCTTGGGGCATCCTGTGACTGGTCGCGCGAGCGCTTCACTATGGATGAGGGGCTGTCGCGGGCAGTCCTCAAAGTTTTTGTCCAGCTCCACAAGGAGGGGCTGATTTACCGCGACAAGCGATTGGTGAACTGGGACCCTAAGTTCCAGACGGCAATTTCTGACCTGGAAGTGGAGAATGCCGAAGTCGACGGCCATATGTGGCACTTCAAGTACCCGTTGGCTGGCGGCGAAACGTATGAGTACGTTGAGAAAGACGACGATGGAAACGTCGTTTTCAGCGAGACCCGCGATTACATTTCGATCGCGACGACGCGGCCTGAAACCATGCTCGGCGATGGTGCGGTTGCCGTTCACCCGTCCGACGCGCGGTATGCGCCGATCGTCGGCAAGCTGTGTGAGATCCCGGTCGGGCCGAAAGAGCACCGGCGCTTGATCCCAATCATCACCGATGAATATCCAGACCCGGCATTTGGCTCAGGTGCGGTGAAGATTACCGGGGCGCACGATTTCAACGACTTCCAGGTCGCGCGCCGGAACGACATTCCGATGTATCGCCTGATGGATGAGGTTGCGGCATTGCGCGCCGACGGTGCGCCGTATGCTGAGGAAACCGCCAAGGCAAAGGCCATTGTTGAGGCGGGCGTGCTGCCTGACCCGGCAAGCGTCGATGCAATCAACCTGGTTCCAGATCAGTACCGCGGGCTCGATCGCTATGAGGCCCGCAAGCGCGTCATTGAGGACATCGATGCGGAAGGCCTGATGATCCAGGTCGAAGACAAGCGCATCATGCAGCCGTTCGGTGATCGCTCCGGTGTCGTGATCGAACCGATGTTGACCGACCAGTGGTATGTCGACGCCGCCACGCTTGCCAAGCCTGCGATCGCGGCGGTCGAAAGTGGGCGGACGGCGTTCGTGCCGAAGAACTGGGAGAAAACCTATTTTGAATGGATGTATAACATCCAGCCTTGGTGCATTTCCCGTCAGCTTTGGTGGGGCCATCAGATCCCGGCTTGGTATGGACCGGACGGTCATGTGTTCGTTGAAGAGACGGAAAACCTCGCGCTCGAAGCAGCGGAGGCCCATTATGGCAGCCGGGTTGCCCTGACGCGTGACGAAGACGTTCTCGATACTTGGTTTTCTTCAGCGCTGTGGCCGTTCTCGACACTTGGTTGGCCCGACGAGACGCCCGACATTGTTGATCGGCATTATCCAACCAACGTGCTCGTCACCGGGTTCGACATTATCTTCTTCTGGGTTGCCCGGATGATGATGATGGGCCTGCATTTCAAGCAGGAAGTCCCTTTCGATACGATCTACATCCATGCGCTCGTCCGTGACGAGAAGGGCGCGAAGATGTCGAAGTCCAAGGGCAACGTCATCGATCCACTTGAGCTGATCGAGGCCTACGGCGCCGACGCCTTGCGTTTCACGCTGGCGGCGATGGCAGCCCAAGGCCGCGATATCAAGCTCGCGCGCAACCGGGTCGAGGGCTATCGCAACTTCGCGACGAAGCTGTGGAACGCTGCGCGTTTTGCGGAAATGAACGAGTGCGTGCGGGCGGAGGGTTTTGATCCGCATGCCTGCCGGCAGACCGTCAACAAGTGGATTGGCGGCGAGACGGCGAAGACCGCGGCCGCTGTGACGGAGGCGTTGGAGGCCTATCGGTTCAATGAAGCGGCTGGCGCGATCTATGATTTTACGTGGGGCGTGTTCTGCGATTGGTACTTGGAGCTGACCAAGCCGATCCTCAACGGTGATGATCAGGACGCCATCGCGGAAACGCGCGCAATGACGGCCTGGGTGCGCGATGAAATCTTGAAGCTGCTCCATCCTTTCATGCCGTTCATCACCGAAGAGTTGTGGGAGCGCACGGCTGAGTACGGCGCTAAGCGCGAAACACTGCTTACGCTTGCGCCGTGGCCCGGTAAGGAATTGTCGGCTCTGGGTGACCCGGCCGCGGCCGAAGAAATCGATTGGTTGGTCGCGCTGATTTCGGAGATCCGCTCGGTGCGATCGGAGATGAATGTTCCCGCGGGGGCCAAGATCACGCTTGCCATGGTCGCGCCATCTGAGGCGATCACGGCGCGGACCAATCATCACGCCGACACGATCAAGCGGATGGCCCGTCTCGATACGATCGCCTACGTCGACGAAGTTCCGGCTGGCTCGGCAGTCATGGTGGTTGGAGAGACAACGGCCGGGCTTCCGCTTGCTGGCGTGATCGATATGGCCGCAGAGCGCGAGCGGCTGGCCAAAGAGATCGACAAAGCCGGCGATGAGATCGCTAAGATCGACTCCAAACTGAACAATCCCAAGTTCGTAGAGCGCGCGCCAGAAGAAGTGGTGGAAGAAAACCGCGAGCGCCGGGTGGATTTTGAAGGGCAGATTGCAAGGCTTCAGGCCGCCTTGAAGCGGCTTGATCCTGCCGGGTAACTACCCCACAAGGCCGCGCGCCACGCCGCGCAAGGGGTCGTCAATCGCGACTGGATCAAGCAGGATTGAGCTGTGTGTTTGCCCAGTCCTCTTTCAGGCAATCTCATCTTGGCAATTCAAGCGTGTCGCAAGAAATGCGCCTCGCTTTAGCACTGTTGCGTTCATGGGCCTTTGGCCCTCCGCGGGGGGCGTGAATCCGAATTGGACGCGACAAGCATTCGCCGGGATCGCGCGGCATGCCTCAGGTGGGGCTTGCCGGCTCATCCGATTGAGCCGCCTCGTCTTTGCGCAAGTCCTTCTTCGACGCCTTGCCAAGGAATGTCGCTGGCAAGCTATCGCGAAACTCAATGACGGCTGGTAACTCGATCTTCGATAGCTTGATGCGCAAGTGCGCCATCAGTTCATCTTCGCTCAGGTGTTCGCCGCTCTTCAATTTCACAAACGCTTTGGGGGCGTGACCGCGATAGTCGTCAGGAATGCCGATCACGGCGGCGTCGTCGACGGCTGGATGGGCCTGGATGGCACGCTCTATCCGGCGCGGATATACATTGAAACCCGAGCAGATGATCAGGTCTTTGATACGGTCGACAATCCGATAATAGCCGTCGGCGTCGACTTCGGCCACGTCACCGGTGCGCAAATAGGCGCCAACAAAAGTGTTGGCCGTAGCCTCGGGTTGTTGCCAGTAGCCAAGCATGACCTGGGGCCCAGCGATGCACAACTCCCCGGCCTCGCCCTGCGCCACCTCAACTGATGGATCGTCAAGGGCACGCAGCGAAATGTCGGTGTTTGGCAGCGCAAGACCGATTGATCCGTCGCGTGCCTGCCCATCCAACGGGTTGCAAGAGGCGACCGGCGAGGTCTCGGTCAGGCCGTAGCCCTCAACAAGCTTACACCCGGTCATCTCCTCAAATTGCAGTTTGACCGGCATGGGCAGGGCATCGCCGCCGGAAATGCAAAGTTTCAATGAGGACAGATCATACTTCGCAATATCGGGGTGTTCGCACATCGCTTTGAAAAGGGTGGGTACCCCCGGCATGACCGTTGGCCGTGTCCGGTGAATGAGTTTCAGCGCGTCGAGCAGAATAAACCGCGGCATAATGACGATTTCTGCTGCACGGGCGATGGCCAGGTTCAAAACCACGGTCATTGCGAACACGTGGAAGAACGGGAGCGCGCCAAACATTTTTTCGTTACCGGGCGTCAAGCCGGGGGCCCAGGCTTCAAGCTGCTGGACGTTGGCGGTCAAGTTGGCGTGGCTGAGCATTGCGCCCTTTGGGCTGCCCGTCGTCCCGCCGGTGTATTGGAGGACGGCGATGTCATGCAGCGGATCAACCGCGATTGGTTGGATTTCGTGGCCTGTCGCCCGCAAATCTGCGTCCAGCACGATCTTGTGTGCCACGGCTGAACGGGCGGGATGGGCAATGTCCTTGGCTTTTGCCAGCCGGTAAAGCACCGCTTTTGCGGTCGGCAACAGGGCTGCGAACTCGGCGACGATTGCTCTTGGGACAGCGCCGCGCTCAATCAAGGCCTCGACCTTGTCGAAGAGCACGGAGAGATCCAGCGTGACCATCGCCTTTAGGCTGCAGTCGCGCGCCTGCTCATCGAGTTCTTCAACCGTGTACAACGGGTTGAAGTTGACCACGATCGCGCCCGCCTTGAGGATCGCGAAATAGTAGATCACGTATGTCGGCGTGTTGGGGAGAAGCAGGCCGACGCGGTCGCCCTTTTTCACGCCCAAAGACTGCAGACCGGCCGTCGCTTCGTCGACGCGTGCGCCGATGTCCCGATAAGTTAATGTCCGTCCCTGAAACAGCGTGCAGGGCCGTTCTGCGTGGTCGGCAACCGCAGCATCCAGCATGGCGAACACGGGCTTTGGCCGGATTTCGAGCGTGCGCGGCACATCGGCGGGGTAGGCGGGGACCGGTCGAACCGTCGGCCCGCGCGACTGCGCCATTATGCTGCAATCGGGGCGCATGCCGTTCGGCTTGGGCGTCATACGGGACAGATTGCCGTCGTCAGTTTTGACCGCGTCAGCATGGCTTGCGTTCGCCATTCGCTCCTCCCGGGCACTGGATCTTGCGGCGCATTTCCGGTGGCTGGCCAATTGTCATCCAACGGCAGATGCGCTGATCCTTCTTTTCGTGTCCGCCAGTGTAGCAAAGCACGGTCACTGGAACCTTGCGCGTCCGAGCGGGCCTGCACATGCGCACTCAGACAGCTTAAACTGGCGGTGTCTTGTGAGACTGAGATACGGTCACGTTATGTGAAAAACTACGGGGGAGGCTCGCGTCGTTGCGTGCTTTTGACCCGCAGCGCCTGCGATTGCGTTCAAACATTTGAGACCGAAACACGGAACTTGCGGTTGTGAACCAGACAGAAACCCGTTCTCAGGCATAACGGCGGGCTAACACCCGGTCGATGCGGTCGGGTGGACAGCCCATATGTTTACGGTTATGTGACGCGCCGGCTTGTGGCCGCCCCGCCGTTGCTCTAGTGACGCCAGAACGCATGTGAGCCGTCAATCCTAACGACGCAGGCTCATGGGAGACATGAATGGACGACGTCGCCACAAAGATCATCGAGATCCTGAAAAAGCATATGAAAGAGCCGCGCGATGACATTTCGTTATCGACGGAGCTGACGGATCTTCAGATTGAGTCGCTCGATCTGGCTATGATCGTGTTCGACATCGAAGACGCATTCGGGATCGAAATCCCGTATAACGCCAACGAAGAAGAAGCCACGGATTTCAAAACGGTGGGCTCTGTCGTTGAGCGCGTGCGTGAACTTGTTGATGGCAGCAAAGCCGGTGCCGCCGGCGCAGGCGCCTGATTAGGGCGCTTTTGCACGGCGCCCGCTTTGGGGCCGTCCCCTTGTGGCAAGATTTGCACAAGGTCATCGCTGTCATGAAAGCTCGCTGTGAGGGCTTATTCGGTTGGTGCTGGCAGCTCGCCGACGCCGCGAGGCAGGCGTGCTATGGCGGATGCGTGATCGGACCTTTGGATCGCGGCGGCGCGGCAGTTGTGTGTTGCGTTGATACAACTCGCCACATCGCACAGCCGCTCGATCAAGCACATCTGGCCGCTCTCGGAGCGGGCCGGTGCCAACTCGGTCTATGCAATCTTATTGACGCCCGGCGCATCGCAAGGGATGTGCCCGGACCGCATGCCGGAGAAAACATCTGATGGCTGAAGCCAATGGCAATCGCCGCGTCGTCGTTACCGGCATGGGTGCCGTGACACCGATCGGTGACACGGTGGACACGTTATGGGCCAGTACGCGCGAAGGACGTTGCGGCGTCTCTGAACTTGGCGGATTTCCGCTGGAAGATCTGAAGATCCTGATTGCGGCGCAAATCAAGGATTTCGATCACCGGGCGCGATTGAAGCATTTCTCACGCGACAAGATCATCCTCCACGCTGACCGCTACTCATGGTTTGCCGCGGCCGCAGCCGACGAAGCCATCAAGATGTCGGGCCTGGAAACACCGTTTGCCGATGGCTATCGCACCGCGTGCATTATCGGGTCCGGCGCCGGTGGCCTGGTGACGTTTGAAAACTCGTATCGGGCGCTGTTTATCGAAAATAAGCGCGCCACACATCCGCTGACGCTATTGCGCATTATCGGTTCATCGGCCGCGGCGCACGTGGGGATCGAGTTTGGCATTAAAGGGCCCACGTTTGCCACGTGCTCTGCCTGTTCAACGGCAACGCACGCCATCATTCAGGCTTATGATTATATCCAGCGTGGTGCGGTCGATGTCGCGGTGGCCGGCGCTTCGGAGTCGGTGATCAACTACGGCACCATGAAAGCTTGGCAGGCTCTGCACGTGCTGTCGCCGGACGGCTGCTTCCCGTTTGCCAAGAAGCGCAACGGTACCGTTCTCGGCGAGGGCGCCGGCATTCTCATTCTGGAAGGTTACGACCACGCCAAAGAGCGGGGCGCGAATATCCTGGCCGAAATCGTGGGGACGGGCATGACCTCCGACGCCCGCGACATGGTCAACCCAGGCGTTGAGGGCCCGCGCGAAGCCATGCGCCTGGCGCTGGACGAAGCCAGATTGGCGCCGACCGATATCGACTATCTCAATGCCCATGGTACGGCGACGACCATCAACGACCGCAATGAAACCAACGCGGTCAAAGAGTTGTTTGGCGCCGCAGCGAAAGATTTGGCGATTTCGTCAACCAAGAGCATGCATGGCCACCCGCTCGGCGCTGGAGGCGGCATCGAAGCCGTGCTGACCATCAAAGCCATGCAGGAAAACTGGGTGCCGCCGACCATCGGCCTCGATGAAGCTGACCCAGAATGTGACCTTGATTATGTGCCCAATGTTGGTCGCGATCGTCCGGTCACCTACGCGATGTCCAACTCGTTTGCATTCGGTGGCCTCAATAC
>CAZOGY010000109.1:0-12105 GCA_964579305.1 uncultured Hyphomicrobiaceae bacterium
GCTGTCCCCGCAAAGCCTCCGTGACGCGGCGATCGGCACGCCACATAAGCATTTGTATTTATACGCCACGGCTCGTTTGGCGAATGGCAATTCATGCATGTCGCGTCCAATCGGATTCACGCCCCAAGGCCGCAAAGCGCCCCGGGCCATCGATGTTCGTGTTCGAAACATCGACACGAAAACGGCCCGCCCCCGCGGAGGGCCAACG
Organism: uncultured Hyphomicrobiaceae bacterium; assembly: GCA_964579305.1. Classification (GTDB taxonomy): domain Bacteria; phylum Pseudomonadota; class Alphaproteobacteria; order Rhizobiales; family Hyphomicrobiaceae; genus JBCBWG01. Next base: position 209 of record CAZOGY010000109.1, read on the forward strand.
GCCCGTGAGCGCAACAGAGCTCAAGCAAGGCGCATTTCATGCGACGCGCTTTAGCAGTCTATCGCATTGGCTGCCAGAAGCGGAATTTGATTAAGACATTGGCAGGGGGATGAAATTCTGGTGCTTGACGCAGACGACAATCACACCGCACCCTTTCGCCGTGCACGTTGAACGGGAAACGGAGAGCGAAATGGTGTCAAACAAACAGCGTGTCGTTGATGGCGGGTTTGCACAGCAACTGAAAGGATTTTCGCTCACAACAGCGGAAATTCTTTATCGGCTGCCCGACTACCCAGCCGTCCTGCAATCGTATGTGTGGCAGGACTACGATGAACACCCACGTTTCCCGAAATTAAAAAAGTTTCTGGACTTTTGGCAGGAAAATCTGGACGGGCAATTGTTCAAGGTGCGCGTGGCCCATCGCCATTTGATCACACCTGCGGAAGTCCAAATGGTGAATGGCGAATACCGGCTGAATTAGATCGCTACGCCAATGGCGATGTCAACGCGGTGCGGGTTGCAAGACCCGGTCTGTCGCCACGCCGCCGCGGTCGCGCAGACCGCTTGGAAAAAAGCGGGGCGCGGCGATCAGACACCCCAACCGTAGGCATCCATGCCGATTACGCCATACTCGACGCTATCGTGTATCCGCACCGCCGGATCGCCGGCACCGGCGCCTAATGCCACGAAAATTGGAAGCAGGTGTTCGTCCTCGGGATGATTGCGTTCAGCACAGGGCGCTTGGTTGCGGTAATCGAGCAGCGCGTCGCGGTCGCCGGCTTCGATCCGCGCGCACATCCAGTCTCGGAATTCGCGCACCCATGGCGCCTCGTCTGCATCAATCTCGCGGCCGCGAAATTCAGACAGGTTATGCGTGATGGCACCCGAAGCCAGGATCAACACACCATCGTCGCGCAACGGCGCCAACGCAGCGCCGACGTCCGCGTGATGTGCGGGTGACGTATGCGGCTGGATGGAGATTTGCGTCACGGGGATATCGCGCGCGGGATACATCAGATGAAGCGGTGTCCAGACGCCATGATCGCGCCCGCGCTGATCATCCAGCGCCACGGCTTCGCTGAGTTGAGTTCCAACGCGGTCGGCAATTTGCAGCGCGAGATCGCTCGCGCCAGGCGCATTGTAGGAAATCTCCCATAAGCGCGCATCAAAGCGCGGCCCAAAATCGTAAATCGTCTCTGGGGCCGCAGCGGTTGCAACCGTTGGCTTGCCAGTTTCCCAATGGGCAGAAACCACCACTATGCCGCGCGGCTGCGCAATAGCGTCGCCGGCCTGACGCAAGAAATCGTGCGCTGGCGTCTGGCGCACCGCGATTTCCGGCGAGCCGTGTGAAACAAACAGAACGGGCATTCTTGGCATTGTTGACCTCCGTCCAGGCTCTAACGCGTGTCGCATGAAATGCGCCGCGCTTTCGCTCTGTATCGCTCACGGGCCGTTGGCCCTCCGCGGGGGCGGGCCGTTTTCGTGTCGATGTTTCGAACACGAACATCGACGGCCCGCGCCGCTTTGCGGCCTTGGGGCGTGAATCCGATTGGATGCGACATCCATTAACGCGACGTCGCCTGGACATTGTCCAGACTTTGCTGTGACCGCCACGCTGTGCGACACGGCAGCGCCGAAGACAGTTTGGATCACAGCTTGACTTCTCGACAATTCATGATTTTGACGACGCATTGTTGCGAGTGGATTGACCAACCGCCATGGATCGCCTCGACCTCATGCGTACGCTTATCGCGGTCGCTGAAACCGGCAGCTTCACCGCGGCCGGCAAACGGCTTGGCAAAAGCAAGGCGCTGGTCTCCAAGCACGTTGGCGACCTGGAAGCCGCGCTCGGCGCGCGCTTGTTGAACCGCACGACCCGCCGCGTCGGCGTTACCGAAGTCGGCCGCGCCTACATCCAACGCGCTGGCGACCTTCTTTCCGAATTGGATGCGCTGGAAGAAAGCGTGCGCTCCAACGTGGCCGATCCCCGCGGCCGCCTCAAGATTACTGCCCCACAGGCGTTCGGCGAATTGCAATTGATGGAAATGCTCTGCGCGTTCCAACAGCGGTTCGGGCAAATCGAGCCGGAAGTGTTTCTGTCGGACCGGATCGTTGACCTCGTCGGCGAGGGCTATGACCTAGCTTTGCGGGTGACCGCACTGCCTGATTCCGGTCTGATCGTGCGCCGATTGTGCGATGTTCCAATCCACGTGTGTGCATCGCCGGATTATATCGCTCTGCGCGGCCGACCCGTTGAACCGGCTGACCTGGAGCAGCACGACGGGATCGTCGATCTCAACATGGCAACGCGCGATCTCTGGCGGGTTATGCCGGACGGCGGCGGCGAACCTGTCAGCGTCCGCGCCCGCACAAAGCTGTCGGTCAATAGCGCGATCGCCGTGCGCCAGGCCGTGCTTGCCGGCGTCGGGATTGGCGCTTGCCCGGATTTCGTTGTTGCGCGAGACCTTTCACAAAACCGCTTGATATCACTGTTTGGCGGGATCGCAGAACCGCAACTTGCGATGCATTTGCTGTATCCCCATCGCCTCCATCTGGCAGCCCGCGTGCGTGCATTTATTGATTTCGCAGTCGCGTGGTATGCCAAAGCCCCGCCCTGGAGACCTGTCGAGATCAACGACCAGACTTAAAGCGTGTCGTATGAAATGCGCCTCGCTTTAGGTATGTTGCGCTCACGGGCCGCTTTGCGGCTTTGGGGCGTGAATCCGATTGGACGCGACATGCATTCACAGGTGACTGGCATCGCGGGGCCGGTGCCTCGCCCGTGCGTCGTGGCGCCTGTTGCGTGCCGCACAACGTACGCGACGTAGCCACAATTTCTGTAAGCCCTTGCCTATTAAGCCGAAGGCAGAGCAAACCACGCGCCATCACTCCACATCCCAAGCGGCGCATCGGCGGCGTCCTCGCCAGCCCCTGGACCAGACCCTGGACCGGATCCTGGACTGGCCCCTGAAGATGTGCCGCGCGGCGTCGCCAACTCAACAAGCGTCATTGTCAACGACCGTGTGACAAGCGCTTCAAGCCCGCCGCGCACCCGCACGTATGGCTTAAGACCACCGCCGACCGGCTCAACGCAAAACCGGAGTGGATGCGCCCTGTCGACCCTGACGAGGTCATCCACGTTCGTGCGAAATGTCAGGACCTGCCTGTCCGGCCGCCCGTAATCCTGCACGTCAAGCTCGACGGCCAAAAACGGCGCGTCTTCCACCGCAACAACAATCTTTTCGACAGGCGTGACCAGGACGAAGCTGCCGTCGGGCTCACGACGCAAAATCCGCGAAAAGAGTTTGACGATACGCTGTCGCCCTATCGGCGAGCCCTGGTATGTCCAGGAACCATCGCGGCGGATGGCAAGGCCGATATCGCCACAATGCGGCGGGTCCCACGTTTCAACGGGCGGCCGGCGATCACCCAGCGATGCGCGGATCAGCGCATCGAGACCGGAAATCCGTAAGTGCTGATCGTCTTTTGCCATGGTCATTTCTGGATTTCGTGCGTTGCGGTAAGGCGGCGTCCGCCACAGCGTCGCAAGATCTGCGGCCCACCGTACTGCGCAGCCGCGCGGCTGGCCAGACATCGCCCGGCCCCGCCCGCAGGTCGCAGTTAAAGGGACGCAACGCGCCAGTGCAGGTGCGATCGCGGTACCCTCCGTCCCGACACATGAGCAAATGGCAACTTGACCGCAACGGGCTCTCGGGCTGGCCTAAGGTATGTGTCGATGGATGCAGGGCCGCAATCGTTTTGCGGTGCAACCGACCACGCTGCACGGGACAAACGCAACGCGCAGCGCACCGTGCATAGCCCTCGGCAGGCGTGCGATAACAGCGGACGGAAGGCCAGATGACGGCGATACTCGAAGATCCCAATGCAGTCGCGGCGGAAATTGAGGCGGCAGGAGCCAAGGTCAAACGCGTTCACGCGACCGTTGGCGACGTGATTTTCGGCCAAGATGAAGTTATCGAACACGCGCTGATTACGCTGCTTGCGGGCGGCCACGCGCTTTTGATCGGTGTGCCCGGCCTGGCAAAGACGTTGCTGGTGGAGACCTTGGGACGTGTGCTCGGCATCGACGCCAAGCGCATCCAGTTCACGCCCGACCTGATGCCGTCCGACATCATCGGGGCGGAGGTGCTCGAGGAAGCTGCCGATGCGTCGGGGCGCCGGGCGTTTCGCTTCATCAAAGGCCCAATCTTCACACAGCTGTTGATGGCCGACGAGATCAACCGTGCCAGCCCCAAGACGCAGTCGGCACTGCTTCAGGCCATGCAGGAACGCCACGTCACGGTCGCCGGTCATCGCTACGACATCCCCGCACCGTTCCACGTCCTGGCAACGCAGAACCCGCTTGAGCAAGAAGGGACCTACCCCTTGCCCGAAGCGCAGCTCGACCGCTTCTTGCTGCAGATCGACGTTGGCTACCCCGACAAGGAAGCTGAGCGGCGGATGCTGTTTGCGACGACGGGCACGGCTAAGGCGGAATTGAGCGCGATCCTGTCCGGCCCGGATCTGATGCATGCCCAGCAGCTCGTTCGTCAGATGCCGGTGCCCGACAGCGTTGTCGAAGCGATCCTGACGGTTGTTCGTGCCGCACGTCCGGGTCCGGAAGGCGCCCCTGCCGTCAATGAGGCGATCGCCTGGGGCCCTGGGCCGCGTGCAAGCCAATCGCTCATGCTGGCCGTGCGTGCCAAGGCCATGCTCGACAATCGCCTCGCACCATCCATCGACGACGTGATCGCGCTTGCTGGCCCTGTGCTGAAACACCGAATGGCGCTGAACTTTGCCGCGCGCGCAGAAGGCCAGACGATCGACGCCGTTATCGCTGACCTGACCAAATCGCTGGAGCGCTGATCTCGTGTCGCTGTCGTCACGCATGGGCCTTGGGGGCGCGCGCAGCGCCTCGCCGAAACGCGATGCAGACGCGCAGGGACGCTCGCTTGTCCGGCGCGAAGCAGAGGCGCACGAGACCGCAGCGCGCCTGCCCGCACTGCTGATCGAGGCCATGCGCGTCGCCAACACGATCGCGCACGGCATGCACGGCCGCCGCCGCGCCGGTCCCGGCGAGACATTCTGGCAGTTCCGCCAGTACGGCAGCAACGATGACGCCACGCAGATCGACTGGCGCCGCTCGGCCAGTTCCGATCAGCTCTACGTGCGTGAGCGGGAGTGGGAAGCAGCCCATACGTTTTGGCTGTGGGCCGATATGTCGGCCTCGATGCGATTTGCCTCTCACCTGTCACCGGTCACCAAGGTCGACCGGGCAACGGTGCTGCTGCTTGCGTGCGCTGAACTTCTTGTCAACGCAGGCGAGCGCGTGGCTCTGCTGGGGCTGACGCGCCCCACCGCCAATCGCCGCGCCACGCAGCGCTTGATCGAGGCGTTGGCGCACAATGTCGACGGCCCGATCCTGTCCCAACCATTACCGCCTGCAGAGCGCCTGTCGCGGTTTTCCGGCGCCGTGCTGATCAGCGACTTTCTGGAACCGATCGCAAGCGTCACTGAACGGATCCGGCATTTGGCGACAAACGGTGTCAGCGGACATCTGATCCAGGTTCTTGATCCGGCCGAGGAAGTGCTGCCCTACGAGGGGCGTGCCGAATTCGTCGGAATGAGCGGGGACGTGCGTTGGGTGGCCGATCGCACCGAAACCCTGCGCGAGGCCTACCAGGCCAAACTGCAGGCTCACCGCACAGAGTTGGAAAACCTCACGCGTCGCATCGGTTGGTCGTTTGCCGTCCACCATACGGACCGGCCCGCAACCGAACCTTTGCTGGCCTTGATCATGCGATTGCAGGCCGCCGGCGGCGCACGGCAAATGTCACAAGCAGGAGCTGGTTGATGAGCTTAGGCGCCCTCACGTTCCTGAGCCCGTGGTTGCTCGCAGGCCTCGCCGCGCTGCCGGTCATCTATTGGCTGTTGCGCACGGTGCCGCCGCGCCCGCGTCAGATTCAGTTTCCCGCAACCCGCATTCTGGTCGGGCTGGAGAACCGCGAAAAGACGCCGGATAAGACGCCGTGGTGGCTGATGCTGATCCGCATGCTGGCCGCCGCGCTCGTCATCCTCGCGCTTGCCCAACCGATCCTAAATCCAGATCGCACCTTGACGCTGCAAAGCGCCGGCCCGGTCGTCCTGGTTGTCGACAACGGCTGGAGTGCTGCGGCGGACTGGCCGCAGCGACAAGCCATGATGGATCGCGTGCTGCGCTCAGCGCAAGCTGGCGGTCGTCCGGTCCTGCTGATTGAGACCGCGGGCCAAGACAATACCAGCGCGGCCACCGCCGAAGCGCCCGCAGCAGCCCAGCGACGGGCCGCAGCGATTGTGCCCCAGCCCTTTGCGCCAGATCGCGCTGCGTCTCTGGAGGCCGTCCGTCGGGCGATCACCAGCGGTTCTGACGCCGACATTGTCTGGATCAGCGACGGTCTGGATCATGGTCGCGGCACCGCTTTCGCTGACGGCCTTTTGGAATTGGCGCCCGGCGCACTGACCGTCGTAACACCAGCGCCTGAAGAGGCGGCGCTGGCCGTCGGCGCGGGGCTTGGTGCGGAAGGTCGCTTGAATGCCCGTGTCATCCGGGCGTTCGGCGCCCGAGCTGAAGGTATCTTGCATGCGCTGTCCGCGCGGGGCGATGTGCTCGGCGAGACGCGGTTTGAGTTGGCACCCGGTGAGACGGAAACGGCTGTCGGTTTCGAACTGCCGCTGGAGCTGCGCAACCAGGTCACGCGCGTTGTTCTGGCCGGCGTCGCGTCGGCCGGCACCACCTATTTGCTGGACGCGCGTTCGCGCTGGAACCGGATTGGACTTGTCTCAGGCGCCAGCCAGGAACAAACACAGCCACTTTTGGGCCCGCTCTACTATATCCAGCGCGCGCTCAAGCCGTATGCGGAGGTCATTTCGCCGGCCGGCGCGAACGCGGCAGCCGTCATTGATGCGATCTTGCGTCAGAACGCGACGATCATGATGCTTGCCGACATCGGGACGCTGCCACAACCCATGGTCAAGCGCGTGAGCGAATGGGTCGGCAAGGGCGGTGTGCTCGTGCGGTTTGCAGGGCCGCGGCTTGAGCAATCCGCCGATCCGCTGTTGCCGGCCAAGCTGCGGGCGGGCGGACGCACGCTCGGTGGGGCGCTATCCTGGTCCACGCCACAGTCTCTGGCGGCTTTTGACGAGACCAGCTTGTTCGCCGGGCTTGAGATCCCAGAGGACGTGAAGGTCAGCCGTCAGGTTCTGGCCGATCCGGCTGCGATTGATGAAAACGTCGATGTCTGGGCGCGGCTGACCGACGGCACACCCTTGGTCACCGCACGCAAGATCGGCGATGGGCGCCTCATCCTCTTCCACGTGACCGCAAACTCAGACTGGTCCAACTTGCCCTTGTCGGGCTTGTTCGTTGCCATGCTCAGGCGCATCCAGACCCTTGGCACGGCATCAGCGGCTCGCGCGAGTGCGGCACCAACGTTGGTGGCAGCGGGCGCGACGCCGCAAAACAACGAGGCGGCACCGGCTGTCCTTGCACCAACACAGGTGCTCGATGGTTTTGGCCAATTGGTATCGCCGCCAGCCACCGCCAAAGCGATTGCCACTGCTGAACTTGCCGATACCCGGCCCAGTCGATTGCATCCGCCCGGCTATTATGGTGCCGGCGAGCAGGCCCTGGCTCTCAATATCGTCACGCCCAAAACAACCCTGACGCCGCTGTCGCCGCCATCTGGGGCCACCGCCCTCGGCTTCGGCCGCGAAACACAAACCGATCTCAAGCCATGGGCGCTCAGCTTGGCGCTCGCGCTGTTGCTGGTCGACGTTCTGGCGATCCTTGCAATCCAGTTCGGCGGCTTGGCCGGCTTGCGCGCGGCTCGGCGCACGCCAGCGGCGACGGCGGTGATGGCGTTTGCTTGTGCGGCGGCATGCACCATGGCTTTGTCCGTGGCAGATGCGTCGTTGCACGGTGCACGCGCGCAAAACGCAGTCAGCGCACAGTCGCCGCAAGCCAACCCCAAAGACCCTGCCTTGCCGCCCTCGGCCTTGGCCGCGACAAGCCAGGTCACGTTCGGATACGTGCTCACCGGCGATGCCGGCGTCGATGCGGCGACCAAGGCCGGCATGGAAGGCCTGGTCAGGGTCCTCACAGCCCGCACATCCGTTGAGCCCGGCGAGCCGATGGGCGTGAGCATAGAAAGTGACGAGATCGCTTTCTTCCCGATCCTCTATTGGCCGGTACTGGACAAAGCTGGCGAACTGTCACCCGACACGCTCGCAAAGGTCGACGCCTACATGAAGCGCGGCGGCATGATCATTTTCGACACCCGCGACCATGGCCAGGGCTTGCCCATGAGCTTGCGCCAACGGCGCGGCGGTGGAAGCACGCCACTTCAAAAGCTTCTCGGGAAACTGGATATTCCGCCACTCGAACCCGTGCCTGAGGGGCACGTGCTGACGAAATCGTTCTATCTCTTGCGCACCTTCCCCGGGCGCTGGGATGGCGGCCAGCTCTGGGTTGAGGCCACGGTGCGTGATCCGGCCGGGGGGCGCCAGGCGCGTCGCGCCGATGGCGTCAGCTCCATCCTCATTACGCCGAACGACTTTGCAACGGCCTGGGCGCTCGACGGCGACAATCGTCCCATGTTTCCCGTTGTGCCGGGAGGTGAACGTCAGCGGGAATGGGCGTTCCGCACCGGCGTGAACATCGTGATGTACGCGCTGACTGGCAACTACAAGGCCGACCAGGTGCACGTGCCTTCACTGCTGCAACGGCTCGGCCAGTAACGCGGCGCTGGCAGCATCCAAGCGCCATGCGCCGACATTCGGCGCGCCGTCTTGAGCGAACCCAATAGGACTTCCAGAGGACGAACATGTCGGATTGGTCGATCGACTTTGCCCCCATGCTGCCCATGCCTCTGTATTGGGTCGCGGTCGCGGTGACGGCGCTGCTTGTTCTCGTGCTGCTTTATCGCGGTGCCAGGGGCGCTTTGCTGCGCGCGCTCGCGTTGGCCGCGTTGTTGTTTGCCCTCGCCAACCCGACATTGCGGCAAGAGGAAAAAGAGAGCCTCGGCAACGTCGCGATCGTGGTGATGGACGAATCCACGTCGCAGACAATTGCCGGGCGCCCTGAGCAGGCCCAAGCCATACGCGAGGCTTTGAGCAGTCGCCTCGGTGCGATTGAGAAACTGGACGTGAAGTGGGTTACGGCCGCGCGGCCCAGCTCTGGCGGGCGTGGCGGCACCAACCTCTTCGCAGCACTGAACGGGGCCTTGGCAGACGTCGCGCCAGACCGTCTTGCCGGCGTCATCATGGTCACCGACGGGCAAGTTCACGATATCCCCAAGACGGCCAAGTCGCTGGGATTTGATGCGCCGATCCACACCATCCTGACCGGCAGGCCGCAGGAGTTCGATCGCCGGATTGAGATCCTCAAAGCGCCGCGATACGGCATTGTTGGTCAGGAACGCACCATTGAATTGGCCGTACGCCAGACCGGGGCGGCGCCCAGTGATTTGTCGCGGTCTGCGCGTTTGCGCATTCGTCGCGAAGGTGAAGACGACCTGACGTTCAACACCTCCATCAACGAAACGATTTCGATCCCGATGTCGTTTCCCCACGCCGGCAAGAACATCGTCGAAATCGACCTGGCCGGCGTCGAGGGTGAACTCACACTTGCCAACAACCGCATTGTGATCGTGGCTGACGGCGTGCGCGAAAACCTGCGCGTGCTTTTGGTGTCTGGCGAACCCCACGCGGGCGAGCGGACGTGGCGGAACCTCTTAAAGTCCGATGCCGCCGTCGACCTCGTGCACTTCACGATTTTGCGGCCACCGCATAAGCAGGACGGCACCCCGATCAATCAGCTTTCGCTGATTGCGTTTCCCACGCGCGAGCTGTTTTCCGTCAAGATCAAGGAATTCGACCTGATCATTTTTGACCGGTATCAGCACCGCGGAATTCTGCAATTGCTCTACTACGACAACATCGCGCGCTATGTGGAAGACCACGGCGGCGCGCTGCTGGTTGCCGCAGGCGATGACTACGCAGGCCCACAATCGATCGTGCGGACGCCGCTGATCAATGCGCTTCCTGCCCTGCCGACAGGTGAGGTCTTGCAAGAACCTTTCCGGCCGAAGCTGACCGGGCTGGGCGCCCGCCATCCCGTCACCCGCAATCTGCCCGGCGGTGGCAGCGACAAGATCGATCCCTCATGGGGGCGCTGGTTCCGCCAGGTCGAGGTGCGTCCGGAGCGGGGCCGCACGGTGATGACGGGTGTGCAGGACCGCCCGCTGCTGGTGCTCGATCGCAAGGGCAAGGGCCGGGTGGCGCTTTTGACGTCCGACCACGCTTGGCTGTGGGCGCGCGGTTTCGATGGCGGCGGGCCGCACACCGACCTTCTGCGCCGGCTCTCCCACTGGCTGATGAAAGAGCCAGATCTGGAAGAAGAGCGCTTGGTGGCCGAAGCCGATAACCTGACGCTGACGGTCGAGCGCCGCAGCATGGAAGAGCAGGTCAATCCGGTCACGGTCTTCACGCCCAACGGCGAGCAACGTGAACTGGCGCTTGAAAAGTCAAGCGACGGAATTTGGCGGGCAACGCTGACGGCGACGGAACGCGGTCTGCATAAATTCGAGACCGAAGGCCCCAATGGTAAACTGACGGCGGTGGCGATCGCAGGCGTTGCTGACCCGCGCGAAATGTCAGAAGTGACTTCGACCAAAGAGCCCATGCGCCCGCTTTTGGAAAGCATCGGGGGCGGCCAGTTCTGGACCAAGGCTGCGGCCGGCGCCCTGGGCGCGTCCAGCGACCCCACGTCGGTCTCCGTACCGCGCGTGACGATGCTGACATCAGCGCGGATTTATGCCGGCTCAAGCTGGCTTGCTTTGAAAGACCAGCAAGCTTCCGTCACGACCGGGATTTCGTTGACGCCGATGTTCAATGGCTTCATGGCGCTTGCTGCGATGTTGTTTTTGATGACGCTGGCCTGGTGGCGGGAGGGCCGATAAATGAGCGTTGGGCGCCGGTTCGACCATGTCGTGCACGCCACGGGCAACCTCGACGCGGCTGCCATGACGTTTGAAAGCCTCGGCTTCACCCTGACGCCACGCGCCGCCCATGGCGATCACATGGGCACGTCGAACCGCCTTGCGCAGTTTGCCGCCGAAAACTTCATCGAGCTGCTTGAGGTCGACCGGCCCGGCGGGATCACGCCGCACGGCTTCGAGGCAGAACCGCCAACGTTCAGTTTCGGCGCACACAATCGCGATGCCATCGGCGTGCGCGACGGTATCTCGATGCTGGTTTTCCAGACCGACGATACCGCCGCCGATGTTGCGCGTTGGCGGGCTGCCGGCATCCCAACCTTCGAGCCGTTCACATTTTCGCGTCAGGCCAAATTGCCAGACGGGAGCGAGCGCACGGTCTCATTTTCCCTCGGCTTCGTGCGCTTCCCGCAACTGCCGGACGTCGCGATCTTTGTTTGCGAGAACCGCGCCAGGGATATCTTTTGGAAGCCGGAGTTCCAGACCCACGATAACGGCGCAACGGGGCTTCGTTCGGTCGTGATCGCATCTGCCGCGCCCGAGCGCGACGCCCGTCTCCTTCACCAACTATTCGATGGTGAGATGGCGACGTCTCACGCCGGGGATTTCCGTGTGAGCTGCGGGCCCGACCAAGCCGTCGAGCTGCGCAGTTTCCGGTCGGTCGCGGAACTCGACCCTACGTTTCGTGCGCTTTCGCCAGACCGCAGTTTAATCGCGGGCCTGCAAATCGCGACGCAAGATCGCGATCGCATTGGCACCGTGACGGCGTCGGCGAACGCGCATGGTGCATTCATTGCCTGGACACAGGCTTGAGACGGCCCGGTTTCCGGCCGCCCAGTCTTCCGGCCGCCCAGTCTTCCGGCC
>CAZOGY010000110.1:0-11924 GCA_964579305.1 uncultured Hyphomicrobiaceae bacterium
CCTCTTTGCTATTCCTTAAAAACGCGCCGCCCGTTAAAACGGGCGGCGCTTTTGCGTTTTGGGCCGAACGGACGGCCGATTGCCAGCTCGGTGCGGGACTCTTGCTCTTACGCTTGCTCCGCGCGTCTGTCCCAAGTTGCGCGCTATCCGGTTTGTTGGTTGGAAATTTCGTGAACGTTGCGCGATGGTCGCGCCAGGCTGACAACATCGCTCGTGGCCATTAAAGAACGAAAGCCGCTGACCGTTCCAAGCTGAGTGGCTTGTTGGCCGGGCGATGACCAACACGCGCCCTCGCCCGGGAGATCGCCGCCGGCGGCGACAAATCCATTATTGGACGCTGGCGCATCGGGCTCCATGCGTGCGCGAGGTAAGGAACAAAGATGACGTTTCGCAGATGCCGTTCGGCTGCGCTTGTATTTGCTGGAGTTTTCACGCTGGAAAGCGCATGGGCCTCGCAGCCGTGCCGACGCATGTCGTTTGCCGGAAGCGCCTATACGGTTTGCTCGTTTGATGCGCGCAAGACTGACATATCTGTGCGCTGGCGTGGCGCCGACGGAAAAGCGTTTGGCTCACTCAATGCCTTGCGCCGCTCCGTTTCGCAAAACGGCAAACGGTTTTTGTTCGCAATGAATGGCGGCATGTATCACGAAGATCTCTCGCCGGTGGGTTATTATGTGGAGCAACGCCAAAAGCTGAATAGTGCCAATACACGGCGCGGGCCTGGCAATTTCCATATGCTGCCCAACGGTATTTTCTTTGTTGAAAGCGGGCGTGCTGGTGTGATGGAAACGCGCGCATTTCTGAAGCGGAACCAACGTCCTGATTTTGCAACGCAATCCGGGCCAATGCTGGTAATTAACGGGCGTTTACATCCACGCTTCAAGGCCAATTCGGAACATCGCAAACCGCGCAATGGCGTCGGCGTCAGCAAGGATGGCCGCACAGTGCACTTTGCCATTTCTGAAGGTGTCGTGACGTTTTATAATTTCGCGAAGCTGTTTCAGTTGAAGTTGCAAACACCGAATGCCTTGTTTTTGGATGGCGGGTCTGCACCGCAAATGATTGCGCCTGGCATTTCGCGTCCAAGCTTTGCGCCGGTCGGGCCGATCCTGGCCGTGACGACGAAAGGGTAAGCAGCCTCGGCCTCGGTGCGCATCGGAGAATTGGCTTTTTTTCAACGCGTTGTGCGGTCGCTTCTGCATGGGCCTTGTGGGCTTGGCTACGGTCGTCCGCCGGTCCGGTTTTGTGTTCAAGCACGCTTTCCGTATTGGGCGTGAAGCGAAGACAAGCCAGAGGCAAGCCCACTCAATTAGGACCAAACACAGAACGGAGTTCGGGTATTAGCCCCGGCCCCGAGGCGGGGCGGGTCTTTGCGCGCACGCTTCGTGTTGTGCAGCGTCCTCAGCGCGTTAAGCTGGCGCGATCGTTGTGTTGGTGGAGGCACAAATGTCGTATCGGCTGAAGGATTTCGGATCGTTCCACGTTGGTGGTCGGCGCGTCGTGACAACGCAATTGCCAAAGCGCGTGATGAGTTACACGCCGTCCTCGCCGCCGTCTGAAAAGGACCCGAACGGCGTTTATTTTATTGAACAAGCGTATGTGCAGTATTTTATTCCTGATAACCACGGAGATCGGCTGCCAATCGTCTTTTTGCACGGTGGTGGTTTAACGGGCGCGTGCTGGGAAACGACACCTGATGGGCGCGCGGGCTGGCTCAATCACTTCCTGCAATTTGGCTATCCCTGTTATGTGGTTGATCAGCCAGAACGCGGGCGATCCGGTTTCTCTGTGTTGCCAGGTGAATGGGACGGGGAGCCGATTTCGCGGCCGCTTGAAGAGGCTTGGACGCTTTTTCGGTTTGGCGATGCATCAGGTTTTGCTGCGCGCGATGCCTATCCGGATTGCGATTTTCCAATTGAAGCGCTGGAGCAGTTCGGCAAACAGGCCGTGCCGCGGTGGATATCCACGCGCCCGATCCACATCTCAGCCTTTCGGCAAGTGATTGAAGCGGTTGGGAACTGCCATATTATTTGCCATAGTCAGGGCGGTGATACGGCGCATGCCGTTGCGGCGCAAGTGCCTGATCTTATTCGCGGATTTGTCGCGCTCGAGCCATCGGGGTTCACCCCGGACGTTGACGACCTGAAGCTTGACGGGCAGCGCTATTTGTATGTTTACGGCGATTATATCGACAAGCATCCCATGTGGGCTGATCTGGACCCAAAAGCGCGCGCCAACGTCGCCAAGCTTACAGCGGCTGGCGCCGAAGTCACGTGGCTTGACCTGAAAGACGCCGGGATCACCGGCGCAAGCCACATGATCATGATGGACAAGTCGTCCGCGCAAACAGCGCAAATGGTCCGCCGTTGGCTTGAACAACCCTGAGCATTTCCCCGGCCGCAGGCATTGCGGCCGGGTCGGCTTATGCAAACGTGGGTTTCAGGCCAGACTTTGGGTGTCGCCATCGATTGAAATGGCCTGACCGGAAATGGTGGAGGCTTTCTTTGATGACAGGTAGACGATCATATCCGCGATCTCTTCGGGCGGGATAAGCGTTTTGAGAGAGAGGTGCGAGACCATTTTCGCCTGCATGTCGTCAAAGGAAATATTCGCGGCACGCGCTTTGGCATCGATCACGCGGCGGATGCGTTCGCCATCGACCGGGCCCGGCAAAATGGCGTTGCAACGCACACCATTTTCACCCAGTTCAACCGCTAATGTTTTGGTAAATCCAACGACGCCCCATTTGGCGGCTGAATATGGCGCGCGTAATGGAAACCCGAATTTGCCGGCCGCAGACGACAGGTTGATGATCGATGGGTTTGCGCTTGCCTTCAGGTGCGGAATGGCCAGGCGCGTGACGTTGAACATGCCGGTGATGCAGACGGCGAGGCATTGATCCCAGTCGGCCGGGTCGATCTCGTCGACACGCCCGGTTGGCCCGGCAATGCCGGCATTGTTGACGAGGCAGTCTAGGCCGCCAAGGGCAGCGGTGGCCTCCTTGATCATGTTCGCCACTGAGGCGCGGTCGGCGACATCACAGAGTGACTGGGTGACCTCCGGCAGGTCTGCCTTCAAAGCGGCCATGGCATCCTGGTCGATGTCGCAGATATGGACTTTTGCGCCTTCCGCAGCGAACGACTGGGTTGTCTTGCGCCCAATCCCGCCTGCGCCTGCCGTGATCAGAACCCGCAGTCCGTTCAAGCCAAGATCCATGATGTGTCTCCCCCTCGCGCATGCGCTATTGATTTGCCTGATGAATAGGCAGGCTGACAACTTTGTGTTCAGGCGTTGGCTCAGCGCCGTGGCATCCTTCGCCGGCCATCGCACAGCACGGTTCCGATCAGGCTGCGTGGTCGGCACCGTGCGTCTTCAAGGGATTAAAGCGTCATGAGTCCGGAATTGGAATTGCTGACTTGGTCGGTCGCGCTGACCATCGTGCTGATGTTGATCGCGCTTCTGGGTAACGTACTTGAGGTCGGGGTGCCGAAGCTCGCAGGCAACCGCGAGGACATGCCGGCGGTGGCGGGCTGGGCCGGTCGGGCGGTGCGCGCTCATCGGAACCTGCTGGAAAACCTGGTGTTGTTCGCGATCCTCGTGTTTGCCGCACGGGAAGTGGGTGTTTCAAACGCGATGACCGTCTTGGGTGCGCAGCTCTTTTTCTGGGGCCGCGTGGCTCACGCCGTTATCTACGTCCTAGGTGTGCCCTGGCTGCGGACCCTTGCGTTTCTTGCCTCGGTCGCGGGTCTGGTCCTGATCTTCACGCAAATCCTGCCGATGTGATGCTGCGCCTTTCCAGGCGTTGTTCGGTGGCCTAGCCTGCTCGTGCGAAAACAGAACACGGGGAGGTTGGCATGCCGGCTGCGGCGGTGATTGGTGTGGGATTGATCGGGCGCGCGTGGGCCAATGTGTTTGCGCGCGCTGGCTGGGATGTGACGCTTTGGGACGCAAACGCCGAGGCGCTCCAGGCTGCGCCAGGGCAAATCGCTGCGTCGCTGCACGATCTTGTGGCGCACGGTCTTGTCAGTGATGCCGATGCCGCCGCGAAACGGCTTCGCGTTGCCCAGTCGTTGGAAGACGCGGTGGCCAATGTCGACCTCGTTCAAGAAAACGGCCCTGAACGCGTCGACGTCAAGATTGATCTTTTTCGCGCGCTGGATGCGGCCGCACCAGACGACACGATCCTTGCTTCGTCGTCCTCAGCAATCGTGGCGTCTCGCTTCACAGAGGCATTGGCAGGGCGCGCGCGTTGCCTGATCGCGCATCCGGTCAACCCGCCGCATACCGTTCCTATCGTCGAATTGTGTGGTGCGCCGTGGACGGCGCCGGAGACGGTTGCTCGCGCGCGGGCAATGTACGATGCGGTCGGACAGGTGCCGATTGAAGTCAAAAAGGAAATCGACGGCTTCATTTTGAATCGGATGCAAGCCGTTCTGCTGTCGGAGGCCTTTCGTTTGATTGGCGAGGGCTATGTGACAGCGGAGGACCTGGATAAGACCATTCGCGACGGCCTGGGCTTGCGGTGGGCCTTTATGGGGCCAATTGAGACGATTGAATTGAATGCGCCGGGCGGTATTCCCGATTATTGCGAACGTTACGGCCCGACACTTTTGAAACTATCGGAACTCCCGGTCACGGAGGATATCTGGAACGCGGAAAACCGCAAGCGCGTCGCGGAAAGCTGGGGGCCCGTGCCATCTCAAGAGCACGTTGCCGACAAGACGCGTTGGCGCGATGATCGTCTGGCCGCACTTGTGGCTCACAAGCGAGCGCAAAAATCCTACCGGGACGTTTGAAGATGGCTGTGATTCAGGATCTGCGGATCGGCTATTATCGAATTCCTTTGGATGTCGCGCTGACCGACTCAACCCACGGCGTTATGACGGCATTTGAACTCGTCACCTGTGAGATTATTGATGGCGATGGCCAGTCGGGGGTTGGGTATACCTATACGACGGGGCGTAATGGCAGTGCGATCTATGAGACACTTGCCCGCGACATCGCCGAAATCTGCCGTGGCAGAGACGCCGATCTCATCGAAAAGGCTTGGCAGGATATCTGGTGGGCCTTGCATTATGGCGGGCGCGGCGGTCCTACGGTCCTTGCGCTTTCGGCTTTTGATATTGCGCTTTGGGACTTGAAAGCAAAGCGCGCCGGTTTGCCGCTCTATAAACTTCTCGGTGGCTATGACCATGCTGTGCCGTGTTATGCAGGCGGAATTGATCTTGAGTTGTCCGTCGATGACCTGCTGCGCCAGACCGACGAAAATCTGAAGAAGGGTTTTCGGGCAATCAAATACAAATCCGGTCGCGATGTCATGGGCGAGGATGTGGCGCGTGGCCGGGCGATGCGCCAACATCTGGGCGATGATTTTGCGCTCATGACGGATGCGAATATGAAATGGACGGCCGATGAAGCGATCCGGCGTGCGCGCGCCCTGCAGGAGGTGGATCTCGTCTGGCTGGAGGAGCCGACGATCCCAGAGGATGTGGCCGGCCATGTCCGAATTCTCCGTGAAGGCGGGGTGCCGATTGCAACTGGCGAAAACTTCCGTTCTGTTTGGGAATTCAAGCAGATGATCGCGGCTGGCGGTGTCACGTATCCCGAGCCGGACGTCACCAATTGCGGTGGTGTGACGGCATTCATGAAAATTGCTGCGCTGGCTGAGGCCTACAACTTACCCGTCACATCGCACGGGGCGCACGACATCACGGTCCATCTTCTGGCCGCCTGTGCGAACCGATCGTACTTGGAGGCGCACGGATTTGGCCTGGACAATTACATCGAAACGCCGATGGAGATGCGCGACGGCAAAGCTATTGCGCCGGACCGACCTGGGCACGGCGTGACCTTTTTGTGGGACAAGCTTGAAACTGTCAGAGCCTGATAAAGGAGCGGTGCCCTAAAGGTCTCGTCGGCCATGGGCGCACGCGCCAAGTCAGCAAAAAACCAAAGCCAAGAGAGGACGCGTCAGAATGGCAGCGAAACGCAAAGTGATCATCACATGCGCCGTAACTGGATCGATCCATACACCGACCATGTCGGAGCATTTGCCGGTCACGGCTGAGGAAATCGCTGATGCCGCGATCGGCGCTGCGGAGGCTGGCGCGGCGATTGTCCATTTGCATGCCCGCGATCCAGAAACGGGAAAGCCGGATCAACGTCCCGAAGCGTTTTCGCCGTTTTTGCAAGTCATTAAACAGCGCTGCGATGCCGTCATTAATATTACGACTGGCGGTGCGATGACCATGACGGTCGAAGAGCGGGCGAAACCGGCAACGGTCTTCAAGCCCGAGGTGGCCAGCCTGAACATGGGCACGATGAATTTCGGCCTCTATCCGATGCTTGAGAAGTATCAAAACTTCAAGCATGAATGGGAGCGGGAGTATTTGGCCGGCTCGAAAACGGGTTTCTTCAAGAACACGTTTGCCGACATTGAATATATTCTCACGGAATGTGCAAATAATGGCACGCGATTTGAGGTGGAATGTTATGATATCGGCCACCTTTATACGCTTGCGCATATGGCGGATCGTGGCATCATCAAGCCGCCGTTTTTTGTTCAGTCGGTGTTCGGTATCCTCGGCGGGATCGGCCCGCATCCTGAAGACGTGGCACATATGAAACGCACCGCGGACAGGCTGTTTGGCGATGACTATCGCTGGAGCGTTCTCGGCGCTGGCCGGCACCAGCTTTCGATTGCCGCGATGGCCGCGTCGATGGGCGGAAACGTTCGCGTGGGGCTGGAAGATTCGCTGTGGGCGGGGCCAGGCAAACTTGCAGAGAGCAATGCGCAGCAGGTGAGGCTTGCTCGGCAGATCGTCGAAGGGCTTGGGCTTGAGATTGCCGCGCCCGACGAGGCGCGTGAAATCCTGGCGCTCAAGGGCGGCGATCAAGTGGGCTTCTAAAGCCGGCCGGAAAATCCGCGGTGCTTTGGCTCTCAATCTTGAGCGGTGCACGACCTGTCGCTCATCATCGGGCGACAGGTCAGGCGTGGTTAATGCATGTCGCATCCAATCGGATTCACGCCACAAGGCCGCAAAGCGGCTCGGGCCATCGATGTTCGTGTTCGAAACAACGACACGAAAACGGCCCGCCCCCGCGGAGGGCCACCGGCCCGCGGGCGCAACAGAGCTAAAGCGAGGCGCATTTCATGCGACACGCTTTCGTGGCTGCGTGCCGCAGACGCCTCTCAGTTGCCGGCTGAAACAACTCAGCCGGCGGCACTGTCGTGTGAAAACGCGTTTATTGTGCCGGTTGTGATGCCTCGGCCTGGCCTGAACTGGCAAATGGGTTCCACCAGCACTCCGGCTCCGGCAGTTCAAGTGTTTTGCGGACACCGCGGGTTCGAATGAGTTTGCGATAGATCTGGCGCAAACGCGTTCTCACGGCGCCGGTTCGCTGGTCCAGAACACTTTGGATGTGGGTCAGTAATGCCGGGTTCGAACCAAAATAGTTGTGTTCGATATCGGCATAGCCCCAGCCATTGCAAATGTTCGAGGGGGTTGTTGCGTCGATCACGTTGAGCTTTTCGGAATTGAATTCGACTTCATTGCGCGCAACAAGCTGTCCGAGCCGCTTTTGAGCACCGCGCAAGGTTTGCGAAAACAAAAGCGCCTTGTCCTTGACCGACCCGTAAAGCGTGATGCCTGAAGCCAGATAACTGATCTCGCGCATCTTTTCGGTAAAGACGTCCGGCGACACGTCCGATGCGGCGAAGATCAATTGGCCAAGCGAAATGTCGTCGCGGGCGTAGAAAAGATCGCGGAGATCGCCGAGCGCACGGATGGTCAATTGTGAGCCCATCGAGTGGGCAATCACGTCGAGGGTCCGAATAGCGCGGTCGCGGAACAAAGCCCGCAGAAACCCGGATAAGTGTGTCTCGGACCGTTCCGCGCTTTCCATATCGGACATGTATTTGCGGGTCTGTTCGGCGGATGGCCAGCTAAACAAATAGACCCGGCCGGGATAGTTTATCGAAGCCGCAAACTGGGCGATCCGCAGTAGAGCGTTTTCAAACGACGTATTGTAGCCGTGGATGAAAACCAGTGCGCGGCGTTCGTTATCGTATTGGCGACGCTCTGTGTCATCGAGGATCAGGCGTTGTGCCGATGCGGTGGCGGGCACCGTATCCAGGTGCTTTACTCTGAGCACCCGGAAGAGTTTGGCGTCGTCAGCGGGCAGTGGCGCGGGGTCAGATAGCCAGCCGGCCTGGAATTGCGTCGGAAGCAGCGTGTGTGTTTCGGGAGCGAGCGGCACCGAGATATAGGCGCAACCCACCTCTAGCGTGTTTGCGCGATCGGCCTCGGTCCCAAACCAACTGCGCGCGTTCGGCGTTTCGTTTTTCAGACCATCACGCACGGTGCGGTTTGTTGCAAAAACGATCCTGACATCGCGGTAGGGTTTGCCCTCGGTGTCGCGCGGCGTCTGGCAGTCGGCAATTTTCACGGTATGCCAGCGGTTGGTCGCCTCAAAATGGCGCACGATCTGCTGAGCCATTGTGCCAAACATCCGGCGCCAAATCCATCCGCGCACGATGGCGTCAATTTCAGCCTGCGGCGGTTGATTGCCGAATTTCGTGAAGATTTCGGCGAGTTCTGCGCGCTGATCGGCTTCCAGGCCCTGTTTTTCAGTCCAGGTATCGAGAGGGGTCGTTGGTTGGCCGTAGGCGGCGGACAGACGCGTGCCCAGATCTGAAGGCGGGGTCCAAAAGGTTTGCAGCGGTTTGAGAAAGTCCGGCACCTCAAAATCGCGCGGCGGCTTTACGCGATTGAAAACGATATAAAGACCCGTGATGTAGCCGTCTTTTGTAAACGTGCGCAAATAGCGCATCTTCAAATAAGGCTTGCCGGTCAGTGACGAAAGCCGGGCATCGTGGAGATTGGCAACGAATGCCCGATTGGATTGGAAGAAGTTCAGAATATTTGCGTTGCGGGCGCGCGTGAAGGAGTTGCGCAACATTTCACTGGGTGGATTGTTCTTGAGCGGAAAACGGTAGGTGTAGATTTCCGCCTCGTAGCCTGGGGCACGGTGAAACGTCTGCGTATTGCCCAGGTCTTTCCGTCTTGTGATGAAGCGCGAAGGAACGCGAATCGTTCGGCCCTCGTGCCGCTTGTCTATGCGGTAGGCCGCGTATTTCCGCAAAAGCCTGCGAAAGGCGCGGATCTTGGCGGGTTCGTCCGGTTGGCGCGCGCCGCCACTGTAGACTGCCCGATACAGATCGAGGGCCAGGTCGAGATCACGCTTCTTGAACGTTTCAACGGCCGGATTGAGAACGCCGGCGGCCTTGAGACCCATCTGGATCGACGGGTTATACACGTTTGTCCGGGTGGACTGGGCAGCGGCTGGTCCGTTCAAACCGGCAGCAAGGCTGACGATGGCAACGACAAGGCCGCTGAAGATACGGGCTGCCGGGGTGACTGTGTTCAACATGGTGCGCA
Source organism: uncultured Hyphomicrobiaceae bacterium (assembly GCA_964579305.1). Lineage (GTDB taxonomy): Bacteria > Pseudomonadota > Alphaproteobacteria > Rhizobiales > Hyphomicrobiaceae > JBCBWG01. The sequence goes on from CAZOGY010000110.1 coordinate 9,441, forward strand.
ATCCATCCAAAGTGAGCGTGGGTCCGTGGCTCGGTTGATCGCCGGCCGCAGCTTCCACGAGCTTGGCTGAGATGCAACTTGGGCAAGGTCGGGGCCGTGGAAAGATGCAAAAAATGCCGGCACAGGGCCGGCATTTCAAAAAATCGTTGCTTATCCGCCGAATAGCGGCTCATGCCAGCGGCGCGATGCGCCGAACGCGGACCCCAGTCTCTTCAAAGACCGCGCGTGATGCGGCGCTGCCAGCCGCTGTCTGACGGGGCCGAACCGGCGGTGGGTGCGTTGAAGGCATAGCCCGTGCGCCCGACATAGCTTTTATACGTGGCCGTCACACGCGTGCCGACGCGGACCCGATTGTACAGCTCGGCCACGTGCGAATTGTGCATGCGTACGCAACCCTGCGAGACGTTCTGGCCAATTGTCCAGGGCGCGTCCGTGCCGTGGATTCGATAGAGTGTGGAGCCGAGATAGAGCGCGCGGTTGCCGAGCGGATTGCGTGGATGACCGCCAGGCACTGTGACAGGCAGGTTCGGATTGCGCCGGCGCATGGTCGGCGTTGGCGTCCACGACGGGTTTTTGCGTTTCATGGATACGCGCAAAACGCCAGACCAACGTGCCGATGGTTTTGGCACCGCGATCGGGTAGCTCGTTGCGCGGCCGCGGCGGGTGACGTGGTACAGGCGCCGGTCCCGGAAGCTGACGATGATTTGGCCGGCGGCATAGGATTTTGGAAAGCTGACGACGTTGCGGCCGCTGGCATAACCGAACAATTGCGCGTTGGCCTTTGGCGCGGTGGTTACAGTGATGAAGGCTGCAAGCGATGCGACGCCGGCAAACGCCGCGCACGTGGTGACCGCGTGGCGGAAGGGGGCAGGGCGGCTCATGGAGGCTCCGATGGCTGCAAACGGTTATGGCCCGGAGGCGGCCCCGGGCGCGATTGGTTTGGAGACTCAAAGAAGAAGATTAAGCGGGTGCTAACACGCGTCTCAGAGTTGCCATTATCGCTGATTTGCCCCGCACCCTGCGAGCGCGCGCGTCCTGCCTTGCGCACTTACCCGCCACAGTGTGGCCCGCGGGAATCAGATGGTGTGGGGCGGGGCAGCAACGGCCCCTATTCGGCGGCGTTAGAGGCCGGGGTTCCGCCGTCGCCGAAGCGGCGTTCGATGTAGTCCTCGACAATGGTTTTGAACTCGGCGGCGATGTTGGGGCCGCGCAAGGTCATGGCTTTTTGGCCATCGATGAAGACGGGGGCGGCCGGTTGTTCGCCGGTGCCTGGCAGCGAAATGCCGATATCGGCGTGTTTGCTCTCGCCCGGGCCGTTCACGATGCAGCCCATGACCGCGAAATTCAGCCCTTCAACGCCAGGATAGCGCTCGCGCCATTCGGGCATGCGCTCGCGGATCATGGTTTGGACGTCCTTGGCAAGCTCCTGGAACACGGTCGACGTCGTGCGCCCACAGCCTGGACACGCGGTGACAATCGGCACGAATGACCGCAGGCCCATGGTCTGCAACAGCTCCTGCGCGGCCTGGACCTCCACAGTCCGGTCGCCGCCGGGCTCGGGCGTCAGCGAGTATCGGATGGTGTCGCCAATGCCGTTTTGCAGCAGGATTCCCATTGCCGCAGAGGAGGCGACAATGCCCTTGGAGCCCATGCCCGCTTCGGTCAGGCCCAGGTGCAGGGCGTAATCGCAGCGTTTGGCGAGCATCGTGTAGACGCTGACAAGATCCTGGACCTGGCTCACCTTGGCGGAAATGATGATCCGGTCCTTGGGCAGGCCGAGTTCCACCGCGCGGTCCGCTGATAGCAGGGCGGATTGCACGATCGCTTCGTGCATGACGGCGCGCGCATCCATCGGTGTGGCGCTCTTGGCGTTCTCGTCCATCAAGTGCGTGAGCAACTCCTGGTCGAGCGAGCCCCAGTTGCCGCCGATGCGCACGGGCTTGTCGTACTCCAGCGCCTTTTCGACGATCGCGCTGAACTGGGTGTCCTTTTTGTTTTTGAACCCGACGTTGCCCGGGTTGATCCGGTATTTGTCGAGCGCTTCGGCGCAGGCGGGGTGATCGGCGAGAAGTTTGTGGCCGATGTAGTGGAAGTCGCCGACGATCGGCACAGTGACGCCGAAGTTGCGCAACTGGTCACGGATATGGGGGACGGCGGCGGCGGCTTCGTTGCGGTCAACCGTGATGCGTACGAGTTCTGAGCCGGCACGGGCCAGGGCCGCCACCTGATTGACGGTCGCGCCAATGTCAGCAGTGTCGGTGTTGGTCATCGACTGGACGACGACCGGTGCGTCGCCGCCGACGGTCACACCGCCGACATCGACGGGGATCGATTTGCGCCGCGGGGCAATCAGGTCGGTCATGACGGATCTCGCGCGTTGTGTTGCTCAGCGGGAATTGGGCATGTGGTGGCGTCCGGGTCAACGGGCGATCCAGCCTAGGATCACGCCAACCCGAGACGGTCTTTCCAGGCCGCGGTTTCCTC
>CAZOGY010000111.1:0-11609 GCA_964579305.1 uncultured Hyphomicrobiaceae bacterium
TCCGGGACCATGTCCGGATGGTGGTGTCCCTGGCGGAGGGCCCGGTTGGACAGGTTGCGGCGCGTCTTCGAGCTGACGGCGTTTGAACGGCCAGATTGGTTCGGCCAGCGCCGCCATTGCGAGAATGAAGCCGGAATAGGGATTGAGAAAAAACACCGCGAAATACATCGCGATGAGTGCTGGCAGGCGCAGCGCTTGCCCGCGCGTCAACTGATGCACCATGGCGATGCCGACAAGCATGTAGACGAGGAACAAGCTCCAGGCGAAACCGGAGGCGATCAGACCCGTCAGACCGTCGGCGAAAGACAAGCCGGCAGCGGCCGCAAACATAAGCGGCATGATGCGCGGCAGAACGATCGTGGCAAAATCCGGCCAGGGGCGTTGCAGGCGGCCGGACCGCGCAGCGATGCTTGCGCCAAGCCACAGGCTGAAGCTGCTGATGAAGAACAAGCCAATCGACAGTGCACCGGGCGTCATGCGCGCCAGGATCGCGGCCAGCCGGTCCATTTCCTCAGGCGTCAATGCCCGGCGCACACCATCAGGCAATTGTGTTTGCGCAGCAAAAAAACGCTCCAGGGTGGCGCGCATTTGCGCTGTCAGCGTTTCCAGATCCCCGCCAATCATAATCACGCCGGCTGTTGCAACAAGCGCGGACCAAACGGCAACGGCAACCAGCACGTGGCCGATGGGGTACCACTGGACCCAAATCTGACCGTCGTCGGAGCGCCAATCCCGGTTCAGGGACAGGAGATAGGTCGACACGACCATTGGCAGTGCAACCACGACCGCGAAAGCGGCAATGCCTACAGGTGCTGAGACGGGAATGAGGACGAGGCTGCCCACAATTAGGCCGCCCAACGCTGTCGTCCAGCCCCAGCCAAACCCGGCAACGGCGATCGGGAGCGGCGCAATCAGCAGGCTTAGAAACAGGCCAAACGGGCCCGCGCCGGGCGTGGCCGCAGCAACAAAAAGAACTGCGGCTGCAAGCCCGGAAAGTATCGCAATCGGCAGTGTGAATCTCATGGCCGTAGCTGTCCCGCGCTGAGGCGGTTAGAGACCAGTCGACGCTGGCCCCAACCTTATGTTGACCGTGGGCTGAGACGGTCGCGTTTCTGAATGGACGTGATTATTTGATCACGTAGGGCAACAGGCCCAGGAAGCGTGCGCGTTTGATGGCCCGGGCCAGTTCGCGCTGTTTCTTGGTCGAGACTGCGGTGATCCGGCTTGGCACGATTTTGCCACGCTCGGAAATGTAGCGGCCCAGAAGTTTCACGTCCTTATAGTCGATTTTGGGCGAGTTATCGCTGGAGAACGGGCAAGTTTTGCGGCGGCGGTGAAACGGCCGGCGCATGGGAAGCTGGTGAATACTGGTCATGGTGCTCGGTGGTTTGAAGCGATCATTCGGAGTGAAGCGAGGTGACGGGTGCGGAGCTGGCGTTGCCCGTTAGCTGTCGCGTGGGCCGCCATCCGGTTTGGCGCGGAAGGTCGAACCGCCGCGATCACCACGATCTCCGCGGTCACCACGATCTCCCCCACGGTCACCACCACGATCACGATCTCCGCGATCACGGTCGCGTCCCCCGCGGCCACCGCCACGACCGCCACGGCCGCCGCGCTCGTCACGATCGGGCTTGCGCATCATGATCGATGGCGCAGTTTCGTGCTCATCCACGCGAATGGTGAGTTCGCGCAGGACATCGGTCGACAGCCGTTGACGGCGTTGAATTTCGAGAATCGCCTCGTGGGGGGCGTCGACATTCAGCAGCGAAAAATGCGCTTTGCGGTTTTTCTTGATCTTGTACGTGAGCGATTTCACGCCCCAGTACTCGACCTTGCCAATCGTGCCGCCGGCTTCTTCGATGATTTGTTTGTATTCGTTGGTCAGCGCTTCAACTTGCGCTTGGGAAGCGTCCTGTCGGACGAGGAAGACGTGTTCGTATAGCGCCATTGCGCGGGCCTCGTGTGGTCCGTTGGAACCGTTTGATTGTCGCCCCGATGCAAAGCCTCGTGCGGGCCGTGGCGCGTTCGCGCGAGGCCCTGACAACGACCCGAAAGAGCGAAGACACCGGGACTGCGGCATGCCGCCAGCGCTGTTGGCGCTGTTCCCATTCAGCCTTCAATCGGAGCAGAAGCCGCGTTGATACGGATTTCCGCGGAAAACTCAAGCCATTTCGCACTTGCAAAGCCATCGGGGCATCCAAAGCACGCTCACCAACGCGTTGCGGCTGCCTTATGATGGGCGTGGCTACGGGAACGTTTGTGACGCTTGCTTGACAGCCGGCGAAGCACCATGCCTAAAGCCCGCATTAACAACTCGCGCAGATCGGTGCATTTGGCGCCACCATCTGCGCGTCTCAACGTGCCGCGCGACCTCACACGCCTTGGAGCAGACATGTCCATCGCATTCATCTTCCCCGGTCAGGGCAGCCAGGATGTTGGTATGGGCCAGGAACTGAGCGAGGCGTTCACCTGCGCGCGCGAGGTTTTGCAGGAAGTTGATGACGCGCTCGGCGAAAAGCTGTCGGCCACGATGTTTGAGGGGCCGAAAGAAACACTGACGCTGACCGCCAATGCCCAGCCGGCTTTGATGGCCGTATCGGTAGCCGCAGCGCGTGTTTTGGAGCGCGAGCATGGCGTGGCGTTGGCGCAGACAGCCCAGTTTGTGGCCGGCCATTCGCTTGGAGAGTATTCGGCATTGACGGCGGCGGGTGCGTTGTCGGTATCGGATGCGGCGCGGCTTCTGCGGTTGCGTGGGCAATCGATGCAGGAGGCGGTACCGGTGGGTGTGGGCGCCATGGTTGCGCTGCTCGGAGCCGATCTTGAGACGGCAACGGCAATCGCAAAACAAGCCGCCGGCGATGACGTCCTCGAGGTCGCCAACGACAATGAACCAGCACAAGTGGTTTTGTCGGGTCATAAGGCGGCGGCGGATCGGGTGCCCGAGATCGCAAAATCGCATGGTGTACGGCGCGCTGTTCCGTTGCCGGTGTCCGCGCCGTTTCACTGCTCGCTCATGCAGCCGGCGGCCGACGTGATGGCCAAAGCTTTGGCTGAAACAGAAATCGCGGCGCCTGCGGTGCCGCTGGTTCCCAATGTCTCTGTGACACCGACCCAGGACCCTGACGTGATCCGCAGCGGCCTCGTGACGCAAGTCACCGCAACCGTTCGTTGGCGTGAGACCGTCCTTGCGCTCCAGGCCGCCGGCGTCACTCAATTTGTGGAACTCGGCGCCGGAAAGGTTCTTGCCGGTCTTGTGCGCCGGTCATACGGCGACGCGGAGACGTTTTCTGCTGGCAGTCCCGACACTATCGCAGCCCTCGCCGAAGCTCTAAGAGGCGAAGCAACGGCACCGTAAGCGCAAAAAGCAAACGCGCATTGCCGGGACCGAGACGTGCCACACTTGATAGCGCGCATCTCACGGTCCGCTTGGCGCCAGAACCGACAACGGATCGGCCCTCAGCACACCGACACGAGAGGAACCCATGTTTGAGTTGACTGACCGCAAGGCCCTGGTGACGGGGGCGACCGGTGGTATCGGCGGTGCGATCGCACGCGCATTGCATGCGCAGGGTGCGACGGTGGCTTTGTCGGGCCGGAACGAAGACAAGCTCAATGAGCTGGCCGCCGATCTAGGCGAGCGCGTCGCGGTGGTGCCGTGCGATCTGGCCGATCGCGAGGCCGTCAACTCGCTGGTGGATCGGACTGTCGAGGCCCTTGGCGGCCTTGATATCCAGGTCAACAATGCCGGCATGACCAAGGACAATCTGTTCATGGTCATGAAAGATGATCAGTGGGACGACGTGATCGCGGTGAACTTGACCTCGACGTTCGTTCTTATGCGCGCGGCCGCCCGGTTGATGATGCGCGCACGCACCGGCTATGGGCGTATCATCAATATCTCGTCGGTCAGCGGCATCATTGGGAACCCGGGTCAGGGCAACTATGCCGCCTCGAAGGCGGGCATGATCGGCATGACGAAATCGCTGGCGCGTGAAGTCGCGTCGCGTGGGATCACGGCCAACTGCATTGCGCCGGGCTTTATCAAAACGGCGATGACCGATGTCCTCAATGAAAAGCAGACGGCTGAGATCATGAATGCGATCCCGGCCAACACCTTTGGCACGCCCGAGGATATCGCGGCGTGTACGATTTATCTGGCCAGCGACGGTGCGCGTTATGTGACCGGTCAGACGCTCCACGTGAACGGCGGTATGGTGATGCCATGACGACAGCGTTTGCACCGCTAGCGTTCGGCAGGGAGCTATGCTACCGGCGCTCGCTGGGGGATTGCTGCGCATCGCCACTGGCGATGCCAGGCGCGTTTGCGTCCTATCCATCAACCAAAAGACCAGCTTGAAACCGGCCACCGCGTCGTGAAGACGGCCCCGGTTCGATCCCGCATTCCATCTAGCAACGAGAGCCCGAGGAACTTCGAGAAATGAGCGATATCGCGGAACGTGTGAAAAAGATCGTCGTCGAGCATCTTGGCGTCGACGCAGAAAAAGTGACCGAAAAAGCATCGTTCATCGACGATCTCGGCGCAGACAGCCTTGATACGGTCGAACTCGTTATGGCGTTCGAAGAAGAGTTTGGATGCGAGATTCCGGACGATGCGGCTGAGCACATCTTGACGGTTGGTGACGCGGTGAAGTTCCTCGAAAAGAACGCGAACCAAGCCTAAGTTTGCGGCAGCCAAGCGGTTATCAGACATCCGCACCGCGGAACGGCGCTGATCTGATGCTGCTTGCTTTGGTCCGTGCGCGGCGGCAGTTGCGCTCTTCAGGTGGACGAATGAACCCGCGCAGCGATGGCCCGCGCGGGTTTGTGCCATCCGTCTTCGGCACGCATTGGGAAAGCGGATTGTGACATGCGACGTGTCGTCATCACAGGTTTGGGTCTTGTAACACCACTGGCCTGCGGCGTTGAACCAACGTGGCAACGGCTGCTGGCGGGCAAGAGCGGCGCCCGCCGGGTCGAGGCGTTCGATGTTTCAGATCTGGCTTCGCAAATTGCCTGTTTCGTGCCGCGTGAAAGCGATGATGCACACGCTTTCAATCCAAACGACTGGATGGAACCCAAAGAGCAGCGCAAGGTCGACGACTTCATCGTCTTTGCAATGTCGGCGGCTGACCAAGCCATCGCGGACGCCGGTCTCAGTGATCTGAGCGCAGCCGACAAAGATGAAACCGGGGTTTTGATCGGCTCGGGTATCGGCGGTCTGCAGGGTATTGCAGAGACCTCGCTGCTGCTTGCCGAAAAGGGCCCGCGGCGCGTCAGTCCATTCTTTATTCCCGGCCGGCTTATCAATCTCGCGTCAGGCTATGTTTCGATCAAGCATGGGTTTAAGGGGCCGAACCATGCCGTCGTGACCGCTTGTTCCACGGGCGCGCACGCGATTGGCGATGCTGCACGGCTGGTCGCGCTCGGCGATGCGGAAGTCATGATCGCTGGCGGAACCGAAAGCCCGATCTGCCGTCTGGCGATTGCGGGTTTTTCGTCAGCAAAGGCGCTGTCGACGCACTTCAATGACAATCCGACGGCGGCATCGCGGCCCTACGACAAGGATCGCGACGGCTTCGTGATGGCGGAGGGCGCCGGCATTGTCGTGCTTGAGACGCTTGAGCGTGCGCAGGCGCGCGGGGCGAATATCTACGGCGAGGTCATTGGCTATGGCCTGTCGGGCGACGCATATCACATCACCGCTCCGGCGTCTGATGGCGACGGCGCCTATCGCTGCATGCAAAAAGCTCTGCGCAATGCGGGCATCTCGGCCGCCGATCTCGATTACATCAACGCGCACGGGACATCGACGCCGCTGGGCGATGAAATCGAATTGGGCGCGGTTGAGCGGTTGCTGGGCGATGAGGCTGGCGGCATCGCGATGTCATCGACGAAGTCGGCGATTGGGCATTTGCTCGGGGCTGCGGGGGCGGTCGAAGCCGTGTTTTCGCTGCTCGCGATCCGCGACAACATTGCACCACCGACAATCAACCTGGCAGCGCCATCGGTCGAAACCGGGCTCGATCTTGTGGCGAACACCGCAAAAACGCGGACCATCGACACCGTATTGTCGAACTCGTTTGGCTTCGGCGGGACGAATGCGTCGCTGATCATGCGGCGCGTTGCCTGACTTGTTGGCAGGGCAGCTCGCCGGCACTGACTGAACGGCCATGCCGCGATTGTGGCAAACGAATCGCTTGAGCGTGCGGGCGGTCATGATGAAGGGCGCGTTGGCGATTGCCGCGCGCATTCGGCCACATTTTCCAGTAACGTCCGCGCCGCGGGCGCGAGTGGGCTGCCCGTCGTAAGGGTCTTTGCACGGCGGCAAGCTGGTGCAACGCGGGGGTGAGGCAGAAGACGTTGGCTGAACGACGCGACAGGAACGGCAAGCGCGGCGGTGGCGGCAAGCGGCCGAGGGCTGTGCTGGAAAATGCCTATGCCGGTGCGGAGGCGACAAGGCCGACGCAACGGCGCAAGCGGGCCCGCAAAACGCGCGAGATGTCCAGTTCCATGCGGCTTTTAAGCGCCGTGCTGACGTTGATGTTTCTCGGCTTCAGCGGTCTGGCAGCGGGCATTGTGTGGTTCGATCAATCCTCGCGGGCACCAGGCCCGACGGCGCAGGCGCGTGTGTTTTCGGTGCAATCTGGCGATGGGACGCGCACGATTGCGGAGCGTTTGCGGCATGCGGGTTTTGTCAATTCCGAACGGCTTTTCGTGGCCCGCTACATGAGCCGCGCGGCGATGCAGCGCTTCGAAGGCGATAAGCGTTTGCTGCTCAAGGCGGGGCGCTATGAATTGCCTGCCGGGGCCAGCATCGACGACATAATCAACATTTTGGCGCGCGGGCGTTCGATCCCGTCCTTCCTCACATTCCCCGAGGGCTGGACAACGAATGCGATTCTGCGGCGCCTCGAACGCGAAACGCGGCTGGTTGGTGAGATCGAAGAGCCTCCAGCGGAAGGCAGCCTGCTTCCGGCAACGTTCGACATTCGCAAGGGCATGAGCCGGGCAGACGTCATCGAACGCATGCGTGAGGCGCAGGAGCGCGTTTTAGCTGAACTGTGGGCGGCGCGCGCGCCGGATTTGCCCGTAAAGACACCTGAAGAAGCGGTGATTCTCGCCTCGATTGTCCAACGCGAGATGGGCCCTGACGACGATCCAAAGCGCATTGCGTCGGTCTTTATCAATCGGTTGCGCAAGGGCATGCGGCTCGAATCCGATCCGACGATCCTTTATGGTATCTACGGGCGCGATGTGGATTGGTCGAAACCGATCCTGCGTAGCCAGATCCGCAAACCGACAGCGCACAATACCTACACGATCAAGGGCCTTCCACCGACGCCGATCTGCAATCCCGGCCGCGCGGCGCTTGAGGCCGTTCTCAATCCGGCCGAAACGGACGACCTATATTTCGTGGCCAACGGGCGTGGCGGCCATTTCTTTGCGTCGACTTTGAGCGGCCACAACGCGAACGTCGTCAAGTGGCGTAAGATCGAGCGCGAGATCAGAGCACGCGAGCGGGCGGAGAAAGCGGCCGCGGTGGCCAAAGCCGCACGGGCAGGGCAGGATGGGCAGATCCCAAATCCACAGGCGGCCAGCGACGCCAAGGTTGAGCCGACCACGGTGCGACCAAAACGTGTTTCGACGATTAAGATCGTGAATAACGGCGAGACTGGCGAGGGGCCGGTGCCGCTGCCGAGCCGTAAGCCCTCGCAGCGCCGGTAAGTTCCGTCTCGGCCGCTTGCTTGGCGACGTTTGCAGCGCACGGCACGGGGCTGGCACAACAAAGCGTTGCGCTCTGGGGTCCGGCCGATAACGAATCAAGGAGCGTCAGGCCCTGATGGACACCCCCACATGACCGGCACGACCAAAAGCATGACCGGTTTCGGACGCGCTGGTGGCAGCAGCGATGGTGCGACGTGGACCTGGGAACTGCGCAGCGTGAATGCGCGCGGGCTTGATGTACGCTTGCGTTTGGCGAATGGGGCAGAACGCCTGGAGCCAGAGATCCGCAAGAGGCTGACGGCCGCGCTGTCACGCGGGTCGGTTTCGGTACAGCTTGAGATCAAGGCGGATAAGTCGGCCCCCGCGTTGAAGATCAATCGCGATGTGCTGGAAATGTTTGTGGCCGAAGCGGAAAGCCTGCGCGATCGGATCGGGGCTGCGCCGGTGCAGGCGGAAAACCTGTTAGCGCTGCGCGGTGTGATCGATGCCGCGGAGCCTGACGATGGGGCCGATCCTGTCGCTGACGCCAAAGATGCAATTCTGGCCGATCTCGATGCCGCGATTTCAGCGCTGGTCGTCGCGCGCGGCGAAGAGGGGGCGCGATTGCGAGCGATCGTCTCGGAACGCATCGATGACATTGCGGCTTTGACGGCGGCAGCGGCAACCCATCCGTCTCGGACACCGGAAGCAATCCGGGCGCGGCTCGCCGGTCAGATCGCGCGCATCCTTGAGAACGAAGCGATGCGGCTCGACCCGGATCGGTTGCACCAAGAAGCTGCGATCCTGGCCACCAAGGCTGACATCGAAGAAGAGGTGAAACGGCTGGAAAGTCACGTCGCGAGCGCGCGTGAGTTGTTGCAGCGCGATGAACCGGTCGGGCGACGTCTCGATTTCTTGACGCAGGAGTTCAACCGGGAGGCCAATACGCTTTGTGCAAAGGCCAATGATCCGGGCATCACGGAAATTGGTCTGCAACTGAAGACGTTGATCGATCAGGTGCGAGAGCAGGTGCAAAACATTGAGTGACGGGCGCGCAGAGGCAACCCTTCAGACTGCGAACCCGCAAGAGCTGGCAACCGGGATTGCGCGTCGCGGCCTGCTGCTTGTGCTGTCATCGCCATCGGGGGCGGGCAAGACCACGCTGGCACGCCGGCTGTTGCAGGCCGACCCAAACATCGCGTTGTCGATCTCTGTGACGACGCGTCCGCCAAGGGTGGGGGAAGTGGATGGTGCTGATTACCATTTCCACTCGCGCGAGACATTTGAGGCGATGCGCGAAAACGGCGAACTGCTGGAGTGGGCGTCGGTCTTTGACAACTTCTATGGGACGCCGCGCGCGCCGGTCGAGGCACGCTTGGCTGAAGGGGGCGATGTCCTGTTTGACATCGACTGGCAAGGGGCCCAGCAACTGTCTGAAAAGTTGCCCCGCGATCTGGTCCGCGTGTTCATTCTGCCGCCGTCCGCCGATGCGCTAGTGGCGCGGCTGCGTGGACGCGGGCTCGATGCCGACGATGTGATCGCCAAGCGGTTGTCGCGTGCCGCCGACGAGATCAGCCACTGGGCGCAGTACGATTACGTGATCATCAATTCCAACGTGGACGTCAGTGCGGCCCAGTTGCACGCGATCCTTATTGCCGAACGCATGCGGCGTGAGCGGCGGGTGGGGCTTGCCCGGTTTGTGCGGGATATGCAGGACGATCTGTAGCGCGCTTCAGTGTTTGGTGAAATTACCCGCTTCAGGGAGCGTGAGGGCGCGGCGCATGAAGGTCACCGGCAGGTTGAGGCCGGGGCCCAGGGTGCGGACGCCGTGCGATGTCGTGTGATAGCCAATCCGCTCAAAAAAGCCGACGGCGGTTGCCGTTGACCGGACCGACATCTGACGGAAACCGGCTGTAATCGCCAGTGTCTCAATTTCATGGACCAGACGGCGGCCAATGCCGCAGTCGGTGAACAGCGGCCTGACAAACAGCCACTGGAGCCGCGCGGTTTCGCCGTGGTCTTCGCCATAGGACCAGCCGACCGTGCCGACCAGTTCGCGGCCAATCCGGGCGCCGATCAAGCGGTTATCGCGCATGGCTGCCATCATGCCGTCGGCATAGGCCTGCGAGGTGATCACGCCGATGAAACTTGAAATGACAGCTTCGGAGAAAAATGGTCCGGCGACCAGCCTGAACGCCGCGGCATGAATATAACGAATTTCAGACAAGTCTTCTATCGACAGCCGTTCTACCGAGGCCATCGCGCCGAGATCACCCTGATCACCGATCCCGGACCGGTTGGACATTGAGCTTCGCGCCATTCTTGCTGCGCCGATCCCGCATAATACGCGGTTGGCGCAAATCACTTTTTCCAAACGCTAGCGCGAATGAATTGCGGATTTGTGACGTATTGCGTGCCGATTGCATAATTGATTAAGAGGCGGGCCGTCGCGTTCGGGCTATGCCGCTTGCACCGCGTCGCCTTATGATCAGAGGGCCATGTCTCGGACACCTGGCTCTCCGGGTTTATGCTCCTGACACTGCAAAAGCCCGCATTGTATCAGCGCACGGGTGAAAGTGCGTCCCGCTTGGGCGCTTCAGCGCGGGTTTGCGCGCCAGCAGCGGGATCCTCGCTGTCGGCATCATTTTCCGCATATTCCGAGCGCTTGCACGAGCAACCCTTTTTGAATTGTTTGCGATACGAGAACGCGGTCTTGAGTTCCTTGTAGGGTTCGCCGCCGCTGACCGAAACCATCTGGTCGATACTGCCGCCCGGGTTCTGGTGGTAATAAAGCGCCGTTGGGGCCGCACAGCGATTGCGGCAGGCATCGGCATCGCGACCGAAATAGTTTGGCAATGTCGAAAAACTGATTGGGAAATAGTAGCCATCGCACAGGCGAACGCACAAAGTCCGGTATGTTGCGAAAGGCAGGCCCTGGAACGTGTTGCGATCCTGTTCGGAATAGGGGTCCTCATCCTGGAAAAAGAAATTGGAAACCGACTGATTACTGCGCTTGTTCCACTCGCGCGCATAGGCGCTGCCGCACCGGTTGCGCGCCAAGGCGCGTAGCAGGCGGTCCTGGGCCTCGCGGCGATTGCTCTGCGAGCCGCTCTCGGCAATATCGCGCGCGCTCTCGTAAGCGCGCATGGCGCTTTCGCGTTGGCGGGCAAGTCGGTTGCACTGGCGCGTATTACGCAATGTGCGCTGAAAGAAGAACTCTTCCCAGCAGCCCGAGCGCTCCAGCCTTGCGTCAAACTGCCGGACGCGGCGGCTTTGTTCACGCATGGCCTGGCGGGCTTCCGCGATCGGATCGGTGCCGGTTCGCCCCTGGTTGATCAGATTGGCCAATTGCCGCTCAAGATCCAGACAGACGCCCGATCGTGCTTGCGGTGCACCGTCATCGGGCCGCGTCCGTGGCACGGGCTGGCGCCGTTGCTGCGGACGTTCTGTCTGTGTTTCCCAAGGCCAGGTCCATTGCTGCGCCAACGCCGGCAGCGCCAGCCCGGCAATGAATGCCACCAGGACGAGGCAAGCCGTAAGTTGGTGCAGCGAGGCGGTCCTGAAACGATGTCGCAACATGGTCGAGTGCTTGTCTTTCGTTCCGTGGTCCAGAGCAGGGCCGCAGGCCCTTGGGTCAAGCTCAAAGCAAACCAGCTCAAAGCAAACCGGGGCCGTCGCGTCAGGCATCACTCCTAACGCGATCGGTCGACAGGGTCATTGCCTTAATCGCGAAGACAAGGCGAGACTGCGACGAAGCTGTGAATGCGCCTTGGACGCACGAGGTAAGCCATGACGACGACTGATAAGATCACTGCGGCGGCAGCCCTGTTGGCGGCGATCCGCAGGGCCAACGCGCGCATTGACGAGATCCCCCAAGCGATTGCGCCGCTCTCACTGGCCGAAGC
>CAZOGY010000112.1:0-11454 GCA_964579305.1 uncultured Hyphomicrobiaceae bacterium
GGCAGGCAATGTCGGGCATGCATCGTCGGGCAGGTTGGATCTTCTGGGATTATGGGGTGCCGTTGCGGGCTGATTTGAGCAATTGGAATGCCTGGCCGATTTGCTTGGCTTTGGCGTCGAGATAGTCGTTGACTTCCGGGGGCAGGTCGAGGCCGGCGAAGCGGTCTGGGTGGTAGCGTTTGGCGAGCGCGCGATAGGCCGCGCGCACGGTGTCCCAGTCCGCGTCGGGTGCGATGCCCAGGATCCGCTCCGGCTGAAGGGCTTCGGTGGCAAGCGCTGGTTGCGGCAACGGTCGCGGCGCGATCGGCTTGATCAGCTTGAGGCCGCGGATCTCGGATTTTGGCAGGAAATCCAGATCGCCGTTGACATGCTCGACACACAAGAACGGGTCATCTGAGGCCAGAAGGCGGTGTACGCTGACGCCGCGGTCCAGTGCTGCCCGGCCAATAATTGTACGGCCATCGGCGCAGGTGATTTCGACGGCGACGGTTATGGCGCTGGCATTGTCGATGGGGTTGCGTTCGAACATGGCGGATCCGGCCTGTTGGGCGTCGTTGTGGCGATCGCCGACAGACTGACAGCTCAGCGTTAGGTGTTGGTAACCGCGATGGCGCGCCGTTGGCACCTGCGTCACGGCCCTATCTCAGCCATCGTCATTTGGTTGTTGCGCCGCAGATGGCGAATGAACCCTTTTTCAGGAAACAAAAATGGCTGATTACACTTTGCGTTTTCTTCCGCATTACCTTGAGACCTTTTCCGTGCAGCGTGCGTCAATGCGGTATCATTTCTCGCGCGCACAGCGGTTATGGCCCTGGGTCTCGTTCGCTTTCTATGTCATCGGCGTCATTGTGCTTGCTTACTTTGCGCACGAAATCGCTGTTGCCTCAGAACCCCTTTTGGGCGCGTTCGCTGATTTTGCACCGTTGGTGGCGATGGTGATCGTCGCTGTGGCTTGGATCTATGGCTACTGCTATGTCATCGCGCCCCGGTTGGCCGCTCGCTGGCTTCGACAACGCGCTGCCCCCAGCGAGGCTGTGTTTGCAATGGGCGCACACGGCGTGACGTGGTCAGGTGATTATTCGCAGATCCGGGTGGATTGGCCAGCAATTGAGCGGATTTACCTGACGCCGATCGCGGTTTGCTTTCTGGTTGGTCCAATGACGTATTATGTGCCGAAGCGGGCCATCGGCGGTCATGATGCACAGAAAGCATTAATCGAAGCGGCGTTGGCAAATCTAAGTGCGACAGCGCGTGCGCTGAGTGAAGCAGACCCACAGGTTCGGCGGTTGCTTTCGCGCTGAGCGGGTTACGTGGGCTTGTGCCTTTTCCAAGCGCGCCGTTTTGCTTGCGTCCGTGCGCGGGGCCACGTATCCCGGTCGCTCTTTCCGCCTGAAACGAACTGGATCAGGGACATGGGCTATAAGGTTGCTGTCGTCGGCGCCACGGGAGCTGTGGGTCGCGAAATGCTGAAAATGCTGGCGGAACGCAAGTTCCCCGCGGATGAAGTGGTGGCAATTGCGTCGCGCCGCTCGCTCGGCGTTGAAGTCAGCTATGGCGACAAGACACTCAAGTGCCATGACCTGGAGCAGTACGATTTCGCCGGATGCGATTTCGTCTTGATGAGTGCGGGCGGCGCGATCTCGAAAGAGTGGGCGCCCAAGATTGCTGCGACCGGCGCGCTGGTGATCGATAATTCTTCGGCTTGGCGGTATGACCAAGACGTTCCGTTGATTGTGCCTGAGGCGAACGGGGCGGTTTTGGTCGACTACATGGGGCGCAATCAGCGCAAAAACATTATCGCGAACCCGAATTGCTCCACGATCCAGCTCATGGTTGCGCTGAAGCCGCTGCACGATGAGAATCCGATCAAACGGGTGGTCGTTGCAACGTATCAGTCGGCCTCTGGGGCCGGACAGGCCGGTATGGACGAGCTGTGGCACCAGACCAAGGGCACATACGTTCCAGGCACTGAGCTTGCCCCGGAAAAGTTCACCAAGCAGATCGCGTTCAACGTGATCCCCCACATCGACGTCTTCATGGAAGACGGTTCCACAAAAGAAGAGTGGAAGATGATGGTGGAGACCAAAAAGATCTTGGATCCGTCGATCAAGCTGACGGCGACATGTGTGCGCGTTCCCGTATTCGTGGGGCATGCGGAAGCGGTCAACATCGAGTTTGAGCGCACCATGACGGTTGCGGAAGCCCGCGCCATACTGCGGGAAGCGCCCGGAATCATGGTGGTCGATAAGCGCGAGGACGGCGGATATGTCACGCCGGTCGAGGCGGCTGGTGAATTTGCGACGTACGTGTCGCGGATCCGCGAGGATGCGACGATCGAAAACGGCCTCAACATGTGGGTCGTCTCCGACAACCTGCTGAAGGGTGCTGCGCTCAACAGCGTGCAGATTGCCGAGACGATCGTTGGCCGCAAGCTCTTGGCGCCAGCCTAAAGCGTCGAGGCATGCGGGGCCGCGCATTGGTGCGCTACCTAAACGGCCCGGCATGGTGCGACGATATCGCCGGGCCTGTTTGGCTCTGCGCAATCCCAGTGCTTGGACACGTCGCGGCGTGTCATCGCGCAGATGTGCAATTCGGATGCATTCCGGTGCGAGATCAATTGGCTGTAGACTGCGGCGCGTTAAACCCATCGCGCAGGCCAACGGATCTTGATCGGCCTGGACTGACGGAGATGGCCAACCAAGGGCGTGGTATGGCGAACGACACGCGAGCGCATCTGCGAGAAAAAGCACTCATCGCGGCCCAGCGCATTTTGAGCGAAGAGGGCCTGAGCGGGGTCCAAGCCCGCCGGGTGGCAGAAGCGGCTGGATGTTCGGTCGGCACGCTCTACAACCTTTATCCGCGGCTCGACGACCTTGTGATTGCTGTGAACGCAGCCACGCTCAGTCGGCTGGGTGAACAGGTTCACGCTGCGATGCGGGCGCAACTCGCGCGCGAGCCGGAAGCCGTGCTGGAAGCGATGGCGCTGGCGTACTTGGACTTCGCGCAAGCCAATCGGGCGTGTTGGCAGGCGGTGTTCCAGCACGGTCTTTCTGAAGGCCAAGTGGTTCCCGACTGGTACCGCGCCCATCAAAATGATCTGTTTGCGATGGTCGAAGAGATTTTGGCGCCGCAAATCACGGACCCTGATGAATGCAGGATGGCAAGCCGGACGCTATTCGGTGCCGTACACGGCGTGGTTTCGCTTGCTTTGGACGAGAAGCTCGGCGCGTTTGATCCAGCGCCGGTGCGTGATCAGGTTGCGTTTTTGATCAGCGCTGTGGTCCGCGGGCTTAAGGCTGGCTCCGTCGAAGGGGCCGCCGCGCGCGCTGCGATGTGACAATCATGTTTGGCAGGTCCGCCAGGTGGGGCGGATGGTCTGGGATGGTCAGGTTTTTGAGCGGGCTGATTTTCGGCGGGTTGGCGGTGGCTCATCGGAGGCGTCGGGCGCGTCTGCGTCGTCCTGCTCGCTTAACGCGGCCACGATCAATGACAGGTCTTTCAAAAACCGCTCGCGCTGCTGGTTGGGGAGTACCGAGAGGACCCGTTCGTCCACGCGGTCCACACGCGGCTGCGCACTCTCCAAAACCTTACGCCCTTGATCGGTCAGCTTCACGGAGTAGGCGCGGGCATCTTCCTTGGTCCGCCGCCGCTGCAAGAGGCCTTTCTTGGTCATCCTGCGGATGATGTCGGCAAGCGTCGAGCGATCAATACCGGTGCGCGCGACGAGATTTGTCTGGCTCAGACCTTCATGGAGTGAGACGGTCACCAGCACGGCATATTGGCGTGGCGTGAGGTCCCCGTTGCGCATTTCCGATTGGAATACGTCGCCGGCACATTGGCCGGCCCGATGAAGCAGATGCAACGGAGAAGTTTCGAGTGTCCCCGAGGTTGGCTTCGCTGATTGCTTAGATTGAGCCATTTCCTGTCCACGCGACCGTTTCTGAACAATCTGTTAAAACGAAACGGTGCCGCATGACCTTCCGTAAGCGTCCCGGTTTCTACGATTTGACGAAACTGTCATACCCTTGCTTCCAATCCCATGCAATATTGAACCGATGTTGAATTGATACGAAAACGTCGCCCCGGATCGGGACATGTCGATCCGCAGGTAAGATTTGTTGCGGAGCGCCCAAGTTTTAGGCCGCGCAATCGTGAAGATCTTCGGTTTTGCCGCCCGGCCTGCGCCGCCACCTATTTGGTTGGCGTTACATCTGTCCCGGCATCAAGTTGATGCCGTGTAAGCACCCCGACTTGGCCTAGCGCGAACGCGATTGTGAGCGGGAACACGCCGAATAACTTGAAGCCCACCCAAAAGTCCGTGCTCATCGTGCGCCACACCACCTCATTCAAAACGGCAAGGAACAGAAAGAAGCAGGCCCAACGGAAGGAGAGGATCGTCCACCCCTCATCTGTCAACCGAATGGAAGCATCAAAAATGTATTTTAAGATCGGTTTGCCGAAATAAAGTCCAATAAAGAGCGCGGATGCAAAAAATATGTTTACGATCGTCGGTTTGAGCTTCACGAACAGGTCATCCTGAAGCCAGAGCGTGAGGCCGCCAAGTACCAGGACCAGGGCGCCTGAGACCAGCGGCATGGTTGGTAATTTGCCAAAGAGGATGCGTGAGGTGACAAGCGCAATGGCCGTTGCGACCATGAAGACACCGGTCGCCCAGAAGATGCGCTGCTCGTCTGCAACGCCGAGCAATCTGCCGCTGAAGGTGTTGGTGAGGAAAAAGACGGCGACGGGGCCAAGTTCGACCAAGAGCTTCAAGAGCGCGTTTTCGTTGGCGCCTGCGACCTGCGGTTCGCTTACCTCCGCCTCGCCGTGCGATCGTTCGGCATTCTCGGTCATCGGTATCCTCAAGGGCTCATTGTGGCGGCAACGCACCCGGTTTGAATGATGGGCTGGGCGGTATCCACGCGTTTGCCCACACCTCGGGATGATCGCGGTGGAAGTCAATCATGCGGGAGTACGCCCGCGCGATCGCGACGCACGTTTCCAGTGCGTCAAGCAATTCCCTGATCGCGATAACGCACGGACATCGCTGCCCCGTCAGACGCAGATAATTTTGACGCCGCCGTTTAGACGGCCGCGCGCGCGTGTCCGGCACCAGCCGGATCGTCGGTTGCGTATTTCTGAAGGCGGCGGGTCATCACGAAGGCATAGATCCCAGTGACGGGCATCACGATAAACAGCTTGAATAGCGCCCACACACCCATGCCGTCGGTTTGCCAGCCGAGAAGATTAAACTGCTCGTCATGCCAGAAATACAGCCGGATAGCTTCGTTCGCCGCTGCGAGCACAAGGAATAGAACGATGAAACTACGGGTGAACTTGTCCCAGCCTTCTTGCGTGTAATGAAACGTCTTTTCGAAAGTGTATTTGAAAAAGTTGCGGTTCATCATCATGCCAATTGCCAGGAACAGCGCAAACACGGCGTTGAAGAGCGTGACCTTGAGCTGCACCCACATCGGGTCTTCGGTATAAAGGGAAATACCGCTGAAAATGATTGTGATGCCGCCGGCGATCAAAGCAAAGATGGGTAGCCGGCGCAGGACGACCCACATCACGGCCAATGCAACCAGCGTCGCCGCAATCAGCGCCCAAATGGCTGGGACGACGCCCCAAATGGCGTTGACCACGAAAAGCGTGATCAAGGGGCCAAATTCACTGAGCAGGTTGACGGTTTGCTCTTTATTGAACGGATAGATCTTGCGCAGCCAGTTGGTGTCGTCGGCGGTTTGCTGAACGGTCATCCCGTCTCCTCATCCGTGCAGTGCGTCGGATCTCTACGTTGTGCCAAGCTTCGGCCGGCGTATCGTGCTTGCGCTGCCGGCCCCGTTGCGTTGAATGGTATCGCCGTAGTCTTAACGTCGTGATGACCGGATCCGTTGTGCCGCATCCAATCTTTGCGATACCAACGCCGGCGATCGTCATGGTGGCGTTGACCTCTCGCTTTCCCGCAAGTCGGCCGCCGCAAAGCGTGTGTCAAGATGCAGGCGCACTGATCAAGTGTGGCGTGCTTCCTGGGCAATTGCATGCGCAAACTGGTCGGCGTCGAATGCTGCGAGATCATCGACACCTTCGCCGACGCCGATGGCATGCACAGGCAACGCGTGTTTATCGGCAATGGCAACGAGGATGCCGCCGCGTGCGGTGCCGTCGAGTTTGGTCATGACAAGTCCGGTTACGCCGGCGCGCTCACGGAAAATTTCGACCTGCGAGAGCGCGTTTTGACCGGTCGTGGCATCAAGCACGAGCAGCACATCATGCGGCGCGGTTTCATCGACCTTGCGCATCACGCGGATGACCTTGACGAGTTCATCCATCAGCGCCTGCTTGTTTTGCAGCCGGCCGGCGGTGTCCATCATTACGATATCGGTTTGGGCGTCGCGCGCGCGGGTCAGTGCATCGAACGCCAGGCCAGACGAGTCTGCGCCAACGTCGCGCGCAAGGACCTCTGAGCCGGTGCGCTCGCCCCAGACCTTGAGCTGATCGATGGCTGCTGCACGGAAGGTGTCGCCGGCGGCAAGCAGAACGGATTTGCCATCGCGGACATACTGGGCGGCAAGCTTGCCGATTGTCGTTGTCTTGCCAGCGCCATTCACGCCAACGACCAGGATTACATGAGGTTTGTGGCTGCCGGAGATCTCAAGTGGCCGCGCAACGGGGGTGAGTGTGCGCGAGATCTCGGTGGCGAGGATCGCGCGGACGGCGTCGGGCGTCACGCCATCTTCGAACTTGGCTGACTTGACCGCCTCGACAATACGCATCGACGTGTCGACGCCCAAGTCGGCCTGGATGAGGACATCTTCCAGGTCTTGCAAGGTGTCGGCGTCGATTTTGCGGCGCGCGAAGATACTACTGATGCTGCTGGAAAGGCGTTCTGAGGTCTTTGACAGGCCCCCGGTCAGCCGTTGCAGCCAGCTCTTGGGTTTTTCGGGTTGGCTTGGCGTGACCTGGTCTTGGTTGTTGGCGGTTGGCTTATGCGCGTCGGCGTCGCCAGCAGGTGTCTGTGCATTGGGGGCTTGCGCCGGCTCGTCGGTCTCGGCGGTTTGCGCGCGCGCGAACATGCGCCCGAACAGTCCCTTCGATTGGCCGCCGCTGCTCATGCCGTCTCCTTGAGTTGCCGGTCGCGCGTCAGGACCGTGCCACGCAGCCCGGTCTCGTCGTAATCGGTGATTCGCGTCATTAAGATTGTGCCAACGGCGACGTCTGCGGATGGCGGAAGTGAGACGGTTGCGAAATGAGGTGTGCGCCCGCGCCCTTTGGATTCAACGAGAACGGGACGGGCGTTTCCGACTTCGGTTGCGAGAAACGCGGCCAGGCGTTGGCGCCCGATCTCACGAAGACGCGCAGCGCGCTGCTTGATTGCGGCGCGGGGGAGTTGGGGCATGCGTGCGGCCGGCGTGCCGGTGCGCGGTGAAAATGGAAAGACGTGAAGATAGGTCAGTCCGCATGCCTCGATCAGGTCGCAGGTGTTGGCAAACATCTCGTCGGTCTCGGTAGGAAACCCGGCGATCAGGTCCGCGCCGAAAACGATGTCGGGACGCAGGCGCCTTGCGTCCTCGCAAAACCGGATGGCGTCAGCGCGCAAGTGACGCCGCTTCATGCGCTTCAAGATCATGTCGTCGCCAGCCTGCATCGACAAGTGCAAGTGCGGCATCAAACGCTCATCGTCAGCAAGGGCACGCATCAGATCGGCGTCGGCCTCGACCTGGTCGATCGAAGACAATCGCAGACGCTTTAAGCCGGGGACATGGCGCAGGATCTGGCGGACAAGCGTGCCAAGTTTCGGGCTGCCGGGCAGGTCCGGGCCGTAGGACGTGATATCCACGCCGGTCAGCACGATCTCGGCGTGGCCGCCGTCAACGAGCTGCTTGATCTGGTCGACCACGGCGCCAGCGGGGACCGATCGTGAAGGGCCGCGTCCGTATGGAATTATGCAGAAGGTGCAGCGGTGATCGCAGCCGTTCTGGACCTGGACGTAGGCGCGGGCGCGGCTGGCAAATCCCTCAATCGTGTGATGGGCGGTCTCGCGCACCGTCATGATGTCAGAAACCTGCATGCGCGGTGCGGACAATGCGCGCGCGCCGGCCAGCTTCGCAAACGTCTCCGCCTTCAATTTTTCCGCGTTTCCAACGACGTGGTCGACCTCGTCCATTTGCGCAAAACGGGCGGGATCGATCTGCGCGGCGCATCCGGTCACGATGATGCGGCGTTCGGGATGGTCGCGCCGCAAGCGTCTGATCGTTTGGGCGGCTTGGCGAACGGCTTCGCCGGTCACCGCGCACGTATTGACCACGATCGCGTCCGATAGGCCTGCGGCGTGCGCGTGGTCGCGCATCACTTCGCTTTCATAGGTATTGAGGCGACATCCAAGTGTGACGATCTCGGTGCTCTGGCTCGCAGCCGAGGCAACCGGCTGTGGACGGCGATGATCGCCTTGCTGCGTTTGCGCGCTGACGGTGTCGGGTTTGACCGTGTCCTCAGCCATTGTGTTCTCCGGCATGAGAGGCAAACGCCGTCGCGGGATCAAGCGTCAGATTACCCGACAACTCAAAGTCGGCGGGACCGCGCATGATGACGTGATCATCGTTGCGCCATGTGATGTGCAACCGACCGCCGGGGAGAATGGTTGTGACGCTGCGCCCGGTGCGGCCAGTGCGGGCGGCGCAGACGGCGGTCGCGCAGGCGGCGGAACCGCAGGCAAGCGTCAGCCCGGCGCCCCGTTCCCAGGTGCGCATGCGGATCTGGTTTGTGCTTTCAAGTGCGGCAAGCGTGATGTTGGCGCCTTCGGGAAACAGCATGTGGTGTTCCAGCAGCGGCCCGATCTTGGCCAGATCGTAAGCCTCGATGTTGTCGACCCAGAACACCGCGTGCGGATTACCCATGCTCGCCACGGATGGCGAATGCAGGATGGGATTGTCGATCGGTCCGACCTGCAGCTCGATATAGCGCGTGTCTTCAAAGGGTTCGGAAAGCGGAATATCCTGCCAACTGAACCGCGGAATGCCCATGTCAACGCTGATATCATCGATGTCGGACGCGTCGCAGGCCAGGATCCCAGCGTCGGTTTGGAGTTGAAAGGCTGTCTTTCCGGTGTGTTCGCGCAATACGCGGGCAACACATCGCATACCGTTGCCGCAGGCGCCGGCTTTCGAGCCATCGCAATTATAAATGCGGATGCGGGCGTCCGTGCCGGCTGCCTCGGCGCGGTGAATCGCCATGAGTTGGTCGAACCTGGTGGCCGGGTCTTCGGCAAGCGCGCGCACTGTCGGCGCGGCGAGCACGCCGTTCGCGCTGCGCAAGTCGACAACGAGGATGGCGTTGCCGGCACCGGACATTTTCCAAAAGCCGATCGGGTTTGTCATGCCGTCTTATATGGCGTGAGCGCACGTGTTTCCACCCGCGGGCGTACGCCCGAGCCGCGGCGTTGGTTCGCACGGTTGCGATTGCTGCTGAAGCAGAGGTCTTGGCGTTGTTGCCAGAGACAGATCGCGGTCAACGCCGATGAGGCAGATGTTCGCAAGACGATGCCGCGCGCAACGTTGTTGATCGCTTTGTGTGCAAACGCTCAAAATTTGATCGATGACGGAATAATAGGCGCCAGCTAGAACAAAAACCTCGCATAGCGAGTCTGCTGAGAGATCGTTCTGGTTGGGGGGGAAACAATCAATGGACAAAGTTCAGCCCGGCGCTGACGTGTTTTTTCTGCTCATGGGTGCCATCCTGGTGTTCGCGATGCACGGAGGCTTCGCGTTTCTGGAAGTCGGCACCGTGCGCCGCAAGAACCAGGTCAATGCACTTTGCAAGATCATTGTTGATTTTGCCATTTCGGCAATTGCCTATTTCTTCATCGGCTACACGGTGGCCTACGGTATCTCGTTTCTGTCCAGTGCGGCCGCGATCTCGGGTGCGGCTGAGGGCTTCGACGGCCAGGGGCTATCGCTGGTTAAGTTCTTCTTCCTGTGCACCTTCGCCGCTGCCATTCCTGCGATTGTTTCAGGCGGGATCGCCGAGCGCGCACGGTTTCTGCCGCAGTGTGCGGCAACGGGTATGCTCGTCGCCATCTTCTATCCGGTGATTGAAGGCGCGGTATGGAACGGAAATCTCGGTCTACAGGCGGGGTTGTTCCAAGGCCTATTCGGCGCCGAGTTTCACGATTTCGCCGGTTCGATTGTCGTGCACGCGTTTGGGGGCTGGGTCGCACTGGCGGCTGTGCGGGTGCTTGGCGCGCGCAGGGGCCGCTATGGCGAAGACGGCCGCGCGATCGGCATCCCGCCCTCGTCAATCCCGTGGCTCGCGCTTGGCTCTTGGATGCTGTGTGTCGGCTGGTTCGGCTTTAACGTCATGAGCGCGCAATCACTTGAGGGCGTTTCCGGGCTGGTTGCGATCAACTCGCTCATGGCGATGGCCGGTGGCATCGTTGCGGCTTTGATCGTGGGTGATAACGATCCTGGCTTCATTCACAACGGCGCACTTGCCGGACTTGTTGCGGTTTGCGCGGGCTCGGATGTCATGCACCCTGTCGGCGCGCTCATAACTGGAGGCGTCGCCGGCGTGATCTTCGTTCAGGTCTTTCAGATCGCATCCAATCGCTGGAAGATTGACGATGTGTTGGGCGTCTGGCCGCTGCACGGCCTGTGCGGTGTATGGGGCGGTGTCGCTTGCGGGATCTTTGGTTTGGAAACGCTCGGCGGCATGGGCGGCGTTGCGCTTGGCTCGCAAATCGTTGGGAGCCTGCTGGGTGCTGCCTATGGCCTTATCGCAGGTTTTGTCGTCTACACCGTCGTCGACATGGCCTTCGGTTTCCGCATGAGCGCGGAAGATGAACAGCGCGGTGCCGACCTCGCAATCCATGCGATCTCAGCCAATCCCGACGAAGACCTGCGCGCTGCGTGACCGTGGCGGGACGGCGTCCGGCCGTCGCCTCATCGTGCAACAGCGAGGCGCAGCGCCGGCACGTCAGCGAGGTGGTCCGGCGAGGGGATCACGCGTCGGACGCGCAACACACGTGTACAAGCTCGGCCCAATGGGCCGGGCCGCCACGCTTCGGGGGGATGGGTAACCGGCCTTTGCGAGGAGGCTTTATTGCTTTTGGGCGGCGGATTGCGCGCGTTCATTTTGCTGGCAAACCGAAACAGATCCTCAGCTCGCGAATTTATGATTGCGGTGGTCGGTTCTTGCCGCAGCCTCTTTTGCCCCTGAGTTGTCAATACTGGAAACGCAGCTTTCTTTTTTCAAAGCGGCATGCCGCACGAACATTCAGCATTTGAACTGCTCGTGTTCCGTTTCAGACATTTGCCGCCAGCCGACTGAGGGTTCAGAGCAAATTTCTGAAACGCAACACGAAGTTGGCGCTCTTGCGCGCACGTTTGGCGCGGTCATTTTTGTGGCAACGGGATTGTTGGCCATCGGTTGATTGTGTGATCATCTCCTCCTGCTGGT
>CAZOGY010000113.1:0-6721 GCA_964579305.1 uncultured Hyphomicrobiaceae bacterium
GCCACGCGATTCAACGACGTGGTGTGTTGCACTGCGCATCCGATCCATGATTGATGTCCTGGCCTCGTGCCGCAACGCACGAACGGTTCATGCTATGGCGCGATGCAAAACGCCGCAAACGAATGTGCGCACGAGAGGCGTCCAGGTCCAGGCTCATGCACTCCAGCCGCGATAACCTCGCACGCCTCCTGCAGGATGTGGCCAAACGCGACCGCGCGTCATTCAACGCGCTCTATCATGCGACGTCGGCGAAACTTTTCGGGATCGTCATCCGTATCTTGCGGGATCGAGACTTAGCCGAGGATTTGCTGCAGGAAATCTATGTTCGGATTTGGGACCGCGCTGGCGATTTCGATCCGGCCAAGGCATCGCCGATCACCTGGATGGCAACGATCGCGCGAAATAGGGCGATCGATGAGGTCCGACGCAAGCGACCACAGCATGTCGATAACGATATATCGGAATTGGAGGTTCCCGACGGCCATCCAACACCCGATGCAGACGTTGAATTGGCAGAAGATCTCCGCCGCCTCAACGACTGCCTTGAGGCGCTGGAGCCTGAACGCCGCGATGCCATTCGCTTAGCCTATCTCGATGGACACAGCCGCCAAGATCTCGCAACCAGATTTGGCGTTCCGGTCGGCACCATGAAGACGTGGTTGCACCGCGGATTGAAGCAACTGAAAGAGTGTCTCGGATCATGACGGATCGCGAAGACATCGACATGCTCGCTGCCGAATACGTACTCGGCACGCTCGACGACGCTGAGCGCACCGCAGTGTCTGCGCGCGTGCAGCGTGAGCCTGCGCTGCGCGCTGCGGTGGCCGAATGGGAACGGTGTCTTGCGCCACTCAATGCGGCCACGCCTGCGTTAGCCCCGCGCGGACACGTCTTTGAGAAAATCTCCAACGAACTCGACCGGCGCCGAGATCCGGCCTCGACAAACGTCGTCAGTTTGCGCCAGAGCCGGAACCGTTGGCGCATGGCGGCATTGGCGGCTTCAGTGATCTCGGTTGTGCTGGGCGGCGTTTTTCTTTTCGACAGGTTCATCAAGCCCGCGCCGGCGGATCAATTCGTGGCCGTCTTCAATGAAAACGACAGGCAACCCTCGTTCATCCTGTCGATCAATCTCAAGACCCGCGAACTGACGATCCGATCGGTCGCAGCCGAGCCCCAGCCCGAAAAAAGCTATCAGCTTTGGATTGTGGCCGACGAACTGGGTCCCGGCCCTCGCTCCTTGGGCTTGCTGGCACCGCTGCAAACGCCAACCCGAAAGACGCTCGATATTGAGCCCGGCGTTCTGCAAAGCGCCACCTTCGGCATCAGCATCGAGCCGGAAGGCGGCTCGCCCGTGGACCGGCCGACAGGTCCCGCAATCCACGGTCGCCTTATTCCCGCAAGCGAATAAAAAAGATTTCGCAAATTTATTTATTCTCCTGAAACCCAACCCGTAACGCGCCGTAACTGCGACGAGCCAATCGAGCCGCCTGTGGCTCCAAACTGGCTCAAACGCATGCAATCGCAAGGAGTTGGATTATGAAACGTACGTTTTTTGCGGCCGCCGCCGCGACAACCCTGGCCGTCTCCGCAACCGTGGCATTTGCAGCCGGTCAAGCCCAATTAAGTGTCGCGGGAAATGACCAGGACGTCTCCGGCGGGACGGTCACCGCATCCAAGATCGTTGCTGCCAAGAACGGCTGGCTTGTTGTCCATCGGACCGATCAGTCGATGAAACCTGGCCCTGTGGTGGGTCATGCCCCGCTCAAAGCTGGCGAAAACGAAAACGTCACCGCTATTCTGACCGAACAGGTCAAAGCTGGTGATAAGCTTATGTTGATGCTGCACGGTGAAGACGGCGGTATGAAAACCGGCATTTTCGAATATACGCTCGGCGCAAAAGAGGATGGCCCCGTCAAAGTCGATGGCAAATTGGTCATGAAAGTGATCACCGCGCAGTAAGCGTCCACGCCGAACCAGGCATTTGCCCGGATAAAACAACATGAGGTCGGTTCAAGGTTGGCTTGAGCCGGCCCAATTGCCTGTTTGCATGGCCACAAACGCAAAGCCTGAAACTGTCAGCGGCGCGCAATCGCGGTCTGTCAGGCTTGCCCGGCGGTTTCTGTCCGCCGGCGCCGAGCTTTCCAGATTTCGTCAGACGACGCGCAACACCATCGCGGTGGCATCATCCGACGTTTTTGCCCGCGGAAATTCCATGCAATCCCGGTCCGCCTCTTCGATGCCGCGCAACTCCGCAAGCAGGTCCGGCAGATCACGCGTGCGCACCGCCTGAACCAACGCCGCGTCGTCATAGCGTGCAAACACATCCGAAAGCCGCATGAAGCCGTCGGTCGCCATAAGTAGGCGCGTGCCCGGGCCGGCTGCCACCGTTCCAGCCTGGACAAGCTGGCGTGGTGGTGCCGTGATGGAAAGCACGGCATAGCCGTCGGGCCTGTTCATGCGGTTGCGGGCGGCCCGGAGGTCGTCCATCAGCAAGGCGCGCAAAGGACCTTGACCGCCGTCCTCGGCTTGGCGCCGGGCTCCGTCGCCGCCGTCCGCGGCTTCGGCAGACTGCGCGGCGCGTTTGCGTCGGATCGTCTCAGCAAGCCATGCATCACCCGCATCATCACGACTGGTCCCGATCCGCAGCATGTCGTCGCCGCGCGTGACCAGCATTGTGCAATCACCGACCGCAATCCATTCGACGTGATCGCCTCTGTGACGCGCGATGAGCGCTGCGGCTGATGGATGTTCGAACGCTGCCTGCGGGGCGCGCCTCTGGCTCTGGCCGAACGCATGACCAGCCGCCTCGCTCAGTTCATCCAGGACGTCGCTCAGTGCCACGTCGAACGGAAGGTTGGGCGCATGCGTCCGCAACCAGGCCTGTGCGAAATCGGCCAGCCATTCCGCGTCCGTCCGTGCGCCGACCAACGGACTTTCGACCAGATCCGTTGCCCCATCGATGACCCATGCCAGCGCACCGGCGTGACCGGCACGATCATCGTTGCCCGTACCTGCGCCGACGCTCAGCATTGTCACAAGTTCAAACTCCCCGCCGCTTGGCATGAAGCGCGTCCCCCCAAGTTTGCTGCCGGCCCGCGGCGGCCAGCGACAGCCTAATTGCCCGAGTTTGCAGCACTGCTACAACGCACCTCGTGAGGTCGCGGCAATGCGTCTTGCGTTTGGGTGAAATGCTGTGGCGCGTGAGGATGAAACGAGTGGCGGGGCGGGGGAAACGGGTCGGCTTGAATCTGGCGCTGCAAGGCGGTGGCGTACACGGCGCCTTCACATGGGGTGCGCTGGAGCGGCTGTTGCAGGAAGATCGCTTCGATATCGGCTGGATCAGCGGAACGAGCGCCGGCGCGGTGAATGCGGTGTGCGTGGCCCACGGTCTGGTGGTCGGCGATGGCGAGCGCGGCAGCCGTGCAGCGCTCGAAACACTTGCAGCCGTTTGGCAAGCGGTGGAGCAGGCGCAATTGCCTGATCTTATGAAGCTCAATCCGTTGATGGCCGGGATCATGCGGTCGGCGCCCGTCGCCCCGATGGCGGGAATGTTTTCACCCTATGAATTCAATCCGCTGGGCTTGGACCCGTTTCGCAAGATCCTGGAGGACCATATTGACTTCAAGGCCATCCGGGCGAACGGCTCATGTGAGCTGCTGATTGCCGCAACAGATGTCTCCACCGGACGCGCGCGGCTGTTTCGCCGCCAGGAGTTGACCGTCGAAGCCGTTCTCGCCTCGGCTTGTCTGCCACTCATGCACCATGCGGTTGTGCTCGATGGGCGCGCCTATTGGGACGGCGGCTTTTCGGCGAATCCAGATCTGGTGACATTGACCCGCGAAAGCCCAGTGTCCGATACGCTTATCGTGCAGTTGAACCCAACGCGAAAACCGGGCGTGCCAAAATCGGCCGCGAAGATATCCGACCGTGCGACAACGATTACGTTCAACCAGCCGTTCCTGCGCGACATCGATGAGATCATCCGCGTGCGTTCCGAGCCGCAACAGGGCGGCTGGTTTCGCCGCGACCGCGAAAGCGACGCCGTACGTCGTCATCGTTTTCACGTGATCGATGCCGGCCGCCACGTCTCCGGCCTTGGTGCCGATACCAAAGTGAAAGCCGATGCCGGCCTTCTGCGCTACTTGCATGGCGCAGGCCGGGCTGAGGCCCACAAGTGGCTTGAGCGTGATGCAGTGCACGTTGGCCAAACAAGCAGCGTCGACCTGCGCGCCAAGTACTGGGGGTAGTGTTCCGCAAGTTCCGGCAACGGCTGGAAGATAGCGCCGGCTGCGTTGTTTTTCCCGCGCATCGTGGCACACGGCCGGCGGGCAGATGGGCCGCATGCGGCGGCCGTCGCCCACCCAGTCGAAGGGGGCAAAATGATGTCGATAAACTTCGTGGCCAATCTGACTTCGGCTTTTGCCGTCGCACTTGCGGCAATGACGGCAGCGATTGCGCCGGCGTCGGCGGAAAAACTTCACGTCCAGCTCGACCAACTCAATCACAAAGGTATGCCGTGGGATGGCTTGAATGTGCGAACCCTGATGGGCAGCACGAACTTTGGCGATGCGCCCGACATCAAGGTCTGCTTGATCTATAAAACGGGTGGTCCCTTGTGCTTGATGCGGTTTGAGGATCGCGGCCGGCACCGCAACGCCATTGAACGTTCAGTCTGCGAGAATTCGCACGACTGCGAGTTTGACCTTGGCCAGGTCGATGCAAAAGTCTTTGGCGTATTAATCGTGGAAATCGACCGCATCGGTTATCCCGACCTTGTTGATGCGGTCGTCATTCGGCGCCAAAGCAACGGACCGGTCGACGCCGCGTTCTGGGATCAGCGGCTGCGAGACTTCTCGTTCCAGCTCGCGCCAACGCGATTTGCATCTGAGCGGGCACGGCGCGAACGTCCCTTTCCGGTCATCGATCTGGCCGAGTGCACCGACGAGATTGGCTGCCGCTTGCGCCAATCGCGGATCACGCTGCGTGACTGAACCACATGGTCCCCGGCGGGGAACGCGGTTGACCCGCCGCGCATCCCGCCGAACCGCCTATAACAACTGCGACAGTCCACCCGCGCACGGAAAGCCCGTGAAATAGGCGACTTTTGAGCGCGAATTGGGCGCAGGGTTACGGCACGCCCGCGATCCACCGCCATCCAGCATGGAAATATTGGAATCTTGCACCGTGGCGCCGTGCTTGCCGGGTCCAATGGCGCAACGCATGGCGATGCGCGCCGCTGCAGTCTGCTGCCACTCCAGCGGCTACGATCCGTGCGCGACACGTGCGCCGACACTGAACCTGCAAACATCTGCAACGATAAAACAATGCGGCCAACCAAACAGCCTGCTTTGAGAATGCGCGTGAGGGTGGCGTTATAAAAATCCCTTTTCAAACCGTGTTAAAAAAAACCAAGCTGGGCTTTCATAGAAATCTTTTCCGCAGCCGCAATCTGAAAGTCACCGGCGCTGGTTGCACCCATCTTGTAAAAAAGCGTTCAGACGACGCTCGGCACCGGTTTGGCGCACCCAACCGCCAGATCTGGGCAAAGAAGCCGCCGTGACTGAGCGATGACATGAACGTGAACCCAACGATCTGGTCGCTCCCGGATGGGTTGACCACGTGCAGGCCGGGTAACGGCGTGCTCAAAAGTGGGGAGATCGACATGTCGAAAACGCAATCACGCGGTGTCTCGCGCCGCACGACCTTAGGCTTGATCGGTGCGGCTGCCGCGACCGCTGCTGTGCCGGGCGTGGGGCACGCGCAGACCGCCACCAACCGGCTCGGCACATCCATGATCGCGCGTGCGCGTGCCTTACTGCAAAGCCTGGATGAAACCGGGCGTGCAGCGGCAACTTTCGCATTCGAAAGCCGCACGCGCCGGTATTGGAACTTCATGGGCCCCTCAGCCAAGCCCGGCCTGCCGCTTGAGCGCATGACATCCGCGCAGAAAGAGTTGGCGCTTGAGCTTTTGGCGACCGGCCTCAGCGAGGACGGCATGCGCAAGGCGGAAAAGGTCATGGTCCTTCAGGACGTGCTGCGCGAGCAGGGCGCGTGGCCGCGTGACCGGAACCGCGATAGGTTCTCGATCGCCATTTTCGGCACGCCATCTGAAAGCGGCATGTGGGCCTGGCGTTTTGAAGGGCACCACTTGTCATTGAGTTTCACGTTGAATGGCGACCAGATCGTCTCAGTGACGCCGTCGTCGTTTTCTTCAAACCCCAATGTCGTTTCGCAAGGCCGTCATTCGGGGCTTGTCGCGCTTGAAGGCGAAGAGACGATCGCGCGCCAACTTTATGCGGACTTGAACGCGCAACAGCGCAAGGCGACCCTGATCCGGGACCAAGCCTACGGCAATGTTCTGACAACCGCAGGACGCGAAGGCCGCTTTGACACCCGGCGCGGGATTGCCCTATCCGACCTGTCACAAGGCCAACGCGATCTTTTCATGCGTCTTGCTGAAACCTACGCCGTGGACCACCTCGCCGGCCCACTTGCCGACGCGCAGCGCAAGCGTCTGCAAACAGGCGACCTGATGTCCGCCCGCTTTGGCTGGGCAGGTTCCGACAAGAAGGGCGAAATGCTCTATTACCGCTTGCATGGCGATACCTTCGTGATCGAATTCGCAAGCCTGCGAAACCAGCCGCTCCACCTGCATACGATCAGGCACGATCTGGAGCGCAATCTTGGCGCCCACGTCCGGACGTAATCCAACGGCAGCGTA
>CAZOGY010000113.1:6821-11440 GCA_964579305.1 uncultured Hyphomicrobiaceae bacterium
CGATCTGGAGCGCAATCTTGGCGCCCACGTCCGGACGTAATCCAACGGCAGCGTAGGCGGTGGCCCCATCACGACACGCCCGTCACGGCACGCTCGTGACGGCAGACTTGTCACCGCCCGCAGTCGAGTGCGCGAACAATTTCCTGCGTGGAGACGACGGTCCCGAACTCAAGCGCGATGTTTGCCAGCGTCACAGAGTGCACAACCCCGGCGGCGTGAACCGTGCCATCAGGCGCAACCGCATCGTAAGCCCAGGTCGCATCGCCAACATAACGCACGTCGAAGCCAAGGTTTTCCGCCATGCGAGCGGTGGTCTCAACGCAATGATTGGCGGTCGCTCCACACAGAACCAGGGTCTCGATCCCCGCTGAGCGCAAATCAGCTTCAAGTGAGGTGCCGACAAAGGCGCCGTTTGCAGTCTTGCGATAGCAGGCCTCGCCGGGTGCGGGCGCTGCGAACGGCTGGACGGCATTGCCCGGCAGACCGGGGCGGAACGGCGACTGCGGCTCAATGGAATCGTGGTGGACGTGGATCACGCGCCAGTCGCGCGCGCGGAAGGCTGCGAGAAGCTGAGCAATGTTGCTCTCGCCATCGGGATTAGATCGCGGCCGCTGGTCCGCCTTCATGGCCTCAAACGCCATTTGAACGTCGATGACGAGTAATGCCGTGCGTGCGCGATCGAACTTTTCCAAAACGTCGTCTCCTCTCATGCGAGCGCGCCTTGCAAGCCAAAGCACCCACGCTTAGGCCCCGTCACAGCGTGAACGTACCAAACGCCACGACGCGATGTTTGCCACACAGCGTGCTTTGGTTGAGTGGACGTGCTCGCGATCCCGCCCTGAATGCTCCCGGCTGCGTTTTGCGCGAGACGCGCTGTTCGCCTCCAGACAAGGACAGACCGTGCCGACATTGACTTGGCCAAAGAACGCCGTTGGGGGTGCCCGGCGCAATCGGAGCACGCCCTGCCCGCCGGGCTTTTGTCGCAATCCGTTGGGCCGCTGACAGCCCAACGCGACGGGCGGCTGAGACCCAGAGCTTCAGTTGACCATGATCTGGCGGACGGTTTGGGCTTCGGCAAGTCGGTCGAAGCCTTCGTTTATCTGGTCGAGCGTGACGCGCTCGCTCATGATCCGGTCGACCGGCAAAAGACCTTGCTGGTAAAGTTCGATGAAGCGCGGAATATCACGCTTGGGAACGCACGAACCCATGTAGCTGCCTTTCACGGTGCGCTCTTCAGCGACCATCTGCGTGATCGGCACATCGAGTGTATGGGTCGGATGGGGCAGCGAAGCCGTCACCGTCGTTCCCCCGCGTCGCGTTGCCTTGTAGGCAAAGTCGAGCGCTTTGGCCGAACTGGCGAACTCAACCGCCGTATGAACACCACCACGCGAGATATCGCGCACCTGTTCCAACGCGTTCGCATCACCGGCATTGACGGTATGCGTAGCGCCAAGCTGCCGCGCCAGCGCCAGTTTCGAATCGACCAAATCAACCGCGATCACTTGCGCCGCGCCCGCCATTTTCGCAGCGATCAGCCCCATCAGCCCGACGCCGCCGAGCCCGACAATCGCCACCGACGTCCCTGGTTTGATGTTGGCTGTATTGATGACGGCACCCGCACCCGTGATCACCGCGCAGCCAAACAACGCCGCTTCTTCAAAGCTCAGGCTGTCTTCGATCTTCACAACCGAATGCTGTGACGTGACCGAGTATTCGGCAAACGCGGAGACGCCCACATGGTGTGACACCGGCTCGCCGTTCAGCCGGATCTTGCGATCGCCGGTAAACATCAAGGTGCCCGTCGCATTGGCTTGCGCCCCAGGCTCGCAAAGGGCCGGGCGGCCCTCAGAGCATGGTACGCACGACCCGCAGTTGGGGATGAAGATGAAAATCACGCGGTCGCCGACCTTGAGGTCACGCACCGCCGGGCCGACTTCGACGATCTCTCCAGCGCATTCGTGGCCGAGCACGAGTGGCAGTTTCCGCGGCCGGTCCCCATTGATGACCGACAGATCGGAGTGGCAAAGCCCGGACGCGCCGATCTTGACGACAACTTCGCCTTCGCCCGGCGCCAGCAAATCAACCTCGCAGACTTCGAGCGGCTGGGTCGTCGCGTAGGGGCGCGGGCGCTCTTGCTCGACCAGGACGGCGGCGCGGCAGCGGATCGACATGGCGTTTCCTCGTGTTCTGTTTGACTGCGCAAGCAGTCCATACCCGATGTCATATCCTAATCTGCATGTCCGTTCCGTCCAGCGCTGCAAGCCCCTTCCGCCATCAGCGAGGCTCACATAACCTGCGGCCAACGACACATTTCAGGAGGCTGCGGTTATGGGCGAAGTGCGGTTGACGGAAGCGATGACGGCAGAGCGAACGCTTCCAGCCGACGGAACGACAGGGGCACTGGCCGCGCGGGTTTGGCGGCCTGACCTCGACGGCCCAAGCATCGTCGCCGTTCGTTCCGACGGCCTCGCCGACATTTCCGCGCGCGTCGCGACCATGCGTGATCTGGCTGAGGCTGAAGAGCCAGCAGCGATCCTATCGGAGACGCCTGGTGAGCGGATCGGCACCCTGGAAGAAGTTTTGTCCAACACGCCCGAAGGCGGCCGGGACACATTGAAACCGTGGCTCCTTGCACCGGTCGACCTTCAAGCGGTCAAGGCGGCTGGTGTGACATTTCCAAAATCCATGCTGGAGCGCGTCATTGAGGAAAAAGCGCAAGGCGCGCCAGAAAACGCCTTAGCGATCCGCAATGAAATCAACGCCCGCTTCGGCGGGGACTTATCGAATCTTGTTCCAGGCTCGCCCGAAGCCTTGGCGTTAAAGGAAACGCTGATCGCCCAAGGCGCTTGGTCGCAATACCTCGAAGTCGGCATCGGCATCGACGCTGAAATATTCACCAAGGCCCAACCGATGGCGGCGATCGGGCACGGCATGCTCGCTGGCTTGCACCCGCGGTCAACCTGGAACAACCCTGAGCCGGAGGTGGCCCTGATCATCGCCTCCGACGGCCGCATCGTCGGCGCGACGCTCGGCAACGATGTCAACTTGCGCGACTTCGAAGGGCGCTCGGCCCTGCTGCTGTCCAAGGCGAAGGACAACAACGCATCGGCAGCCGTCGGTCCATTCATCAGGTTCTTCGATTCGTCGTTCACGCTCGACCACGTCCGCCGCGCAGAGGTCGATCTCAACGTCGTTGGCGATGACGGATTCACGCTAACGGGACGGTCCTCAATGTCAGAAATCGCGCGCGATCCTGCCGACCTTGCAAGCGCGCTGATCGGCGACACACACCAATATCCAGACGGCGCCGTTTTGTATCTGGGCACCATGTTCGCGCCGACCGAAGATCGCGGCGAAGCCGGTATGGGCTTTACGCACAAAATCGGCGACGTCGTTACCATTTCAACGCCGGCGCTCGGCAGCCTGACCAATGTGATGACAACGTGCGATGTCGCACCGCGTTGGACGTTCGGGGCGGCCGATCT
This sequence comes from uncultured Hyphomicrobiaceae bacterium, assembly GCA_964579305.1. GTDB lineage: Bacteria > Pseudomonadota > Alphaproteobacteria > Rhizobiales > Hyphomicrobiaceae > JBCBWG01. The sequence goes on from CAZOGY010000113.1 coordinate 10,307, forward strand.
GATGCGCAATCTTGCGCGGCGCGGCCTTCTCCAGGGCTGATGCGGCACGCGAACCCGGACGCACGAAAAGCCGTGGCTGGAACAACAACAAAAGAGGGGGAAACCATGGGACGACTGGAAGGCAAGCGGATCTTATGCACCGCATCCGGCGCGGGCATCGGCCGCGCCACGGCTGTGGCATTCGCAGCCGAGGGCGCACACGTCATTGCAACCGATCTCAAGCCGAACCTGTTGGCGGACCTGGGGGAACACGGCATTGCAGAGACGCTGCAACTCGACGTGACAAAAGCAGACGAGATCAAGACCGTCGTTGCCGGCGCCGGCGATGTCGACACGTTGTTCAACGCCGCTGGTTTTGTTCACCACGGCACAATCCTTGATTGCGACGATGCGGCCTGGGACCTCTCATTCGACCTCAACGTGCGCGCGATGCACCGGACGATTTCGGCCTGTCTGCCGGGTATGCTGGCGCGCAAGACCGGCAACATCATCAATATTGCCTCGGTCGCCGGCCCAAAGGGTATCCCGCATCGATACGTTTACGGAACCACCAAGGCGGCCGTGATCGGGCTGACCAAATCAGTCGCCCGCGACTTCATCCGCGATGGCATTCGCTGCAACGCGATCTGTCCCGGCACGGTCCAGTCTCCCTCGCTTGATCAGCGCATTGCCGCGCAAGCTGAACAAGACGGCCGCAGTGAAGCCGACGTCCGCGATGCGTTTATTGATCGTCAGCCGCTCGGCCGGCTTGGAACCGCCGAGGAAATCGCGGCGTTGGCCGTGTACTTGGCAAGCGACGAAAGTGCTTATCTGACGGGCACAGCCATCAATATCGATGGCGGTCTGACGCTTTGACGTCGTCGCACAATGGAGGACCTCGTTGTGCTTGGACACATGATCGTCGCGCGTGCCGCTTTGGTGCGTCGCCAGGACAGTACGTTCTTCAAAAGCGCACGGTATTTGTTTCGCCAGGCGCTGGACCGCGCGGAACGCAAAAGCCGTACGGATCTGACAAGCTTGAGCCCGACACCAGCCCGGTTTTCCTTTTCGTCGGCACGCGGTGCCAAACGGAGGCCTGAGCGCAGCAAAGACTAACGAGCGCAGCAAAGACTAACGCATGTCGCGCCCAATCGG
>CAZOGY010000114.1:0-11437 GCA_964579305.1 uncultured Hyphomicrobiaceae bacterium
CTACTGCCTCGGGCCCTGGCTTTATCGCCGCCAAGGTTTGTACTCGCTGCGTCTAGTTGAATGGCACTTCTGGATCTCGACGCTCGGTATCCAGCTCTACATCACCGCGTTGTGGGTCTCGGGCATCCTTCAGGGTCTGATGTGGCGGGCCTACGACAAGCTCGGCTTCCTCCAATACTCGTTCATCGAGACCGTGGAAGCGATGAAACCCTTCTACATCATCCGTGCCACCGGCGGCCTGCTGTTCGTCATCGGCGCGCTGATCATGGCCTACAACATCTGGCGCACGATCCGCGGGGACGAGCCGGTCGACGTTGCGGAGCAACCCTCCGTCGCCGCCGCGCCCGAGTTGCGTCCGGCAGTGGCCGCTTAACCTGGGGGCAGATTGATGTTGAAACACGAGATCTTCGAGAAAAACTCGATCATTCTGTTGGTCGGAATTCTCATCGCCGTTTCGATCGGCGGCATTGTGCAAATCGCGCCCCTGTTCTGGGTCGAGAGCACAATCGAAAAGGTGAAGGGCATGCGGCCCTACACCCCTCTCGAACTGGCCGGTCGCGATATTTACATCCGCGAGGGCTGTTATAACTGTCACAGCCAAATGGTGCGGACGCTCCGCGATGAAGTGGAGCGGTATGGTCACTATTCGCTGGCAGCCGAAAGCATGTACGACCACCCCTTCCAGTGGGGCTCGAAGCGGACCGGTCCAGATTTGGCGCGGGTTGGGGGGAAATACTCCAACCAGTGGCACGTCGAGCACATGATCAACCCGCGTTCGGTCGTGCCGGAAAGCATCATGCCGGGTTATCCCTGGCTGGCTGAACGTACCCTCGACCTGGATAAGCTTGCCGATAAGCTCAAGACGCAAGTGGCTGTCGGCGTGCCTTATACCCAGGAGATGATCGATAACGCCAAAACGGATGCGCTGGCGCAAATTGATCCGGACTCGGATGGCGCCGACGCACTGACAGAGCGTTATCCAAAAGCGGTTGTGGCGAATTTCGATGGGAAACCCGGAAATCCGCCGACCGAGCTGGATGCAATGATTGCGTACCTGCAAATGCTTGGGACGCTCGTTGATTTTGCCAGCTTCGATGCATCCGGTCCAAACCTGAGATAGGAGGCGAAAAATGTCCTACGATACTGTCGCGACCGTTTCTCAGGTCACGTCGCTGTTGATGTTCATCTCGCTGTTTGTTGCGGTGGTCGCCTATGCTTTCTGGCCTGGCAATAAGGGCCGGTTTGATGAAGCGCAGGCCAAGGCACTGGAACTTGATGGCGAAACCGGTGATCCGGGGAGTGCGAAATGAGCAATCAAAACCATGATCCAAAGGCCCACCACGGACACGGGCCTGACATTGACGATGTCACCGGCGTAGAAACAACCGGTCACGAGTGGGATGGGATTAAAGAACTCAATAAGCCATTGCCGAAATGGTGGCTTTATGTGTTCTACGCCACGATTGTCTGGTCAATCGGATACTGGGTACTTTATCCAGCTTGGCCGCTGGCCAATAGCTACACCAAAGGTGTTCTTGGCTATTCGCAGCGCGAGGTTGTGACACGAGCGGTTGCGCAAAACCGCGAAGGCCAGGCCAAGTTCCGTGATGCCATCGGCGCCAAGGAACTTGCTGAAATTGCAGCGGATCCGGAGTTGCGGCGCTTTGCAATGGCCGCGGGCGAGGCGTCTTTTGGAGAAAACTGCGCCGGTTGTCATGGCCGGGGTGCGCAAGGCTTCAAGGGCTATCCGAACTTGAATGATGACGAGTGGATCTGGGGCGGCACGCTGCCTGCGATCTATCAGACGATCAATTTTGGTATTCGCAGCAGCCATGATGAAACGCGGCTGAGCGATATGCCGAAATTCGGTCAAGAAGAGCTCTTGCCGGAAAATGAAATCAAGGACGTTGCCTCCTACGTTCTTTCGCTATCCGGCAAGGCCGACGATCCGGAAGCAGCCAAACGCGGGCAGGTGACTTTTGCGGAGCAGTGTGCCGCATGTCACGGTGAAAATGGCAAGGGCAACCAGGAATTGGGCGCACCAAACCTGACGGATGCGATTTGGCTTTACGGTTCAAGGAAAGAAGATGTCGTGGAAAGCATTCATACCGGCCGTGGCGGCGTGATGCCGCCTTGGGTCGGACGGCTGGACGATGTCACGATCAAATCGCTTGCTGTTTACGTCCACTCGCGTGGTGGCGGCGAATAACTGATCAGCTGCAATAAGAATCGGCGGTGCGACGCTTCGCGCCGCCGATTTGCGTTTTGGGTCGCGTCAATTTTGAGATCTGCTGGCTCGGCGCTGACAAAAATCAAATCCAGCAAAGCGCTTTTCGTGGGACGTAGGTTTCAGCGAAATGATTGGATCGCCCGCTTTCCGGGGAGGGGCCTATGTGCGGTTGTGGTTGTGACTTGGCGGCGCTTGGTGCAGATGATGCCGAATTCTCGTTAATTGGTCCTGCGCAGGCCCCGGGCGCTGCGTCGGGCAATGCAAATACCGGCGCTGTTGTCGACGATCTCGAAATGCGAGCGGCGGTCAAGTCTGCGTTTGTGCACGTTTCCAATGCGGCCAGGCCGATTGACGCGGGGACCGCGGAAAAGACCTGCACTGGCAATTGCGATGGCTGCCAGACCCTTTCCCATACTGTTATTGAGGCACTGATCCCATGAGCCGTCATGCTCCATCGGATTTCATTGTTGGTGATGCCGCGCCGGGCGTGGCTGCGCACGATGTCTCGGCGGTCAACCGCAAGGAGACGCGCGAGCTTTATGCGGGGCGCCAAAAAATCTATTCGAAGTTAGCGCACGGAACGTTTCGCAACCTCAAATGGATTGTGATGGTTCTGACGTTGGGCATTTACTACGCGTTGCCCTGGCTCCGCTGGGATCGGGGGCCGGAATTGCCGGACCAGGCCGTCCTCGTGGATGTCGCCAACGGCCGGATCTTTATTGGACCAATCGAAATCTGGCCGCAGGAGCTTTATTATGTCACTGGGCTTTTGCTGCTAGGCTCGCTTGGGTTGTTCCTCGTAACAGCCGCCTTTGGGCGTGTTTGGTGCGGCTACACCTGCCCGCAAACGGTGTGGACGGACCTGATGATCATGGTTGAGCGGTTCTGGCAGGGCGACCGCAATGCGCGGATCCGTCTGGACCGGCAACCGTGGGGCGCCAACAAGCTCTTTAAAAAGGGCATGACGCATGTGTCCTGGCTTTTGATTGCGCTCGTCACCGGCGGCGCTTTCGTCTTTTACTTTCGTGATGCGCCGACCCTGCTGACAGAGTTTTTCACCGGCACAGCGCCGATGATCGCCTACCTGTTCTTGGGCATCTTCACGGTGTTCACGTACCTTTTGGGCGGGATCGCGCGGGAGCAAGTGTGCATCTACATGTGCCCTTGGCCGCGCATCCAAGGCGCAATGACAGATCGTCATACCATGCTGGTCAGCTATCGGCCTGAGCGTGGTGAACCGCGCGGCCCGGTGCGCAAGGGCCAAGATGGTCAAGTCGACTGGGATGCGCGCGGCGATTGCATTGATTGTAAGGCGTGCGTTGCGGTTTGCCCGACCGGCATCGATATCCGCGACGGTTCGCAGCTTGAGTGCATCCAATGCGCGCTTTGCATCGATGCGTGCAATGAAATCATGCGCAAGATTGGCCGCCCGCTTAACCTCGTCGCCTACGACACGGTTGCCAAACGCGAGGCCAGCGAAAAGGGCGAACACGAACCGTTCAAGCTCCTGCGGCCCCGTACGATGCTGTATGCCGGGGTGATGGTCCTAGTTTCGGCGGTCATGGCGGTTGCCTTCACGGCGCGGACGACGCTTGAGATCAACGTGATCGGCGATCGCGCACCGCTTTATGTGCCGCTGCGCGACGGCGGGTTCCGCAATGGCTATACGGTTCGGATCTTGAACAAGGAGCACAATCCGCGCTCGGTTCGGCTCAAACTTGAAGGTTTGCCGGGCGGCCAATTGCGGGTGTTGGGATTTGATGCGGCCGATCCGGTGATTACGGTCCCGACCGATGATCTGCGAGAATTGCGGGTTTACGTCACCGTTCCGGCGACGGGCGTGCCTCAACTTTCGCCGCCCTCGACCCGGTTCCAGCTTATCGTTGATGATGTGAATGGAACGGAAACGATGGCGCGCGGGGCCGTGTTCCAGAGCCCGGCCCGCTGACCTTGGCGATGGGATCTGAGACCCGCGCATTGTGAGCGCGTGGTTTGGACAAGAAGCCGGCGGGTCGACGGCAAACGGTCGCTGCCGGCCAACCCAAAGATCGAGCCTGCGCACGGCGCTCCCAGTGCGCGGGATGTTTGAACGGTTTATGAGGGATCGCGCATGGCGATGGATGTGTCGGAAAAATCGGGCGATGGCCGCCAAGTGATCAAAGGCTGGCATGTGCTTGCCGCACTGATTGGTTTTTTTGGCGTTATCTTCGCGGTGAACGGCGCGTTCTTGTATTTCGCGCTCGGGTCATACACGGGCGTTGTTTCGCAAGAGCCCTATCGCAAGGGCCTTGCCTATAACGACCGCATCGCTGCCGATCAGCGCCAGGCAGCACTTGGCTGGACGCGGACGCTGAAGCTCGATGCGGCCGGGCAAGTGGCCCTAACCTTGCGCGACCAGCACGATCGTCCGGTTTCGGGACTTCAGGTCATGGCATTGATTGGCCGCCCGTCCACGGCACAGCACGATGTGACGGTGCGGCTGCTGGAAGGTCCGGCGGGGGTCTACAACGCGGCGATCGCACGGCGTGACAGTGGTGCGTGGATTGTCTCGCTGACGGCAAAAACCGTGACGGCCGACGGGGCTGCGCAAACGGTCTACCGGGTGAAGGAGCGGATATGGCTGAAGCCTTAGCGGGACAGGGCCAAGCTTTTGACCCGGTGATGCCTGCGGCGGCCGGCGCGCCGGGGGCGTCTGCTCGCGCGGTTGCGGGCGACGAGGCGAACGGCTCCATCGCTGCGCCAACCATCGTCCTGACCGTTGAAAACATGGTCTGTGGCGGCTGCATGCGGAAGGTGGAAACGGCGCTGGCTGCCGTTCCAGGTGTTGCGGCGGCGCGCGCCAATCTGTCGGCCAAGCGGGTGACGGTCATGGCAGCTGACGCAACGGTCAGCGCGCAGCGCCTGATCGCGGCGCTTGCGGCAGCGGGGTTCAAAGCGGGCGAAGTGCGCGGTGGTCAGGAGTCTGAGGTGCGCGCTGCCGAACGCGATCTCATGTTCCGGCTTGCCGTTGCCGGTTTTGCCGCGGCGAACGTCATGCTGCTTTCGGTTTCGGTATGGTCGGGCGAAGCCGGTGGCGACATGAGCGACGCGGTGACCCGCTTGTTCCATTGGCTTTCAGCGTTGATTGCGCTGCCGACGGTTGCCTACAGCGGCCAGCCATTTTTCCGATCTGCGATTTCGGCGTTGTCGGCGTGGCGGCTGAACATGGATGTGCCGATCTCGCTGGGTGTGCTGCTTGCAACCGGCATGAGCGTTTATGAAACGCTCGCCGGCGATGGGCACATCTACTTCGACGCCGCCGTTATGCTGCTGTTCTTCTTGCTGATTGGCCGGTACCTGGACACGCGCATGCGCGCGCGGGCCGCCGGCGCAGCATCGAACCTCTTGGCGCTGCGGGCGTTGTCGGCCGACGTTCTGTCCGACGATGGTACGTTGCGGCGCCTGCCTGCGCATGCGCTTGCACCCGGCATGCGCGTTCAAGTTGCGCCTGGTGAGCGGATCGCGGTCGATGGGACCGTGTTGTCCGGTGCCAGTGACGTCGACAACGCGCTGATCACTGGTGAAGCCACGCCGCAACCGGCAGCTCAGGGCGACCAGGTTTTTGCCGGTGCTGTCAATCTTTCAGGACGCCTCGTCGTGTCAGCCGATAAGGTGGAAAACAACACGCTCTTGGCCGAGATCACGAGGCTCATGACAACGGCCGAGCAGGGTCGCGGGCATTACGTCCGGCTTGCCGACAGGGCCGCACAGATTTATGCGCCCGCTGTTCATATCCTGGGGCTTGCCACGTTCATCGGCTGGATGAGCGTGGGTGCTGGATGGGTTGCAGCGCTCACGACGGCTGTCGCTGTGCTGATTATCACGTGCCCCTGCGCGCTGGCGCTTGCGGTGCCTGCGGTGCAGGTCGCAGCGACAAGCAGGCTGTTTGAAAACGGTATCCTGGTCAAAGCGGCTGATGGGCTTGAGCGTTTGTCGGAATGCGATGCGATCGTGTTTGACAAGACCGGGACGCTGACGACCGGCATACCTCAGCTTGCCCAGTTGTCGCCGCAGGCCCGGGCCGTCCTCCCTGAAGCGATCGGTCTGGCCGCGGCGAGCAAGCATCCCTATTCCCGCGCACTTGTTGCGGCGGCGGAATCTGCTGGGCTTTCACCGGTGCCGTTGGCCGACGTTGAAGAAGTGCCAGGGCGTGGCCTGCGTGCGCAAAGTGCCCAGGGCGAAGTTCGGCTGGGTGCCGGCAGTTTCTGCGGCGCCCCGGCCGGCGAAAGCGAGACCGCGGCTTTGTGGTACCGGACCGCAGACGGGCAAGCGGTGCCGTTTCTTTTCGCCGATACGATCAAACCGGATGCAGCCGAGACGATCGCTCAATTGCGGAAGGCGGGCTACCACATCGAGATATTGTCGGGCGATCGCGCCCCATCGGTGCATGCGGTGGCGGACAGCCTTGGAGTTGAAATGCGTACGGCGCGTGCGACGCCTGCGGAGAAGGTTGCCCGTCTTGGCGAACTCAAAGCGCAGGGCCGCAAAGTGCTGATGGTTGGTGACGGCCTCAATGATGCGCCGGCGCTGGCCTCGGGGCATGCGTCGATGTCGCCGTCCGATGCGGCGGATATCTCCCAGACTTCGGCGGATTTTGTGTTCCAGGGCGAAGGCATCGCCGCCATCCCGACCGCGTTATCGGTGTCGCGCGCGGCGCAGCGTATGGCTTTGCAGAATTTCGGGATCGCGCTCGCTTACAATGTCATCTTTGTGCCGATGGCGGTTGCCGGTTGGGTCACGCCGCTGTTGGCGGCAATTGCCATGTCGGCTTCGTCGATCGTCGTCACAGGCAATGCCATTCGACTGCGTGGTCGGAACGTTCGCCATCTATTGAAAGCGGCCTCTGCCCAAACCAAGCGTCGATGACCGACAGAGCCGCTCACGATTGCGGCAAGCCGATTGCGACGCGAGAAGGAGACATCTCGATGACGGCACTTGCTTGGCTTATCCCGGCGGCATTGGCTCTTGGCGGTCTGGGACTTGCCGCGTTCGTTTGGGCGATGAAGACGGGTCAGTTTGAGGATCTCGAAGGCGCCGGGTGGCGCGCTCTTGAAGATCGCGATCCAGACGCGTGAGCCCAGCATCGCAGATCTGGCGGCGGCCGGCTCAGCGATTGCCGCACTCGGCGGGTGCGCTACCGAACGCAAATCCGGCATTCGTGTCATCAAGAAGAGGCCGACGCTGCTGACGGGCTTTCCGGTCGGCGGCTTGGCTGGTGTCAGTATCGCTATGCGTTTAGATTGTCCGCGGCGAAGATGTCGGATCGCGATGCCAGCTGATGCGTTCCCGCAGCCTTTAGGGGCCCGTGTTGTCCCGACCGGTCGTGTGCCGCCTGGCCGTCCGCCGCTTGACTGGTGCGCCGTTACGTTATGATTGCGCCGAGGCAGGGTCAGTCGCGACGAGGTCGCGATAGGCATACCAAGTGGCGTGCGCGATCAGCGGGAACGCAATCACCAAGCCGACCAGCAAGGTTGCTAGCCCAAGCGCCATGAATGCTGCGATTAGAACTGCCCAAAGGCTCATCGCCCTTGGATTGCGGGCGACGGCACTCAAGCTCGTCGACATCGCGGTAACTGCATCCACCTTGCGCTCAAACAGCATTGGGACGGCGATCACCGACATCGCAAAGATCAAAGCCGCGATGAGGCCGCCCACAAGCGTGCCGACGACAAGCAGGCCCAGTCCCTGTGGTGTGAACAGAAGCGTTGGCAGAAACTCGCTGGCCGGTGGGAAACCACGCGTGCCAATGAACATCATGAACAGCAACAGCGCGATCTGGATCCAGACGAAGAACGAGAAGAATAAGACCGCGCCCATGAAGCTCAGCTGCCCTTTCGCCCGCCATGGCGCTGCAAGCGTCGTTGCAAACGAGATTGGCTCTCCGGCTTCGGCACGTCGGCTGACATCATAAAGTCCAACAGCGACAAACGGCCCGAGGATCATGAAGCCACCGGCCAGCGCCAATATCATAGACTGCCAGCCGTATTGGAACAGGCCGTAGAGCAGCGCCAATGCCAGGATCGAGAAGACCGCGCCATAGCTCAGCGAAACACCGGGATGCCGCCAAAGATCGACCCACCCTTTCGAAAGCCATTCCCACGGCGCTTCGAATGAGACGTGACGGACGAGTGTGTGTGCACCCTGGCCGTGCGCTTGCGCCCCGGCGGGCATGTCGACGTTCGCCATTCGGATAAGTCCAATTCTGATGGTGTGTCGTGACGGTCGCTGTTAAGCTCGCAATGGTCTTTGATCTCGATCAAGGTGACCGATAGCGGAGGAAGTTGACGTGCTCAGCCAATCTGCCTGCACAACGTGCGCAGTACGACATCGCGCGCTTTGCGGTGCGCTTTCTCCTGAGGAGATTGAGCGTCTCAACGCCATCGCGTTTCGCCGTGTTTTTGCGCCAAACGAATTGATCCTCGGCGACCGCGAGGAGCCGGAGTTCTTCGGCAACATCATTAGAGGTGTCGTCAAGCTTTCCAAGATGATTGCAGACGGGCGCCAGCAGATCGTTGGACTTCAATTCGCCTCAGATTTCATTGGACGGCCCTTCGCGGCACGCAATCCGTTCTTTGCCGAGGCGGCCTCCGAAGTGGAGATGTGCTGCTTTCGAAAGAAGCAGTTTGAAGAACTCGTGCGGGACGTGCCTGATTTGGAACACCGCATGTTCCAGCATACGTTGGACGAGCTGGATGCCGCGCGCGCTTGGATGGTTCTCTTGGGCCGCAAATCGGCGGAAGAGCGCATTGCAAGTTTCATCACCATGGTTGCGGATCGCGCTCGGCTTGTCAGCGGGTGCCAAGCGCCGCTTGAAGGTGAGCAGCTTGACGTCGAACTCCCGCTGACACGCGCTGAAATTGCTGATTATCTCGGCCTGACGATCGAGACCGTGAGCCGTCAGTTCACACGGCTCAAGACGCGCGGGCTGATTGAGACTGCCAAAGGCCGGCACATTATCATCCAGGATGCTGGGGGCCTTCGCATGGCCGCAGGTGAGGATGATGACGAGCATATGGAAACGGCAGCCGCGGAATAAGGAAACGGTCGCCGGCGGCGATCGCTCCTTTGCACCAAGCCCGTTGCTGTCCGCGCGCTAGTCGAGGTCCTTGTGCCGGTCGAATTTTTCCGGTTTCGGTGGGCTCGCGTGAACCGAACGCAGCACCGATCATTGTTGCTTGCCGGCCTCTGTGGTCTGAAATCGCGCAGGGCGCGGCTTTGGTTATGTTCGCGCGCGGCCAATCATTCAGGCCGTTTGCACCGCCTGTCCTATCATGGCGCTGATGTTCCGTGCGCGTAGACGCTTGACAGCGGCATCGAACAGATCGACCCAACAGCTCGGGTTTTACCGACTGCGGAGGTTGAGATGCCGACCTTGTCGCGCGCCATCGCCCTGGCCGTTGTAAGCATCGTTCTCGCGCTTGGCGCGGCACGTGCCGACGCCGAAAACAGTCTTTTCCTGAAGCCCTACGACTCGGTCCCGATCTCACAATGGGTCGCCATGAACGAGAGTCAGCGCGGTGCAATTGCCTCGCTGGCGTTGGGAGACGATGCGGCCGCTTCGCTGATGCAACCGTTCCTTGGCTGTATGGGCGATTTGGCCCGGGCCGCGACGTACGAAACGGTCTCGATCCGGACAGGCATTCAGGTCTGCAAGATTTTCGTCCATCGCGATCTGACGAGCTGACGACCTGACGAGTTAACTGTGCCAGCGGCAGGCGCGACCACTGAATGTGCTTGTCTGGGCTTGCCTGGCTGGGCATGCACGACTGAGCGCGGGCCGACCGGTTCGGCGATCCGCGCAACGGTGCGATTATGAGCAGCTTGCCCCACCGAGAACGCAGAATTTCGCGCAATGGGAATGACACAGCTTGACGGCGCCGTCGCGGAACATGCCGCCATCGGCCTTGGCCGCTTCGCTGAGCGTCGCGCCCATCTCAAATTCCGGCGCATAGGCAAGCAGCGTGCATGGCAACACGGTTGGCTTGTCGGCGCCTTTCCGCTTCACGACCATGCGGCTTGTGGCGCACATCATGTCGGAGGGGCTTTTGCCCAGAATGTCCCAGCACGCGGTTGTGATTTCGGGGACATCGTGACCGCCATCCATCTCCGGGAACAACATGAGCTGCATGGGATCATCGGCCTCGATCGTCCAGCCCCGAGCCGTGATGAGGTCGCGATAGCCGTCGCGTTCTTTGGCTTCGGGTTCCCCCCAGCATGTGCGGCCGGCAATCGCGATCTGAAACCCGTTTTCAGATAGCCAGTCGAGCCCGGCTATCGCCTTGTCCCACGTGTTGGGTCCGCGTTCGGTCTCGTGCAGGGCCTGGCTGTAATGGTCGAGGCTGACGCGCAAGGTCAGGCGCGCGCCGTACTTCTCCTGGATCGCAAGCAGTCCGGCTTTGATTTTCGGGCGCTGCATGGGCTGCATGGCATTCGTGAGAACCAGCACATCGAAGCCGCGCTGCAATGCGTCTTCAAGCATGGCGAGCATGTCTGGGTTCATGAACGGCTCGCCGCCGGTGAACCCGATTTCGCGTGTGCCGAGATTATCGCGCGCGATCTCATCGAATAAGGCTGCGGCATCGTTCTTGGCGAAATAGACTAGCCGATCGTTCGTCGGGGTCGATTCGATATAGCAATTCACGCACGCGATATTGCAGAGCGTGCCCGTGTTGATCCAGAGCGTCTCGAGCCTATCCAGCCAGACGGATGCGCGCGGCTCGCCCTTGGCCGTCACGTCCGGATTTTGAAATTTCAGTCGGTCGTCCGCCATGGCGGGTGGCTGCAACTCGATATCCACGAAGATCACCTCGATGTCAGACGCAATGTCAGGCGCAGTGTCAGGCGCGGGGCGCACGCACAGTGCCGGGCCTGGCCCGTTGTTTGTCTTGCTGGCTGTGAAACGGGCGCAATGCGGAGCTATCATGGCGCACGACACACGGCGGAGTCACAATGCGTTGACGCCGCGGTGAGGTTGGACGTCTGCACGGCTCGCGGGCAGGGCCGGCAAACGGCGTTGGCCAGACACGGCCGTTGGCATAACGCATACTGGGCACAAGCTGGCGCTGCGGCACGTGAGATGTTATGGCTGCCCGCCTTGCGGGTGTAGTTCAGTGGTAGAACGTCAGCTTCCCAAGCTGAATGTCGTCGGTTCGATCCCGATCACCCGCT
>CAZOGY010000115.1:0-3905 GCA_964579305.1 uncultured Hyphomicrobiaceae bacterium
TGTTGCGCTCACGGGCCGTTGGCCCTCCGCGGGGGCGGGCCGTTTTCGTGTCGATTTTTCGAACACGAACATCGATGGTCCGAGCCGCTTTGCGGCCTCGGGCGTGAATCCGATTGGATGCGACATGCATTAGAAAAATAGACTTGCGCGTGTTCCTTTGTGTTTCAGACATTTGCTCTGAACCCTCGGTCGGCTGGTGGCAAATGTCTGAAACGGAACACTCGCCTCTGATCACAGGCGGTTGTCTTGACCGGTTGGGTCGGGTGCCGATGCGGCGGCCAGCCCCGGCGCTTTCGCATCCAGTGCTGCAAGCGATGTCGTGGCTTTGACGACCGAGGGGTGTCGTGGGCCGAGCGTACGTTTGAGGATGGCGATGCCTTCGACCAAGTGCGCACGCCCTGCGCCAAAATCACCTTGGGCAATATGAATGGCGCTCAATTGCAAAAGTCCGATACCGACTCCGGGAGCCTGCGGGCCGACGGACGCGCGCAAGATTGCTAGTCCCCGCGTCATGATCTGCGCGGCGTCGGCATAGCGCTTCTGGCGGCGGTACACGGTCGCTATGCGCCCAAGCGTTTCCGCAACCAGGGGATGGTTCCGGCCCAAGACACCTGACTGGATGTCCAACGCCGTCATCAGGCGTTTTTCGGCTGAGGGATATTTGCCTTGCAGGACTTCGACACCGGCAAGGTTCGACAGATCAAAGGCCCGCCGGACCAGGTCGGTATGGCGGACGTTGGCAGCCGCGGACCAAGCATCGGCGGCTTGGGCAAGCGCGCCCTTCATGGTCAGGACCGCGGCGAGATTTCCATAGGCGCGAGCCAGGGCCAACGCGTCGGGCGCAACGATGCGGCTGACGTGCGAGACGGCTCGCCGGGCCAAGTCTTCAGCCGTGTCGAGATCGCCAGTGCGGATGCTTGCGTCGATCGCCGCTTCATTGTGCGCTGCAAAAGGTCGTGATTTGTTGCCCGCTGCAAATGCCTCGGTCATCAGGATCGATGTGACGATGACACCATAAATCAGCGCGCTCAGACTGCGCGAAACGATGCGTGGTTCTTGGATCAATAAGCTCATGACGCCCCCCGTGGACTGCAACTTCCATGGAGGCCAATTGGGTGTGAGTCGCGCCCGGCGTCGATGCAGATCGCGGCGATGCTATGGTTCAAAGTTGATTGTTCACATTGATCGCGGTGTGGTGGGTGTAATTGGCGTGACAGCCTTGCGAATTTGGGCGAGTCAGGTTGCGGCGGTTGTGTGCGTGTGCGGCGTGCCTATTCCGCTGTCATTTCGGCTGCTGAAGTCGGCTTTGAGCTGAGAGTTGGCTGAAACTGCTTCTCTGTTAGGCGCCGGTGCCGCAGAATTAATCGTCGCTTTGTGGGAACACGCCTGTAATCTGAGCGTTGACTAGCCCGCTACGTTGTAAAAAGACAGAGCATCATGGCCCAATTGACCGCCTTTCGTGATCCATCAGCGCCTGCGCTTCTCAGCGACTATCGCCCGGGGAAGTCTTTCTGCGAACTGATGGGGGCGGGTGGTGATGATCGGCCCCGGCTGTTGGCATTCTGGCAACGTCTTGAGCAGTTGCACTTGCTGGAACTTTCCGACCGTGCACGCGAGGCGCTTACGGAGTTACGCGATCGCGGCGTCACCTTCACGGTGTACACCGAGAAAGATGAGATCGACCGACCGCTGCCGTTCGATGTGATCCCGCGGATGATCCTTGCGTCGGAGTGGCGCCGGATCGAACAGGGCGTGCGTCAGCGCGTGGCCGCGATCAACGCGTTTCTTCACGATGTGTACCACGACCAACGCATCTTGACTGACGGCGTGGTGCCGCGCGATCTGGTGGTGGGCAACGCCAATTTTCAAAAACACATGATTGGTGTTGATCTGCCCCATGGGACGTATGCGCATATTGCTGGCGTCGATCTCGTGCGGGGGGCGGATGGCGATTTCCTGGTCCTGGAAGATAATGTGCGCACGCCTTCGGGCGTCAGCTACGTCGTTGAAAATCGCCACCTGATGCAGCGGGCGTTTCCGGATCTGCTGCGTGGTTTTTCAGTGCGCGATGTCTCATCGTACGGGCACATGCTCCGCGAAAAACTGATTGAAACCGCGCCGATTGATGTCGCCGATCCGCAAGTGGTTCTGCTATCGCCGGGCGTATTCAACTCTGCCTATTACGAGCATATCTTCCTGGCGCGCGAGATGGGCGTTCCCCTTGTCGAAGGGCGTGACCTGGTCGTGCAGGATGGGCGCGTTTTCGCGCGCACGATCATGGGGCTTGAGCCAGTCGATGTAATTTACCGGCGCATTGATGATGCGTTCTTGGACCCGAAAGCCTTTAATCCCGACAGCGTTCTGGGCGTACCGGGCCTGATGGACTGCTACCGGAACGGCACCGTGACAATTGCCAATGCACCGGGGACGGGCGTTGCTGACGATAAGGCTGTCTACGCCTACATGCCGCGCATTATTGAGTATTATCTCGGCGAGCAGCCGATCATCGCCAATGTCGAGACGCTGATCTGCCGCGAGCCAGATGCGCTTGCACAGACCCTGGACAACTTGAAGAGCCTGGTCGTCAAACCGGTGGGTGAATCAGGGGGCTACGGGATTGTTGTGGGTCCGAAGGCATCGGATGCCGAGTTGGAGGCCTGCCGCAAGCAGCTTTTGGCCAATCCTGCGAATTTCATCGCGCAGCCGATGGTGCAGCTGTCTGTTTGCCCAACGCTGATCGAGGAGACGATCGCCCCGCGCCATGTCGATTTGCGGCCGTTTGCTGTCACGGGGAAAGAAACCTGGGTATTGCCCGGCGGGTTAACGCGCGTCGCATTGCGCGAAGGCTCGATCATCGTGAACTCATCACAAGGCGGCGGGACGAAAGACACCTGGGTGCTTGAAGACGAATTCGAAATGACAGGAGCTGCGGCTTGAACCATCTGCTCGCCCGGCATGCCGACTGCTATTTCTGGCTCGGGCGTTATGTCGAGCGGACTGCAAGTCTCGCACGAATCATGATGGTGCAAACCGCATTTGACCGCGGTCGCGCCGAAGGGACCGGCTGGTCCTGGATCTTGACGCTCTATGATGAGACGCAGCCGTTTCTTGAGCGGTATGAAACCGCGCAAAGCGAAAATGTCATTCAGTACTATCTGACCGACCTTGATCACGGCGGTTCGATCGCGCGTTCTTTGGCGGCGGCGCGAGACAATGCGCGGACATTGCGCGCAATGATCTCGACAGACTTCTGGGTCCAGATCAATCGCTTGCATAAAAACTTCCGGGCGCTGCCGGATGATGCGCTTTCCGAACGTCGGCTTGCGCAGACGTGTGAGACGATCCAAACTGACTGCTATGCGTTGCTGGGCATTGCAGAATCGACCTTTTACCGGGATTCGGGTTGGCGCTTTTTCAGGCTCGGTATTGAGATTGAGCGTGCCGATCAGATGAGCCGACTGCTTGATGTTCGGTTTGCGCAATTGCAAACCGGCACCGCCGGTCGCGGCGATATTCTCGGCGATTTCGCTTTCTGGTCGTTGCTCTTGCGCGCGTGCGGCGGTCATCATGCCTATCGCCGGCTGGTCGCGGGGCAATTGACGCCGCACTCAGTGGCACGATTTTTGATTTTCGATCAGAGTTTTGCCCGGTCGATCGCCTATGCGACGCACGCCATTGATCGGGCCGTGGGGGAATTGCGCGGTGTATGTGGCGTGCCGACGCCGACCCGCCTTTTGCAATGCACTGCAGCGCTCGGCGATGCGATCCACGTCGCCGGTCAAGACCCAAAGCTGATCGCAAACCTGCACAACTTCAATGACGGCATACAGCGCGCCCTGGGGGACGTGGCGATGGCGCTCAGCCAAACCTATTTCCCGCCACCGCTTGAGGCAGCGGCGCCTGCC
>CAZOGY010000115.1:4005-11373 GCA_964579305.1 uncultured Hyphomicrobiaceae bacterium
CAATCCCAGTCTCCGGCCCAATCCCAAGCTCAATCTTCCGTCCGAGCCACGCCCGCTGCCGCGAATGATCCCGCGGCGGACCGCCGGCAACGGCGTGGTGATTGCTGACCTTCGTGGGCTGGCTTGCCACGCGCCCGCCACCGGCACTTTGCGGCCGAATAACTGCCAGCCATCCAACGGTTACCGCTCAAACACGTCAAAAGCCAACGTACCTGCCAAAAGACATGAGCCCGCCGCCTGAAAGTGCCGCTTACCCTGCGCGCGATGTGTCATCGCTGAAGAGGTCTGCCCCGTGTCCATCAAAGTCGCACTGACCCATAAAACCGTTTATCGCTATGATCGCATGGTCGCGATGTCGCCGCAGATTATCCGATTGCGACCGGCGCCGCATACGCGCACTGAAATCCTGAGCTATTCTTTGACGCTTGAGCCGAAAGATCACTTTCTGAATTGGCAGCAAGATCCGTTTGGCAATTATCTCGCGCGGATGGTGCCCAACGAAAAAACGGATGTGTTTTCGGTTACAGTCGATCTCGTGGCTGCGCTCTCAGCAATCAATCCTTTCGATTTCTTTCTGGAAGAAGACGCGCGCGATTGGCCGATCCATTACGAGCCCGCACTCAGGCATGACTTGCAGCCCTATCTGGTTACGGCTCCGCTGGGTCCGCGACTTGAAAGCTATCTGGCGGAATTGTCCA
This sequence comes from uncultured Hyphomicrobiaceae bacterium, assembly GCA_964579305.1. Taxonomy (GTDB): domain Bacteria; phylum Pseudomonadota; class Alphaproteobacteria; order Rhizobiales; family Hyphomicrobiaceae; genus JBCBWG01. Next base: position 4,704 of record CAZOGY010000115.1, read on the forward strand.
AGATGGACCACGCCGGTACGCTTGACCGGGTCGTTGCGCTGAACCAACGCGTCGAAGCGGATATCGATTATCTGGTCCGCATGGAGCCTGGCATCCAGACGCCGGAAGAAACGCTGGAGAAACGCTCCGGATCATGTCGCGACAGTGGATGGCTGCTTGTCCAGATCTTGCGCAACATGGGGCTGGCGGCGCGGTTTGTCTCTGGCTACCTGATCCAGCTTAAGCCCGACGTCAAACCGCTGGAAGGCCCCTCCGGTGCGGCGGAAGATTTTACGGATCTGCACGCGTGGGCTGAGGTCTATTTGCCCGGTGGCGGGTGGATCGGGCTTGACCCGACGTCGGGTTTGCTTGCTTCGGAAGGCCATATTCCGGTTGCGGCGACGCCTGACCCTTCGAGCGCTGCGCCCATCACAGGCGCACACGAGAAAGCGGAAGTCTCGTTCGACTTCGACATGCAGATTGCCCGGATCGCTGAGACGCCGCGGGTCACGAAACCCTATTCGGAAGCGCAATGGGCTTCGATCTGCGCGCTTGGAGATGCGGTCGATACCCGTCTCAACGCGGGCGACGTTCGCTTGACCATGGGCGGTGAGCCGACGTTCGTGTCGGCCGTCGATATGGAGGGGGGCGAGTGGACCAACCAGGCCGTCGGGCCGACCAAGCGGCGCTATGCTGAAGACCTGGTCAGGCGGCTTGCAGCGGATTTCGCACCAGGCGGTCTGATGCATTTCGGTCAGGGCAAATGGTATCCCGGCGAGCAGCTTCCGCGGTGGGCGTTTGCGGCCTATTGGCGCCGCGATGGGGAACCGCTTTGGACCGCGCCTGAACTGATTGATCGCGAACAGCCGGTGCGGGCCGCCGACAGCGCGACGGCAGAGCGTTTTATGGCCGGCTTGTGCGACCAGCTCGGCCTGCCAACCAACAGCGGGATTCCGGCCTTTGAAGATGCGGCCCACTTCGCGCTCGTTGAGCAGAAACTACCCATCAATCTGGACGTCGCCGACAACAAGATCGAAGACGAGGCCGAGCGAGCGCGGGTGATCAAGGCCTTTGAGCGGGGGTTGGGACAACCAGCCGGGTACGTCCTTCCGATCCAGGCCTGGCAGATGCAAGACGTCGGCCGGAGGTGGGTCACGGAGAACTGGGCGTTGCGGCGCGGGAAACTATTCCTGGTGCCGGGCGACAGCCCTGTTGGTTTCCGTCTCCCGCTTGGCAGCCTGCCCTATCTGACGCCGGTCAATTACCCGCATGTTCTGCCGCGCGACCCGCTGGAACAACGGCCCGAATTGCCCAAGCGCGCCGATCTGCTGCGCCAGCGCCGAACGGTAACGCTGGAAGCGCCGGCGCAGACCTCGTTTGTTGCCGCAAACGAAATCGCTGGGGCGGTGAGAACGGCGCTTGCGATTGAACCGCGCGACGGGCACCTGTGCATTTTCATGCCCCCGCTTTATGACGCGGAAGATTATGCAGCACTGGTGGCGGCGATCGAGGCGACGGCGGCGCAACTCGATCAGCCGGTGCACGTGGAAGGTTATGAGCCGCCGTCCGATGCGCGTCTGAACGTTATCAAGGTGACGCCGGACCCCGGCGTGGTCGAGGTCAATATTCATCCGTGCCGGACCTGGTCGGAAGCCGTCGACACCACCACCAAGCTCTACGATGCCGCTTTCGAATGCCGCCTTGGCACCGAAAAGTTCATGGTCGACGGGCGCCACAGCGGGACGGGCGGCGGCAATCATATTGTGTTGGGGGGAGCGACGCCGGCGGAGAGCCCGTTCTTGCGCCGGCCCGATCTGCTCGCAAGCATCATCACCTACTGGCAGCATCACCCGTCGCTGTCCTACCTGTTCTCGGGTTTGTTCATTGGACCGACGTCGCAGGCGCCACGCGTCGATGAAGCGCGCCATGAAGGGCTTTATGAACTTGAAATTGCCATGCGGCAGATGCCCGGGCCGAACCAGCAGATCCCGCCGTGGCTTGTGGACAGGCTGTTTCGTAACCTCCTGATCGATGTCACCGGCAATACCCACCGTGCCGAAATCTGCATTGACAAGCTTTACTCACCGGATGGACCGACGGGGCGGCTTGGGCTGATTGAATTCCGTTCGTTTGAGATGCCGCCGCATGCCCGCATGAGCCTTGCTCAACAGCTTTTATTAAGAGCTCTCATCGCGCGGTTTTGGGAGCAGCCTTACACGGGCGATCTGGTGCGTTGGGGCACGGATCTGCATGACCGCTTCATGCTTGCGCACTTCGTGTGGGCTGATTTGACCGCCGTGCTCGATGATTTGCGCCGCGCGGGCTTTGCTTTCGAAGACGACTGGTTTGCGCCGCACTTTGAGTTCCGGTTCCCGAAATTCGGCGAAGTCACTTATGAAGGCGTGACCATGGAGTTGCGCGGTGCGCTCGAGCCCTGGCACGTGCTCGGCGAAGAAGGTGTGATCGGTGGCACCGCGCGCTACGTCGATAGCTCACTGGAGCGCTTGCAAATCAAAGCGACGGGGCTGGACGCCCGCCACGTGATCACCTGCGGCGGCCAGCGCGTGCCACTTGCCAAAACCGGTGCGTCTGGCGAAGGCGTGGCGGGCGTGCGCTTCAGAGCGTGGCAGCCCCCGGCCAGCTTGCATCCCACCATCGGCGTTCACACGCCGCTTGTGTTCGATCTCGTCGATACCTGGAGCGGTCGGGCCGTCGGCGGCTGCCGCTATCACGTGTCACATCCCGGTGGGAAATACTTTGATAGCATGCCGGTGAACGCGTTCGAGGCGGAGGGGCGGCGGCACGCGCGGTTTGAGCCGTTCGGCCATACACCGGGTCCGCGTACTGTGCCTCCAGAAGCCCGGAACCCTGATTACCCGTTTACGTTAGACCTGCGGAGGCCGAGCTGAAACCGTGTTATCGCGCGTGCTGTCCATCATGTTTGGCAGGCGCCGGCGGGACAATCCGCCGGGTCGGGAACACGTTGCTGAGGCGGCTGGGCCACACGCGCAGACGAAAGCAGAACTGGCTTCCGACGAATCCCGTACACTGCGACAATCTGGTGAGTTAGACGGCTGGGCTTTGCGCGCTGAACCGGCGCAACCCTGGGGGCTTGAAACGGACATGACGGTCACAGCTGCTGATGCGCAGTTGCGTGCGGGCGCAAGCTATAGCGCGCTGGACGGCGTGCACGATGAAATGTGCGCACCCGACGGTACGATCCGGCCCGCCTACGCGCCGATAGCTGCCTGGTTTGACAGCGCATCCGAAGATGCGAAACGATCCCGTGCGCGCAAGTGCGAGCGCATGTTGTTTGATTTCTTTTCTGATCCGCAGGCGGGCACGCAGCCCTGGCATCTCGACATCATGCCGCTGGCTTACGATGCTGAGACCTGGGAGCAGATTGAGATGGCGGCGCTGCAGCGCGCGCGGCTCTATGATGCCATCCTCGCCGATCTCTACGGACCGCAGACGTTGCTGACTTCCGGCACCTTGCCGCTGGATCTGATCTTGAACGACTCAAGTTTTCTGAGACCGCTGCATGGCACTGCGCCCGCACAGGGGCGGCTCGCGTTCCTTGCGTTGGATTTTGCGCGGGATCCGGCAGGGCAATGGCGCGTGATCGATGCCCATACGGAAACACCGGCCGGCCATGGGTTCGTGCTGGCCAACCGCACGGTCATGGCCGAGATTTCGCCGGACCTGTTTCGCTATGCCAAGACGTTGCCGATCGGTCCATTCTACCATGCCTTGGCAGAAAGCATGTATGCGCGCACGGGAACGGAAAGCCCAGCCGTCGCGCTCTTGACCGGACAGCCCGACGGCGGGGCGTTTCTGGGTCATAGCTATATGGCGCGGTACCTGGGCTTCCTTCAGGTCCAGGGCTCGGATCTGCGGGTGATCGACAATCAGATCTATCTCAAGACGATCGACGGTTTGAAGCGCATCGACGTCTTGCTGCGGGCGATCGAAGGCCGTCTGTCTGATCCGCTTGAGCTTGCGCCCGATGGCTTTGATGGGCCGGTTGGTTTGGCTGAGGCGGCCCGGCAGAACTCAGCTTTGATCGCGAACGCGCTTGGCACTGCAGTTGTCGAAAACCGCGGCATGTCGCCGTTCCTCGGTGGCGTTGCCCGGGCCTTGCTTGGCGAAGAGCTGTTGGTGCCCGACACGCTGCGGCTTTGGTTGGGCGAGGCCAGTGTGCGCGAAAACGTGCTGCAGGACTTGGACCGCTACGTCATCCATGAAGCACAGGAAGGCACCGGGCGGCCGGGCCAGGCCAAGTCTGGTTTGCGGTCAGCAAAGATGACGGATCAGGAGCGTGAAACGCTGGTCGCGCGCATTGGGCTTGATGCGCCGCTGCTGGTCGCCGAACAGCCATCTGGGTTCGCCACCGCGCCGGCTTGGAGCGATGAGGGCTTGGCGCCGCGCCCCTATGCGTTGCGCGTGTTTGTTGCCGCCACCCAAGATGGGTTCCGCGTGATGCCTGGTGGTGTTGCGCTCAACATTGACGATGATGATGCGGCCGTCGCGCTGACGTCGCACGACGCAAGGTCCCGCGACGTGTGGGTCCGCTCCGATAGTGCGCGCACGCAAGGTGTCACGACGTTGTCGCGCATTGCCGAGGCGCGTTCTGACATCCATCGTCACGCCCACGATCTCCAGAGCCGGGTCGCCGACAATCTGTTTTGGCTGGGTCGTTATTGCGAGCGTGCGGAAACCATGCTGCGGCTTGTGCGGCAGGCGTTGACGCAGAGCGCACCTGATTTGGCGCCAACGGGGCTCAATGCGCGGCCGACGCGTGCGCTCAATCACATTCTTGAAAAAGATGGACTGCCTGCGCCCGGACCGGGGGCGCGTTCGATGCCGGCCTACGGGGCCGATGCCGCGGCGACGGATCTTGTAACGGCGATCGAGGAATTGTGTACCAATTCCGGGCGTGCATACGCGCTTCCCCAGACCATCGAGAGTATCCGGCAGACGGCCGTGCAATGCCGCGAACGGCTGTCGCTTGATAGCTGGCGCATCCTCACCGGTTTGACAGCGCGCAACCTGACGTGCGTCCGCTCCAATGTCGAAGTGTTCCCACCGCAAGGTGAGGCAGCGGGCGATGGCGGTCTTGCCATGGCTGACCAACTGACCAACGTGCACGATCTCGTCGAGAATGCGGATGCGCTCTTGACGCAGTTGTCTGCTTTCGCCGGGTTGACGTTTGAGAACATGACCCGTTCGCAGGGCAGACAATTCCTTGATATGGGCCGTCGGCTTGAGCGTGCGCAGCAGCTTGTCGAATTGCTCGACGGGCTGTTTTCGCAAGGCGGCGATGATGAAGAAGAGCGTGACAATCTCACGTTCGCGCTGTTCGTTGCCGATAGCTACATGACGTTCAGAGCGCGTTATCGTTTCGCGCCAGACCTGAAACGCGTTCTAGATCTGCTTTTGATCGATGAAACGAACCCGCGTAGTCTTGCGTTTCAACTTTCGACCTTGGCAGAACAGATCGATGCGTTGCCAAAGTCGTCAGACGATGCGGTGCGTTCGCCAGACCAGCGGCAGGCTCTGCAGCTTCTGACACAGACGCGGCTTGTCGATCTGGATGCGCTTGTGAAGCGGGATGCCAGCGGCGGCCGACCGGAATTGCAGCGGCTTCTTTCAACGCTTAAAAAAGAATTGCCTCAGCTTTCCGAAACTCTTTCGCGGCATTACTTCAGTCTTGCCGACGACCAACCGCAAAGGCTGCTGGGCCAGTTTCCCGGCTAATCATCATAGCGCATGACGCGTTGAGGACATGCCGACATACACCATTTCACACCGCACGGCTTACGCATACGGTTCAACGGTCATCCAGTCCCGCCACCTGCTGCATTTAAGCCCGCGCGCCGTGCCCCATCAGACCGTCGACCGCCACGCGCTCGTTTTTGATCCTGCACCCAATGCTCGTGTGGAACGTGTTGATTATTTCGGCAATCCCACTGTTCTCATCACGCTGGATAATGACCATCGCGCTTTTTCCGTGACAGCGCGCAGTGCGATTACGGTCGTTGAACAGCCGGTGCCGGACGTTTCAGCGTCGCGGCGTTGGGAGGACATCGCGCAGCGGCGGGTCGCGCCGACGGAGGGGCTTGACCGCACTGTGCTCGATTATGCTTGCCGGTCACGGCATACGGCACCGACGCCGGCCGTCCTTGAATTTGCGCGGTCCTGTTTTCCTGAGGGGACGCCGGTGCTACAGGGCGCTCGCACGATGATGGAGCGCATATTCACCGAGTTCAACTTTGATGGTACGGCAACGGACGTGTCGACACCGGTCGACCAGGTGATCGCGCAAAAGTCAGGGGTGTGCCAGGATTTTGCGCATCTTCAAATTGCAGCGATGCGCGCGCTCAACCTGCCAGTGCGATATGTCAGCGGTTATATTCGCACCAATCCACCCGAAGGCGGGGTCAAACTTGCCGGCAGCGACGCGTCGCATGCCTGGGTGTCGGTTTGGGCGCCCGAAACCGGTTGGGTGGATTTTGATCCGACCAACAACTTGATCAATTCGCCAGATCACATCACGATTGCCTTTGGCCGGGATTTTGAAGATGTCAGCCCCGTGTCAGGCGTCTTGCTTGGCGGCGGCGCGCACACCGTTTCGGTCGCTGTTGATGTGACGCCAGTTGAAAACGGCGAAGACTGATCACAGGCAGCGCGG
>CAZOGY010000116.1:0-11354 GCA_964579305.1 uncultured Hyphomicrobiaceae bacterium
GCGCCGAGGATCGACGAAATACCAGCAACGTGCAGAGCCAGGATCGCAAAGTCCGTCGCAGGACCAGGGTGGCCAGCATTCGTCGAAAGTGGCGCAAGAACGATCCAGCCCGCACCAACGCCATTCGCGCCTGGCGGGCCCTCAACGAACAGCGACATGACCAGCAGCAGGAATGCCACCGGCAGCAGCCAGAACGAGATGTTGTTCATACGCGGGAACGCCATGTCCGGCGCACCGATCATCAGCGGCATGATGTAGTTGCCAAAGCCGCCGATCATGGCCGGCATGACCATGAAGAAAACCATGATCAGACCGTGCGCCGTCACAAACACGTTGTACGTGTGCGGGTTCGAAAAGATCTGCATGCCCGGCTCTTGCAGCTCCATCCGCATTGCAACGGACAGTGCACCGCCGATCACACCCATCGCCATGGCGAAGATGAGATACAGGATCCCGATGTCTTTATGGTTCGTCGAGAACAGCCACCGGGCGATGAAACCCGGCTTCTCGTCATGGACGTGAGCCGTATCAGCTGAATGCGCCATCGCTCTGATGTGCCTCCGCAAGGGTTTGAATTCACCGCCCGTCGGGCAGTCTCAATCAACGTCGAACGATCGTGCCAGAGCCCGAAAACCGCACCAAGCGGTGACCGGACCCAGTCACGAAACCTCAGTTTGCAGCGGCCAACGCCGGCTGCTGCGATGCGCCAGTTTTGCCGGCAACCGCCTTGAAAGCGTCCGATTGCGGCAGCGCGTCATAGAGAATCTTTTTCGCGGCATCCCACTCGTCCGCTTTCGCCGCGGCGAGCCACTGCTGGTAGACCGGCTCCGGCACCACGTGGATCTCGATCGGCATCGATGCGTGATACTGTCCGCAGAGCACTGAGCACTGCCCATAGAATGCGCCGGTCTTGGTCGCTTTGAACCAAGTTGCCGTGATGCGCCCCGGAACGGCTTGGACGCGCGAACCAAACGACGGCATTGCCCACCCATGGATCACGTCATTGGACGTCACAAGCACGTGGACGACTTTGTTGACCGGAACCGCGATCGGATTGTCCGTCATGAGCTGCCGCTGACCCGGCATTTTTGCCCAATGCGGGACCGATGCTTCGTAAACCGCGCTCGAACGCGCCGTGCCGGTCAGGCTGCCAAACTTCTGCTCGAACTCGTCGTCGCCGATCGCATTGCGCACGACCTCTTCGTCGCGGATCATGTTCTGCGAAACGATCAGGCCGTCTTCGTCCTGATATTCGTGTTCCCAGAACCATGCATTGCCGACCGATTTGATCGTGATGTCGGCGGGTGGATAGGTGTACTGCATATAGAGCAGCTTGAACGAGTACACCCCGATCGCAACGAGGATCAGAACCGGAACGACGGTCCAGGCCACCTCAACAAGCGTGTTGTGGGAAAACTTCGCTGGCTCTGGGTTTGCGCGTTCATTGAACCGCAAGATGACATACGCCATCAGCCCCATGACGAAGAGCGTGATCGCCGTGATAATCACTGTCACATAGTCGTGGAACCAGTTCACTTCGACGGCGACCGGCGTCGCTGGAAGCTGCATGCCGATCTGGCCGTCGATGGGCTGTCCCATTTGCGCTGCCGCCGGTAACGCCGCCGCTGCGAGGGTGCTGATAAAAATCAATGCAGCGATTGCCGCGCTGTTGAACAAACCTGCCAACTTGCCAATTCCGTTCTGCATCAGCCCCAGTGCCTTTCCCCGACATCCGCTGCGTTTCGACACATACAGCTTTTTGTATGTTTCATAGTCAAGAACGCAGCATATGCGCAAGCCGCGATTGATCGCAGTGCCGCATTTGCCGCGCGCTGATACGGCCATGGGCGCGATCGCGCATCCCGCTTTCCCGAGCGCGCAAAGCTGTCGCTGGCCGTAAATCGGTCGAATTCCTTACAGACAGGCTGAGCGATGTACATCAGCCGAAGGTCGCGCGTGCCGCGCTGTCCCGGATCGCCACGTGGCGCATCTTGACGCAATTGCCCTGGCAACAAAAAGCGGCGCAACCAGCGCGCTGACCGAGCATCAAACGGCCGCCTGCGCGTATCAAGCGGCGGTTGCAGAGGGGCCGCTGCCAATGCAGCCGCCTAAACGAGACGCACGATCGAAGGAATTGGCGGGGACAGAACGCATGAAACCAGAGTTCGCACAGCACAAGATGGATCGTGCCCGGAGCGTAGGTCGACCTCGTGGTTGGCTTGTCAGCCGTCTTGCTTGGGCGACGGCAGCCGCGGCTCTGGCGGCACACGTCGTCGCGGCCATGCCGGCGTCGGCTCAGTCAGGCGCACCGCCCCGCGCGAACGTGGATGGCACCGTCAAGGCACAGCACGGTGACTGGCAGGTGGTCTGCAAAGCGCCGCCACCCGGCTCCAAGAATGAGGTCTGCGCCCTCGTGCAAAGCGTCACGGCTGAAGACCGCAACAACGTCGGCCTCACGGTTTACTTCCAGCGCTTTTCGAATGGGACACAGGTTCTCCGCGTATTCGCGCCGCTCGGCGTGCTCTTGCCACCGGGCCTTGGGCTGAAGATCGACGGCAAAGACATTGGTCACGCACCCTTCCTGCGTTGCCATTCGTTCGCCTGCTACGCGCAAGTCGTTGTCGAGAAGGATTTGCAGGACCAGTTAGTGGCGGGCGAGAACGCGATTTTCATTATCTTCCAAACCGAAGAAGCCGGGATCGGCATTCCGATCTCGCTGGCGGGCTTCAAGGCCGGCATTTCGGAATTACAGTAGCGATCAAACGCGCACTGGGCGCTCTCGGGCCGCCAAACGGCGGCGCGTCGCCGCCTCGCCTTGCCCCGTTCTGGACCGAGCCAGCGGCACAAAGAAAACCGCCGCTACTCACAAAAACACTACTGCTGAGCCTCACGCGGCGAATAGCGGATGCCGTCAGCGCGCGACAAATACCGCGACCACCAGATGTTATAGGGATGCACGGCGTCGGTCTGCCCCACGGCATCGCGCAAGGGCCGCTTTTCATTGTGCCAGCGGAAAATACCACCGCTCAGGTTGTAAACGCCTTTCACGCCGCGCGTCGCAAGCACTTCGTCAGCTTTTTCAGCAAGTTGCGAACTGCGCACCCCGACCGAGCAATAAAGAACGACGGTCTTGCCTTCCAGGTCGCCAAGTTTGGCCGCAAGCGCCTCGCCGGAGATGCCTGGATTGACCCGGATCGCACCCGGGATCCGACTGACCGCATACTCAGAGCGTTCGCGCACATCAACGACGACAACGTCATCGCGGCCAGCAAACTTCTTGCGGAAATCTTCCGGCGCCACGTGAGTCACATCGTCAAATTTCACCCGAACGTCCGCTTCGACCTTGTCGAGCGGGCTCTTGGCGCCGGCGATGACGTTGCTCGCCAACGGCCAGAACGTGACGGCGGCACCAACAATGCCAGCGGCCGCAACCAATCGCAGGGCAATCTTGCGCATTTGTCTTGTCAGATCTCTCAGTCAATTCGGGAACTGCGACCCGGTGAGAACAGCCCGGCGTTACCCGGCCGCTAGGTCACATGCGGATATTCGTATTTGTGGCAAACGCATACGCGGTGATTGGCCTCACGGTCATTCCACAACCGCGTGATCATGCCGTGTGGGCTGAGCAGTCGCTGACAACGTGCAACGTCCTCAACCCCACCCAACTTGCCCAGCGCGCGCCGAGCAGATCTCAGACATCCGTCGCGTTGCCGCACCTCCACCCGCAGCGAAGCGTTGCAGTTTCCCACGGCCCGTGGCACGTCTCGCCGACCAGCGGTCATTTGCAACGAATGCCGCCTCGCCGCGCAGTGGTGCCGGGAAATGGCAGCGCCAATGGCACCACGAACAGCGCGGGACCGCGTGCGTGCGCAGAAGCGACGTTCGCGCGGCCATCACTTGGGGATCTGTGGGAGGAACGAGACACATGGCGCATGCACATTCCGCGACGCTTGCGGGAACCATTTGGCCGGCCAATGAACGGCGCTTGATGCGCACAGTCGTGCTGGCCGTTGCCGGCGCTTTGCTCCTGACGCTCTCAGCGAAGATCAAATTGCCAATCGAGCCGGTGCCGGTGACCATGCAGCCGCTCGCAGTGATCGGCCTCGCGCTGGCGCTCGGCGGGCGCCTGGCCGTCGCGGCAATGGTGCTCTATTTGGTGCAAGGCGCCGCAGGTCTGCCGGTTTTCGCAGGCACGCCGCCGCATCCAGGTGGTTTGGCCTACATGGTCGGCCCGACCGGTGGTTATTTGGCCGGGATGTTGCTTGCAATGGTGACCGTCGGCGCGCTTGCTGATCGCGGATGGGCACGCGGGTACGTGTCAAGCATGATCGCAGCCATGGTTGGACTTGGCGCGATCTACCTGTGCGGCCTTGCCTATATCGGCGCCCTGTTTGGCTACGACAAAGCGCTCGCCATCGGCTTGTGGCCATACATCGCCAAGGACATGGTCGGCACAGCCCTCGCGGCCGTCGCGGTGCCAACGGTTTCCCAGTTGGTCGGGTTGGCAGCCAACGCGAACAAGCGCTGAATGAGCGCCGGTGCGCGGTGCGCGCATCGGCAAAAAACTCAGCATCGACCGACGAGCCACAATGAAAGGGCGCCGCTTATCGCAGGCGCCCTTATCGTTTCCCGTCCAGAATATTATTGTCGCTGCGACCGCGGCCGGAGCCACCGACGAACCTGGCCAACGCTTAAGTGGCACACACGTTGCGATGCATCAGGCCGCCTTCGCGACACCATCTTCGCGCTGTGGTTTGATCGGCGATTTGATCGTCTCGACCGTTCCTGTCGTTGCCGCTTCCGTGTTGTCCGCCGGCTCGGAGGCTGTCGGGTCTTGGGTGCTGCCGCTGAACACTGACGTCCAGTCACCGATTGTGGCCGATGGGCCCGCGCTCACCGCGCTTGCCTGTGTAAGCACGGTCATAACGCGCTCGTTCACGCTCACGAAATCCTCAAACGCGCCCATCCAGAACCGAACGCCAATATTCGCAAATTCCACCGGCGTCCGGCATTTCATCATGTGCGACGGCAGATCCATCGCCGCACGCGTTTGGCGAAGTGCGAAACCCGCATACTCATAATTCGCACGCAACGCGGACTTTGCCGCCGGGTGCAAACCTTTCATGGCGCTATCAGTGCCGCGCCAATACAGCCGTGCCGCGTCTTCAGCAGGGCCGATCAGCGAGTGAAACCCGTGGTTTTTCATACCCAACCCCTTTGCACGCTACCATAGGCGTCCGCCCGCTCGGACGCCGTCTCCACGTGCCGCCGATATAGAAACGATCTGGCAAAGCAGCAATGCAGGAATCTCTAAAATCGGTGGCCTATGGGAAAAAATCGTTTCAAACCGCGCTCGCGCTGTCATTGACTTCAATCATACTCAAGAGGGTTTCCAGACGGTCTGCTTCGTGTGCCGGCTTATCCCAACGGATTCGATGAATCCGCGGGAAACGCATCGCAACGCCCGACTTGTGCCGTGTGGACGTTTGCGCCGCATCGAACGCGATTTCCAGAACAAGCGCCTGCGATACCGCGCGCACCGGCCCATACCGGTCAACCGTATTGTTGCGCACCCATCGATCGAGCTTCCGCAGTTCCTCGTCGGTAAAGCCCGAATAAGCCTTTCCAACGGGCACCAGTTCGTGTGCCCCGTCTTCGCCCGTGCGCCAGGCACCAAACGTGAAATCGGAATAGTAAGACGAGCGTCGGCCCGAGCCGCGCTGAGCATACATCATCACGCAATCCAGCGTCAGCGGCGCGCGCTTCCACTTGAACCAATGCCCTTTCGGCCGGCCCGGCAAATAGGGGCTCTTGCGATGCTTCAACATCAGCCCTTCAATACCGATGCCGCGCGTGCCATCCCACAGCGCACGCAACGCATCTTTCGAAGTGATCGTGAGCCGTTCGGATACATCGGTGCGCGGCGGCCGAACGCGCGCGTGCCACGCGATCAAAGCCTCCCTGCGTTCCAGCGTCGACAGTTTGCGCAGATCAACGCCATCAATCATCAGCGCATCATAAAGCCGGACGAAAGCGGGGTATGTCGCCATCATTTTTGGTGTGACGGCTTTCCGGTTCAGCCGCTGCTGAAGATCATTGAATGGCGCGACCGATCCATCGCGCACGATCAGCAGTTCTCCGTCGAGCACGGCATCACACGACAGCCCTTGCAGGACGTCGGGAAAACTGCGGCCGATGTCATCGCCGGTTCGCGAATAAAGGCGGACATCATCGCCAGCCGCCGCGATTTGTACGCGGATGCCATCCCACTTCCACTCGATCAAGTAATCGGCGACGTCCAGCCCAGTCCAGTCAGGATCCTCCAAGGGATTGGCAAGCATCAGTGGCCGGAAAACGGGGGCGCCGGCAATGTCAGGCGCCGGGCCACGCCCCTCAAGCCAAGCAAACAAGTCGCCATAGGGCGGCGCAAGGCCATGCCAGACCTCTTCGATATCATCGACGCTTCGATCAAACGTTTGCGCAAGGCCGGTCTTTGCAAGCCGCGCTGATACACCAACGCGCAACGCGCCCGTCAGCAGTTTCAACAGTGCCCATCGTTCCGTTGCATCGAGCCGATCGAGCCAGTCTTCGAGCTGAGCGCCAAGACGATTGCGGTCAATCAGCTCAAGCGCGGTAATCACATCGGAAAGCTGCGGCGCCGCCGCGCTCTCAAGCGCAGCCGGTTCCCACACAAGCGCGACCGTCTCCGCTGTGTCGCCGACATAATCACGTGACAGCCGAAACAGCTCTGGGTCGAGCCGCTTCTCCATCAATTGCTGGATCGTGCGGCGCACTGGAAAACTGAATGGCAAACCGTCGGTCAGCGCGGCAAGCGCCCAACCACGGTCCGGGTCCCGCGTCGCTGAAAAATAATCGGCAAGCAGTTTCAGCTTGGCATTGCGGCCTGGCGTGTAGACCAGACGATCAAGGAGTTGGGCAAACGCTCTCATTCGCCCTCCTCCTCCTCGCGTCCCACAAGCCGCAGCGCCCGTCCGCGTAGGCCCATCAGACCCAATTGATGAACGAGAGCCTCTTCCCGGCCGTGAGTGACCCAGACTTCGTGAGCCCCGGTCTCAGCGATTGTCGCAATCAATTCAGGCCAGTCGACGTGGTCAGAGACGATCATGGGCAGTTCCACCCCGCGCTGGCGAGCGCGCCCACGCACCCGCATCCACCCCGAGGCAAAGGCCGTCAGCGGCTCTTGCAGCCGCCGCGACCAGGTCGTTTGCAAGGCTGACGGCGGGCACATCGCGATCTCGCCGGGCAGCTTGGTGTCGGCCTCGCTCACCGGCCGCAGATCGCCAAGCGCAATCCCCAGATCGGAATAAAGATCGCAGACCGACATCAATGCGCCGTGCAGCCAGATCGGGCGGTCGTAGCCGGCATCGCGCAAAAGCCTGATCAGCCGCTGGCATTTGCCGAGGCCATAAACCCCGACGAGATGCGTCCGTTCCGGAAAGTCAGCCAGCGAACGAAGCAGCTTGGCGACCTCGCCTGCGGCATCGCCATGCTTGAAGACAGGCAAGCCGAACGTGGCTTCGGTGACGAACAGATCGCAAGGCACCAACTCGAAAGCAGCGCACGTGGGGTCCGCTTGCCGCTTGTAATCACCCGACACGACGGCGCGCTGGCCACCGTACTCCATCACCACTTGCGCGCTGCCCAGGATATGGCCAGCCGGCGCAAGCCACACCGTAACGTCGCCGATCTCGAGCATTTCGCCATAAGCCAAGGCCTGAAAGCCACTCGCGCAGGCCGCCCCCATGCGCACTTGCATGACCGCGATCGTCTCCGGTGTCGCAAGGACTGCGCCGTGCCCGGGGCGCGCGTGGTCGGCGTGTCCGTGCGTGATGATCGCCTTCTCGACGGCTACGTGAGGGTCGATGAAGAACTGACCCGGCGCGCAGTAGAGCCCTTGCGCTGTGGGATAAAGCCACGCCTCAAACCGGCTCGGCACCGTGGTCGCGTCCGCGCCGACAGGCATTGGATCTGCAGGTCCGGTGTCGGCTCGACCGTCTTCGCTCGGGCTCATGACCGGCTCCAAGCGCGGCCTACGAAGTCTGTGGATTGCGCCGCGAAACGCGAACGACCATGGCAATCCAGCAACAGCGTAGCAGTCTGACAATCAGACCTGTCATACTCCGTTGACTCATACAAACGATGTAGGTTGGTTAATTCAAACAAGAGCATTGCTCGCGTCGTTCTCTGCGTATTTCGGGAGTCCGGTATGTTTCGCGTCGGACGCACCATCACGTTGTCATTTTATGCGGTTGCCGCCTGTATTGTCGGCGCGATCCCCGTATCGGCGGGTGATCCCGGCCAGCACGGCGCAACCGCGCCGACGCGACCGGACCGGCTGGAGGCGTGGTTTGGCGTCACCGCACTGCCGGGAAGTTGGTCCACGTATAATGGCGTAACGCTGAGCCCCGGCGGATCGATCAGCCAGGACGGCTTGCGCATTCGGATCGTTGGCGGTCATGGCACTTACGATTACGACGCGACGGCTGATGGCCGCCGCACGCGGCGTACGACCGCCTACACCTTTGGCGATGTCCTGGTTGGCTTCCAAAAACAGTTTGGCGTGATGACAGCGAAGGTCTTTGCTGGCGGCACGGTCAATACGCAAACGGTAGAGCCGCGCGATCCCGCAACCGACAATCTCAGCGAATATGGCGTCAAGGGCGCGCTTGAGACCTGGTTCAACCTTGGCACCCACAGCTTTGCCAAGGTTGACGTCAACGCCGGATACTACTTCGATCAGGCCGAAGCCTTCGAGGATGTCACGGTCCGCGCCGCGACCGGCATGCGCGTCCTGCCAAATTGGCAAACGGGTGTCGAAGGCGGCTATCTCGTCAAACGCCAATACGAGGCGGTCGAAGGCGGCCTGTTTGCACGATACTTTTGGGCAGGTACAGCACTGACGGTATCTGGCGGCGTCAGTCATGATGAGACGGAAACCGGCGGCTATGCGCGGGCATCGTTCTACTTGAAATACTGAATGGGTGGCAGCGGTCGCACCGCGCGATCAGCCAAAATGCATTGCAGCATGCCGTATAGACTTTGCGCCGCGACCACCAATCGTGGCATGGCAGTCTCACGTTGGCATCGCGGACGGCTGCTCAGCGGGTTCGCATGACGCCACGATTGGAGGGCGGCGCAATGAAAACCATCTTGGTCCCGTGCGAAGATCATCAGCGCACACCCGGCATGCTGCGGTTGGCACATGGTTTTGCCGTACACTTTCAGGCCAGCGTAGACGCGGTCGCGCTGCGCCTGCCGCGGTATCAGGCCGTGGGTGCCGAACCGATTGTCGCCGTCGCGATCCCGCCATTGGCCGAGGATGAGCGTGAGTCCCTCGCCAAGGCCCGCACGCTGTTTGACGACGTCACCCGCGACTTTCCTGACGCCGCCGCACGCCTGCGTTGGCGCGGCGGCGATGCGGTCGATGATCAAGAGCTCGGCGCGCTCGCCCGCGTTTACGATTGCACGGTGATCGCGCGCCCCGACCAGCCCGGCGACGGCGCGCGCATGACGACACTGGAGGCCGTGCTATTTGAAAGCGGCCGCCCGATCCTGCTGGCCCCGCCCAATCGCTTCGACGGCCCGATCGCCAAGCACGTCGTGATGTCATGGAACCAAAGCACTGAAGGCGCACGGACGCTGGCCGCTGCAATGCCCATTCTGGCGGCAGCGGAAACCGTGACGATTTTGACAATCGAAGGGGCCACAGTGCCCGGCCCGTCCGGCGCTCAGGTGAAAGATTATCTCGCCGCGCACGGCATTTCCGCAAACCATGTGAACGAGGCGCCGCGCGAACGCCTCAGCCCCGGAGCCGCAATCCTGGAGCGCACGAAGTTGCTTGGCGGCGATCTCCTGATAAAATCAGCGTACACTCAGAGCCGCTTGCGCCAGATGATATTCGGCGGCGCAACAAGCCATATCTTGGGCCATGCCGACATTCCGGTTCTGATGGCAAACTGAACAACGGCATCGCATCATGCCCTGCGTGGCCACGCATGCACCAAATCGCTGACGCGGCGACACAAAATCGCAAAACGGATGCGCGACCTTGTCTCAAGCGTGGATCGATCAACATCGCGCTCGAGGTTGAGATCGTTTGGTGGAGCTTTGCGAATGGATGAGGATACGCCAACGCCGACAGACCCAACCGACGGACCAACGGCTGACGCCACAGGCAACGCCGACGTCACGTCCGCCGCACAACAGTGGCTGGTCGAAGCACGCCGCCGTGTCACCGAAAACCCTGGTCTGGAGGTGATGGCCCGCGAGACGTTCGTCGTGGCCCACCCGCCGGAAACGGTTTGGCAGGTCATCAATTCCGTTGCGCATTGGCAGGCCGACGCCTTTCACAATGAAATCGTCGAGGCGCACGATCTGGGGCGGGCCGGCAGCTACTTTGAGATGCGGCACACCAACCACCCGATCATTCCTTGGCCGATGGAAGACCAGAAATTCATGGGCGTGATCACGGATTGGGAGCCCGGCGTTCGCCAGTCGGTCGCCGAACTGAACCTTTCGGACGCCTCAGGCCCAAAGCGCACGCCCGATCACCAGCAGATCATCGAACTCACTCCGGTCGATGGAATGGCCACACGGGTCACATATTCGGTCGCGACCGTACGCATCGCCGGGCTTAATCCCATCGTCCGCTTCTTTTTCCGACCGTGGGCGCGGTACCAGCTCCGCCGCGCGATCGATAAGAAGCGCGCGCACATTATGAGTGACCTGGCCGCTCTTCCTTCAGATACCGCGAAGGGCGCAAACACAGCCCGCCCCGGAACGCCAGCGTGATCTGCTATTGAGCCGATCAGCCTTGAAACATCGCGACACACTGAACTTGAGCAATCGGCTTGGGCACAAGTAAGCCCACGCAATCAGAACAAAAAAGACTGAGTATGCCGAGACGTCGCCCTGATCGGTTATGCCTGGGCCGTGATCGGTTCTGGGCCTTGATCGGTTTTCGGCCGTGATCGGGTGTGTCTGAAAAGCGCGGATCGCCCTGACGATCCGCGTCGTTTGTCCTATCAAACGATAACCGCCAAAACCTTAGAAGCGATACCGCGCCGACAGCCGGCCACCGGCGGTCTGTTCGTCCTTGGAAACTTCGCCGTAGGCCGACGCACCGTATGACCATTGGCCTTTGACGTAGGACGTACCCAGCTCAAGCCCGCCGTAGACACGGTCCTGGTCGAGTTCATACTCCGTCGTGCCAACGCGCAGATCTTGCCCGAAGTACACAAAATGCTTCAGCTTACCTTTGATGTACGGCGACATCGTTCCGCCAGCCAGGCTGTAGCGCGTGAAGACCGAGGCGGTGCCGATCAACGCAACCG
>CAZOGY010000117.1:0-11222 GCA_964579305.1 uncultured Hyphomicrobiaceae bacterium
GGCGACTCCGAGCTCGCGATTGGCCAATAAGGCGATTACCTCGTTGGCGTTCATGTTTGACTGCGTGCCGGAGCCTGTTTGCCAGACGACGAGCGGGAAATCATCGTCGAGTTTGCCCTCAATCACGTCATTGGCTGCCTGGACGATCGCTGCGCCGAGTTTCTCATCCAGCTTGCCAAGCGACATGTTGGTTTCGGCCGCCGCCCGCTTGACGATGCCGAGCGCGCGCACGATCGCGGCCGGCTGCTTTTCCCAGCCGATCTTGAAGTTTCCAAGCGAGCGCTGGGCCTGCGCGCCCCAGTATTTGTCGGCCGGCACTTCGATCGGGCCGAAGGTGTCGCTTTCGGTGCGCGTGGTCATGGCTGTCTCCCGTGCTTCGTGCCGGACGTGTTGGCTTGGGCCTAGCACGCGGCGCGGTTCGCCACCAATCCCGACTGTTGGCGTGGGCGGCCCGCCTGTCGAAGGCAACATCGCTGCTGCGCGTTTTGGCTGGCTTAACGACGGTCTCATCGTGTTGATCGGACCGGACGCGCCAACACCTGTGGGGCGTTGGGTCAACGCTCAATCGTCCCAGAGGACGCCGAGCTGGAAGGTGTGGACGTCGAATGGTGGAGCGGCGACTGCGTCATCGTCTTTGAACGTGGCAATGATCGTCCAGTTCTTGCCGTCGCGGGCTAGGACTTCGAGGGTGCGCGCTTCCGGGTCAACGTACCAAAGGTGATTGACGGCGAATTCGGCATAAATGGCCAGCTTGTCGGTGCGGTCGATGGCCATGGTCGACGGCGACAGCACCTCACAAGCCCAGTCCGGTGGGGTTTCGAAATAGGCTGTCTTGGGAAGACTGGGGAGCCGTTCGCGCCGCCAGCCGGCAATGTCCGGGACGACGACGTGTTCGCCGAGGTGCAATTCGGGTTCATCAAGGATGACCCAGCCGCCGGGCCCTCCTCGGCCGCGTCCGAAAGGGCCAGTGATTTCGTAGCCGATCTCTGAAGACGCCTTCGCATGCCGCGGGTTCGGCCGCGGATGGGCGTGTAGCACGCCATAGAGGATCTGCCCGACCATGTTGGCGGGCAGTGCCTCGATGTCTGCGTAGGTTGCGGACGTTGGTTGCGTTAAAGCCATCATTTCACCGGTGCGGTCCCGCCCCAACTACTGCACGCTGGAAAACGACGTTGGTGCGAGGAACTGGCTGGAGACGTTGGCGACGATGGGTTCTTCGGCTTCCGTCTCGGCGCGCTTTTGCTGCCACTCAGGGTCGGCCTGGAACGCCCCCCATTTCTGTTCGCGCTCGGCCATCGACTGCCACTTGAGAAGGTAGATCAGTTGGTGGTTGCTTTCACCGACGACGGTGGTCCAGAAGCCGGCCTGTTCGATGCCGTGGCGCTCCCAAATTTTCAGCGTGATCGTGTTGAAGCGGTCGAGCAGGGCCGGAAGGCGGCCGGGGCAGCAGTCATAAATGCGCAGTTCATAGAGCATGGCGGGCCTCGAAATTTGGCGTGGCGGAACGTGCGCGCCCACCGGAGCCGAGGGCCGCGGCTGCGTCAAGCCGCCGTGAGACCGGGATCATTTTTTGCGAAACGCATCCAAGCTAATCACCACGCCAGCTTGCGGTGCTGCATCGTCGTCGTCTTCGGAGGCTTGATCATCACGATCACCAGACGTGGTTTCAGCCTCTGTCTCACGACGGTCGTCGGCGGCCTCATCGCCAGGATTGTGCGCCTCATCGCCGCCTGCGTCATCGCCGACAGCGTCGTCGTCATGGTCCGCGGTGCTGGTCGCCAACTCGATCGGGCGTAACGGCGCTGGCGCGGATGGGACGGCCGCCAGTGGGCGCGGCGTCACCGGCATCAGGCCGCCGCCGCGTGGGGTTTCCGGCGCCTCGTCAGCGTGATCCGCGCTCATGTCGCCGTCATGGTGGCCGGTTTGCTCGCCGCCGTTGAACTGGATGGCATACCGCACGCTTGGGTCAAAAAAGACGCGGATTGCGGCGAACGGCACGATCAGGCGTTCCGGGACGCCGTCGAATGTCAGTTTGACCTCAAATTGCTCTTCGCCGACCGAGAGATCCCAGAAACGGTGCTGCAGCACGATCGTCATTTCATGGGGATACTTGGCGCGCAGCCGCTCCGACAGGACGACGCCATCGGCCTGTGTGTCAAACGAGATGTAGAAGTGGTGCTCACCCGGCAGGCCGAACTGCTCCGTCTGACGTAGAACGCCTCGCAGAACTTGCCGCAAAGCCGCCTGCGTCAGAGCCTCATAATCGATGGTGCCTGCCGACGTCATAGTAAATCCCGTCCGATCACGTTGGCACGGTCTGCGACAGACCCGCCACCCGCGTTTTGACTTTCACGACCGCCCGTCGGCATCTGCACCGTGTGTGCGTGATACCGTCAACCAAGCCCGTTGCCCACCGCTGAGCGCCTACCCGTCACCCGTTGCCGGAATTGCACGGTACGCGCCGGGCGCGATTGGTCAACTCTCTCAATTCTCTGCGCTGCGCAAGTGAGGCGGTTGCGCCAGCCTCGGGCCTGCGTCGGAATGTTCTGGAGCGACCGCGGCAGGAAGCCTCGCAACTGTGTGCCCGGTGGCGACTTTGGCGTGCTGACATGTTGGGAAGAAAATGGAGGGCTTCTGTTGCCCGGTGCCCCCCAAACCGCGCCTAGGCGTGCTACCGACTAGGACTTAGTTCGAACCTTTACGGACCGCGTTACGCAGCCAGTGCAGGCTCAGCATAGTTGTTGTCATTGGCAACTATGAGAGTGACCCGATAACGGCGGTATCATGCCGGGCAAAAGCGCGCTCTTTACACCCTCGTCGATCCTATTTCGCCCCCATCAGCAGCCCGCGTTCACATGCGCTATGCGGGCTGGTGGTGGAGGCGCCGGGTACTGCCCCCGGGTCCGAATGGCTTATTCCAACGGCCATTTATTGCCATAGACGGCTCGCGCCGACCCCTCGAATATAGGGCGTGTTCGTGAACAAGCAAACACCGTCTCGCTTGCGACGGTGAAAAACTGGCTATGCGTTGGGTGCGCAAGCTCACTGCACCGCCATGCTATGGATGCGGTGAACGTCGATTGGACCTAAAGCGTGCTGCATGAAATGCGCCTCGCTTTAGCACTGTTGCGCTCACGGGCCGTTGGCCCTCCGCGAGGGCGGGCCGTTTTCGTGTCGATGTTTCGAACACGAACATCGATGGCCCGGGCCGCTTTGCGGCCATGAGGCGTGAATCCGATTGGATGCGACATGCGTTAGTAGTCGCGGCCTTCGTTGGGGATATTGAGCACACGGCCACAGTGCTTGCAGTGGACAGCGTCGCTGTCGTGGTGCTTGAGGCCGCAATCGGGACACGGAAATCGGACGGTCGCCGGACGGAAAATCGTCTGGACCAGGCGCAAGAACAGCGCCACGCCGAAAATCATAATCATTACGGACAGGATGCGGCCGGACGTGCCTTGCAGCGTGATGTCACCAAACCCGGTCGTCGTCAGCGCCGTGACCGTGAAGTACAGCGCATCCACGTAGCTTGTGATCTGCGGGTTCGTATTGACCTGCAGCACGTAAACAAGCGCGGTCATGATAAAAAGGAAGACACCAAGATTCAGCGCGCTTTGGATGACCTCCTCGTTACGCTCAAAAAATGGCCAGTCGCGGCGCAGGTCGGCCAGGACGCGATAGGATCGCAGCAGACGCAATGCCCGCATGACGCGCAGGAACAGGAAGTTTGACAGCAGCGTTGGCAGCAACAGCGTCACGATCACCACGATATCGACCCAGGTCACCACTTCCTTGAAGAGGTCGAGCGGTCGATCGCTGATCCAGAACCGGGCACCGAGATCGGCAGCGATGACAATGGCGAGCAGCCCATCGACGACGTAAATCCAGTAGTTGTCGTCGACCATCGAGGACCCGATGAAGAAAATCACGGCCGCGATATCAAACAGGATCAGGCCGAAACGGAACGCGCGCGCCGTACCCGTGTGGCCCCTATACAAGCTGCGGACTGTATCGCGCATGCGGGTCTCGCTGGTTGGACGGTTTCAAAGGTGATTGGGCTGGCTGGGGCGGCGGCGATTCTGAGCGATCGTGCGAGGTATTTATCGCGGCGCGCACGAAAATGATATGCGACGCGCGCAGCGACTTGCACGACCGTGCGCACGATCACACGCACGATCTTGCGCAAGACAAGATGTGGGATCGCCTTCCAACGGTGGTATGGAGACGCGCAAGTGAGCAGTGACGCAATGGACCCCGGCGGCCAACCCGACGGCGTAACGCAAGGCAAGCGGGAGCGGACCGTGCGCTGGGGCCGTGCTCTTATGGCGTTGATTACCGTCGGCACCATTCTGATTTCATCGCTGTTGATTGCGGTCGCCATCGTCGGCGCGGTCGGGCCACTGCTCGGCGCCAACGATGCAATTTCGCAGGGCAATCTGGCGCTTGTCATTGTCCAGGTGCTCGTGTGTGCCGGTGTCGTCAGTGTCGCGAGTTTGCGCGGTTCGCTGTCGGAAGCGATGCTTTGGCGTGGACCGGCTGCGGGCACATACGCGGCAATCGCCTGGATCGCGGCCGTCATGGTCGTGGTCTTGGGCGGGTACACCGTGGCTGTGTTCGTCTGGGCACCGGAGATCATCAAGAAGGATCTGTCCGTTTTCCTGCCCATGATCCAGTCGCCAACATGGTGGTTGGCCATTCTGGCCGTCGCGATTGGTGCGCCGGTTTCAGAAGAGCTTTTGTTTCGTGGATGGTTCCTGCGGGAGTTGCTTGCGAGCAATGTCGGCTTCGTGCCAGCGGCGCTGCTTGCCAACTTGATGTGGACAGCCTTGCACTATCAATATTCGCCGGTGGGCCTGTTTGAAGTGTTTCTGGCAGGCCTCCTGCTGTCCTGGGCGGTGTGGCGAACCGGCAGTGTGGTCGTCTCCATTGGGCTTCACGCCGCTTATAACTGCGTGGCGCTCGCGGTCATGTTTGCGGTTGCAACCTGAGCCAGCGCCATCCCCAAGGTGGATTGCGCATGGCGTGCACTGAGGCGTGGATGGGCGCGGCGCACGGATGTCGCGCAACCCTTGAATCGGATACCCGAGGGCACATGCAGCAATATCTCGACCTCATGGCGCACGTGCTGGCCAACGGCACACGCAAGGATGACCGGACTGGCACGGGCACGCTCAGCGTCTTTGGCCATCAAATGCGATTTGACTTGGCGGATGGCTTTCCGCTTGTGACCACCAAGAAGCTGCACATCCGCTCGATCGTGCACGAACTCCTGTGGTTCCTGGCCGGCGACACCAACGTTGCCTACCTCAAGGAGAACGGCGTTTCGATCTGGGATGAATGGGCCGACGCGGACGGCGATCTGGGGCCTGTCTACGGTCGGCAATGGCGCAGTTGGGCAGCGCCGGACGGACGGACGATTGACCAGATTGCGCAAGTGATCGATTTGATCCGCAACGATCCGGATTCGCGCCGGATGATCGTGTCGGCCTGGAACCCCGCTGACTTGCCGGACATGGCGCTTGCCCCCTGTCACTGCTTGTTTCAGTTCTACGTGGCTGACGGGCGGTTGTCGTGTCAGCTCTATCAGCGCTCGGCCGATATCTTCCTTGGCGTGCCGTTCAATATCGCAAGCTATGCGCTGCTCACGCATATGATGGCGCAGGCCACGGGGCTGAAACCGGGTCATTTCGTGCATACTTTCGGCGACGCGCATCTTTACGCCAACCACGTCGCGCAAGCCCGTGAGCAGCTCGCCCGGGATCCGCGCCCGTTGCCGCGGCTGGCCCTCAATCAAAGCGTTGCGGATCTGTTTGCTTTCACCTTTGAAGATATTGCCATCGAAGGCTACGACCCACATCCGCATATCAAAGCCCCGGTCGCGGTATGACGTGTTCGCGAACGGCAACTCCCGAGCGGCCGCGCGAGGATGACGCGCGGCCCGCTGCGAAGATCGTGCTGGTCGTTGCAGTGGCCGACAACGGCGTGATCGGGCGCGACGGCGATCTGCCTTGGCGGATGCCCAGTGATTTAAAAAACTTCCGCCGGGTCACCCTTGGCCGGCCGATCATCATGGGGCGCAAGACTTTCGAAGCGATTGGTAAACCGCTCGATGGCCGGCGCAACATCGTGGTCAGCCGCAGCCTGCCGCCGACATCTGGCGAATGCGAACCGCTGATCGTGGCCGATCTGGAAACGGCAATGATCGAAGGGCGCGCGGCGGCAGCACGCGCGGGCGTTGACGCGGTGATGGTCATCGGCGGGGCTGAGATCTATCAGGCGGCGTTTGCGATGGCCGACCAGATCCACATGACCCGGGTGCATCTCTCACCGCACGGGGATACGGTCTTTCCCGAGCCAGATCCCAACGTCTGGTCGCGGGTCTCGGTGACGCCGCTTGCGACCACGGCGCTGGATGATGCAACGGCAGACATCTGGATTTTTGAGAAATGTTAATTGGCGGTTTGGCATGACACGCGCTCAGCATTGCGTGCTACGTCTTCTCAATGCGGTGGCGTTGGACCCCATGACCGTTTGCTCTGCGACACGTTTGGCGCTTGAACCAGCGGGGCGCCTGCCCACGTAACGTCCAACTCTGTGGCGAAATTGCACGGTTATGTCCCGTGGTCTAAGACGCAGGCGACCATTCTCTTTCGCGCGCACTCGCCGCCGGCCAACGGTCGGCATCGGTGACGTCTCTGGGCGTTTCGCGCGCATCCGACGACAACAAAGGGCGAGTTGAATGCCTTGGAACAACAACCAGAATAACGGCGGCGGCTGGAAAAGCGGCAGCGGCGGACCATGGGGGCAACCGCCGGGCGGCGGAAATGGCGGTCCTTGGGGCTCGGGTCCCGGCGGGGGAAGCGGCGGTAATCAGCAGCCGGATCTTGAGGATATCCTGAAGCGCGGTCAGGACCGGTTCAAGCAGGTCGCCGGCGGCGGCGTCCCAGGGCCGCTGTTCTTTTTGCTGCTGCTTATCGGTTTGGCGGTTCTTGCGTTTTACAGCTTCACCTATCGGGTGAACCCGAACGAACTCGGCATCGTGCTGCGCTTCGGCGAGTATCAGCGCCAAGAGGGCCCGGGCCTGCATTTGCGTCTGCCCTACCCGGTTGAAGAAGTCATCATTCCGGATGTCACGCGCATCAACACCACGCAGATCGGTTTTCGCGGATCGGCGGGTACGGGCTTTAGCCCACGCACCACGAACGATGTCCCGGAAGAAAGCCTGATGCTGACGGGCGATGAAAACATCATCGATGTTGATTTCGAGGTCTTGTGGAAGGTGAACGTCGGCTACGTCGATCCTGAGACGGAGCAGTCGGGCCCGGAAATGTTCGTCTTTAACATCAAGTTCCCGGAGCAGACGGTCAAAGATGTGGCTGAAAGCGCCATGCGCGAAGTCGTCGGGCAAACTGATCTTGAGACACTGCTGACAAGTGGCCGTGTTCAAACGCAGCAGGCTGTCCGTTCGCTCATGCAAAAGACGCTTGATGCCTACAAGGCGGGTATCTTGATCACCGAGATCAAGACCCGTGACGTGGCGGCGCCCGCCAAGGTGTCGGCGGCATTCCGGGACGTTCAGGCGGCACGCGCCGACCAGGAGCGTTTTGCCAACGAAGCACAGGCTTATGCGAACCGGGTGGTCCCGGAAGCGCGCGGTCAAGCTGAGCGTATTTTGCAGGCGGCTCAGGCCTACAAGCGCCAGGCGGTTGCGGAGGCCGAGGGCCAAGCTTCACGCTTCCTGCAAGTCTTTGGCGAGTACAAGAAGGCACCTGATGTAACGCGCCAGCGCTTGTTCCTGGAGACGATGGAACGGATCTTCCGCGGCACCGATAAGATCATCATCGACAACAGCGGTGGTGCTGGCAACGGCAACGGTGTTGTGCCTTACCTTCCGTTGAATGAATTGACGCGCGGCAACCGATCGACCCGTAACAACAACAACAACAACACAAATGGATCTCGCGGTGCGAACGCATCGGCCGTGTCCAGAGGAGGCGTGCAATGATCAGAGGATTCTTGGCGTTCTTGATCGTCGTTCTGGGTCTCGCCGGGCTGGGCTTCTACCTGTCGGCATTTATTGTGCGGGAGACCAACCAGGCGATCCAGCTGCGCTTTGGTAAGCCGCAGGACGTGATTACCGAGGCCGGTCTTTACTGGAAGATCCCGCTGGTTGATGAAATCCGCTATTTCGACAAGCGGATCCTCGACCTCGATCTGGAGCCGAAGACGGTCTACACGATCCAGCAAAAGCAGGTCATCGTCGATGCGTATGCGCGCTGGAAGATTACCGACTCGCTGGAGTTCTTGAAGGCGGTGCAGACCGAACGGAACGCTGTTGAGCGTCTGGGCACGTTGCTTGAGGCGGCCCTGCGTGGCGTGGTTTCCAAAGACAGTCTGGAAGCGCTTGTGCGTGATAAGCGCAACCAGATGATGGTTGAGATCAGCAACATCGTGAACGATGAAGCACGCGGCCTCGGCATCCAGGTGGTCGATGTGCGGATCAAACGGGCTGACTTGCCGGAAGAAAACGCGGCGGCCGTGTTCGCCCGGATGGAGACCGAGCGTAAAGAGCTTGCCTCCAAATTCCGCGCCGAGGGCCAGGCCGAATCGAACCGCATTCGCGCTGATGCTGACCGGCAATCGACCATCATTCTGGCGGAAGCTGAAAAGCAATCGCAGGTGCTGCGCGGTGAGGCAGACGCGGAGCGCAACAGCATCTTCGCAAGCGCATTTGGCCAGGACCCGCAATTCTTCTCGTTCTACCGGTCCATGCAGGCCTACGAGCGCAGCTTGAGTTCAGGCGATACGCGGCTGGTGATCTCGCCGAATTCCGAGTTCTTCCGCTATTTCGGCAATATCCAAGGGCGCCAACCCGGTTCTGGACAGGCTGGCAGCGCCTCGCCAGCCGGGAACTAGAGCTCATCCGGTTTGGGCGGAACCGCCTAAGCCGAAAGATGCAGCGACCATCTAAAATCTAGATCATTGAGGGTGAACGAACGTGATCCTGAAATGATCTAGTGTTGCGTCATTGACGTTTGCGTCGCGGTTGCGGCGAGGTCGGCGAGCAAACGTCAATGACAAAAGCAACACGAGAAACATAGACTTGCTCGTGTTCCTTGAGTTTCAGACGTTTGCTCACGACCATTAGTGCGCTGGCGGCAAATGTCTGAAACGGAACACGAGAAAGGCGCTGCGCTATCGGGCCTGTGCAGGCTTCTCATATGCCCCAGCCCGCTCCCTACGATTGTGATGAAACCGGCGGCGCGAACCCTTCGCGGCGCCGTTTTTTTCGCCATATTGAAGCAGGCAGCGCATTAAATCTTCTCAACGAAGGCGGTTTGACGGGCCGGGCGCGTTGAAGGGCAATTGACGCGCGGCGGGTCGGAAGCTGACATATGCACAACAGGCGGCCTCGGCGCGCTGGGTGATCGTGCATGCGGCACGCGCTCTGGACGCGCAACGAGCGCCGCCAAGTTGCGCCCTTGCGGCTCTTGTATCGAGGAGCCGCTGCGCATGCGGCGCGGGCGCGCAGGTGTGGGTTGACAGCCAAATGCAATGCAATCGCGTTGCGGCCCGGGCCTTCCTGAAGGAGTGGCGGATGCTGAACTTGAAGGTGCAAGGCGCCAAAACGAAACGCTCAATTGGCCTGGCGCGCCATGGTGTGTTGGCTCACGTTCTTGCTGGGGCCGTGGTACTGGGCGGTGGCGTCACCCTGGCCGGGCCGGCGTTCGCACAGGGACCGCGCACGGTCGCCCCACTTGTGAAGACACTGGCGCCAGCGGTCGTCAACATTTCTACCAGCCAAAAAATCAAAAGTGCACGTGGTCGGCCATTGCCGTCGGTGCCGAAGGGCTCGCCGTTCGAAGACCTTTTCAAAGACTTCTTCGATAACAAAAAAGGCGTCGGCCCTCGGCGCAAAGTCGCATCGCTTGGGTCTGGCTTCGTGATCGACGGCGTTGAAGGCCTTGTGGTCACAAATAACCATGTGATCGACGGCGCCGATGAGATTGAGATCATCTTCTCCAATGGCCGCCGGCTTAAGGTCGAAAAGGTCCTTGGCGTCGATAAGAAAACCGACCTGGCGCTGTTGAAAGTCAAACCCGACAAACCTCTGCCAGCGGTGAACTGGGGTGCATCGGAGACGATTGAGGTTGGGGACTGGGTCCTTGCGATCGGTAACCCGTTCGGCCTTGGCGGCTCCGTGTCCATGGGTATTATTTCCGCCAAGCAGCGCGATATTAAAACCGGGCCTTACGACGACTATCTGCAGACCGATGCGGCGATCAATAAAGGCAACTCGGGCGGGCCGCTTTTCAACATGGATGGCGACGTCATTGGCGTGAATACGGCCATCATCTCGCCGACCGGAGGGTCAATCGGCATTGGGTTTGCCGTGCCGTCGGACGTCGCCCGGATCGTGATCGATCAGCTGAAAAAATATGGTGAGACGCGGCGCGGTTGGCTTGGCGTGCGCGTTCAGACGGTCACTGAAGATCTGGCCGCATCGCTGAAAGTCGGCGCCAACGAAGGGGCGTTCGTGGCAGCCGTCACCGACGATGGTCCAGCCAAAAAGGCTGGTTTGAAGCCTGGCGACATCATCGTCCGCTTCAACGGCAAGCCTGTCGCGAAAATGCGTACCTTGTTGCGGCTCGTCGCCCAGGCCGACGTAGGGCAGTCCGCGCCTGTTGAGATCATTCGCGACGGCAAGCTGCAAACCGTGAGCGTCGTGGTCGGGTTGCTGAACGAGAAAACCGACACCGCGGAAAAGAGCGACGATAACAACGGCGAGCAAGAGCGCAACGGCGCGGACAACGCTTATGCAGATGGTCCGATTGCCGGCATGTCGCTTGAGCCGACCTCGCCCGCGCTGCTTCAGAAGTTCGGCTTACCTGCTGCTGCCAAGGGTCTCGTCGTCACCGAGGTTGCAAGCGACAGCCCTGCACAAGCCCGCGGCGTTGCGCCCGGTGATCTGTTGACGGGTGTCGGCACGAGCGCGATCGCCAATCGCGACGAACTCGTCAAGGCGTTGACGGCCGCAAAGACCTCCGGTCGCCGTCGCGTGCGCCTTGTGGTCATGGGCAAGGACGGCCGGCCCAAGTACGTTGCGATGCGGCTTTAGAGCGGTCGCATCCACTCTGATTCACGCCCCAAGGCCGCAAAGCGGCTGGGGCCGTCGATGTTCGTGTTCGAAACATCGACACGAAAACGGCCCGCCCCCGCGG
>CAZOGY010000118.1:0-11163 GCA_964579305.1 uncultured Hyphomicrobiaceae bacterium
CTGCAGCAGTTTCAGGATGATGTTTTCGACGTCTTCACCCACGTAACCAGCTTCGGTCAGCGTGGTCGCATCGGCCATTGTGAACGGCACATCGAGGATCCGCGCAAGCGTTTGGGCAAGCAAAGTCTTGCCGCAGCCGGTCGGGCCGATCAGCAGGATATTGGATTTTTGAAGCTCGACGTCGTTGTTCTTGGCCGCATGGTTCAGGCGCTTGTAGTGGTTATGGACCGCAACCGAGAGCACCCGTTTGGCGTGGTCTTGCCCAATCACATAGCTGTCGAGCACCGATTTGATTTCCGAAGGCGCCGGCACCCCGTCACGCGACTTAACAAGCGTGCTCTTGTTCTCCTCACGGATGATGTCCATGCACAGCTCGACGCATTCATCGCAAATAAAGACCGTCGGGCCCGCGATCAGCTTGCGGACTTCGTGCTGGCTCTTTCCACAAAAAGAGCAGTACAGGGTGTTTTTTTCCTGGCTTGCCATACGGTGTTGTCACCTTCGCCTGTGCTTCGGTCCAACCACCGCTTGCGCGGCGGTCTGCCCGTTTTCGCCGGCCGCTGTCGTGGACCAGACGTTTCATCCGTCACGTGCCATCCGAGCCATGGCCCCGACGACATTGGCGCAAACCACCACAGTCAACCGTCCCACGGTCGAACTGGCTCGCGCTTTGCTCTCTTATCTTTCAAGTTCAGCATGGTCGTCGTGACCGGATCAAGAAACTATTAAGCCGTGACCCCGACACAAGACGATCCACAGCGGATCGTGAGCTGTTGTGATGGCTGAGCAAGCCTGATGCCAGCCGAGCCGGGACCACGCCAAAAGTCGGCTTGCCGGTCTCGGCCATCGGCCAGCATCGGTCTCAAACATCCAGCGTCTGCTTGCTTCGTACCCAACCTGTGAGAGCATCTTTGTCCGGACACGTGACCACAACGGTGGCCACGTGTGGTCGCACGATGTTCTCGCAAGCCAGCTCAAGCGCCGCTCACGGCCTCTTCTGTTTCGATATCTTCGCGCTTGCTCAACACCCGGTCAATCAAGCCGAATTCGCGGGCTTCATCAGCCGTAAGGAAATAATCCCGATCGAGCGTCCGGTCGATTGTCTCATAGTCCTTGCCGGTGTGCTTGACGTAGATGTCGTTCAGCCGGCGTTTCATTTTGATGATGTCTTCGGCGTGGCGTTCGATGTCTGAGGCCTGGCCTTGGAAGCCGCCCGATGGCTGGTGCAACATGATCCGCGCGTTATGCAGCGCAAACCGCATCCCTTCGGCGCCAGCCGCCAGCAGAAGCGAGCCCATCGACGCTGCCTGCCCGATGCATAACGTCGCAACAGGCGGCTTGATGAATTGCATCGTGTCGTAGATCGCCATGCCGCTTGTCACCACGCCGCCTGGCGAATTGATGTACATCGCGATCTCTTTCTTCGGATTGTCCGATTCCAGATACAGCAATTGCATGCAGATCGAGGACGCCATGGTGTCCTCAATCGGCCCGGTGACGAACACGATGCGTTCCTTCAGCAAGCGCGAGGGCAGATCATAACCGCGCTCGCCGCGGTTGGTCTGCTCAATGATCATTGGCCAGAAGCTGCCCGTGAGCGAGTTTACCGGATCGGTCATTCGGAAGGTTCCCCATCTTCAGGTCGGCTGGACCGCGCGGACCGCCGGCACAGCATCGGCTCGCCGACGGTTGCCGTGCGAGCCGTTGGCCCCGTTGCCGAGGCCTTATCGGATACTTGCGATATGCGCTGACCCGCTCCGGCCGACAAGCCCTCAGGCCGCGTCGTCACCAGCCAATGGCTCTTCATCAGGCAGCGGAGCGGTTAATTCATCGACCGACACCGTCTTCTCGCTCGGTTTGGCAAGCGTAATGATGTAGTCGACCACCTTTTCTTCAAAGATCGGTGCGCGCAATTCGGCAACGGCCCCGGGCGTTTTTTCAAAGTATTCGTAGACAAGCTTTTCTTGTCCCGGGAAGCGGCGCGCCTGTTCAACCATCGCGCGGCGCAACTCATCCTGGCCCACTTTGATTTCTGCGCGTTCCCCAATCTCGCCGATCACAAGGCCAAGCCGCACGCGACGTTCCGCAAGTTTGCGGTACTCAGCGCGCGCCTCGTCTTCCGATTTGCCTTCGTCTTCAAGCGTCTTGCCCGCGCGCTCAAGTTCCTGCTGCATTTGCTTCCAAATGCCTTCGAACTCATTGTCGATCAGCGACGGTGGAAGCTCGAACGCGTGCATTTCTTCAAGCTTATCAAGCAGCTGGCGCTTCATCTTGGCGCGCGAAAGCTGCTCATACTCCTGCGCGATGCGCTGTTGAAGCGCCTCACGCAATTTCGAGAGGTCTTCCGCGCCAAGCGATTGCGCGAACTCATCGTTGATTTCGACGGCTTGCGGCTGGGCAACATCCTTGACCGTCACATCAAACGCCGCGGCTTTGCCCTGCAGGGTATCGACCGGGTAATCGTCAGGAAACGTCACGTTCACGACGCGCGTTTCGCCGGCCTTGGCGCCAACGAGCCCATCCTCAAATCCGGGAATAAATCCGCCATCGCCGATCACGATCGCTGCATCTTCGGCCGTACCGCCCTCAAAGGCTTCGCCTTCGATTTTGCCGATAAAGTCGATCGTGACTTTGTCGCCGGTTTCCGCTGCGCGGTCTGCAGCGGTCTCATAGCTCTTGTTCTGCTGCGCGATCGATTGAACCGCTTCGTCGACCTTCTCTTCGGGAACGTCAGCGACGAGCTTTTCCAGCGGGATGGTCGCCAGATCAACGATCTCGAACTTTGGCAGAACTTCGTAGGCCATCGAGAACGCGAGGTCGGCGTGACCGCTCATCACCGCTTCGATTTCTTTCTCGTCCTCGGTGAACTCGATTTGCGGCTGCATGGCCGGGCGCTCATCGCGATCCGTAAGCGCTTGCCGGCTTGTCTCCTCGACCGCCTCTTGCAGGACCTCGGCCATGATCGAGCGTCCAAAGACTTTGCGCAGATGCGCCGGCGGCACCTTGCCCTTCCGGAAACCCTTCAGCTGCACGCGGTCTTTCATGTCTTCAATGCGCTTGTCACACCGCGCACTCAGGTCGGCGGCTGGCAACACCACCTTAAGCTCGCGTTTCAACCCCTCCGCGTGCGTTTCCGTAACTTCCATATCCCCAATCCGGTATCAGTGCCGCGTGGCAGCGGCGTCGGCGGCCGGTCGGCCGGCTGTTTTCATGGCGGTCAGTTTGGTGCGGGCGGAGGGACTTGAACCCCCACGGCTTGCGCCACCAGAACCTAAATCTGGCGTGTCTACCAATTCCACCACGCCCGCTAAAGCGGAGGCCGCACTGCCGCGGCCCGCTTGTCACTTGAAAGGCAGAGATGCGCGCACGATCCATCGGCCCATGACAGGCCGCGATCGCCAAGACGCGCGTTGGACGCGGTGTATAGCCGCCGGGTGGTCAGGGAATCAAACAAATCTTGCTCAGGTGAGGCATCACGACGGTTTTGCCATATCCAGTCCGGCCAGCGCGACCTGCGCTCAAACGCAAGCGACGCCGACTTCGCAGCCGGCGTCGCGTCCATTGAGGTCCCGGTACCGCACGACGCTGCGGCGTGTCGTTTGCTTATTTCATCGGGACAGGTGCGTGGCCGCGGCGGCCAAAGT
Source organism: uncultured Hyphomicrobiaceae bacterium (assembly GCA_964579305.1). Taxonomy (GTDB): domain Bacteria; phylum Pseudomonadota; class Alphaproteobacteria; order Rhizobiales; family Hyphomicrobiaceae; genus JBCBWG01. The sequence goes on from CAZOGY010000118.1 coordinate 3,645, forward strand.
GGTAGCGCAGACCAATCTTGATCTCGTGGCTTTGGATGTCGTCGAATTTGACTGCTGGATTCACAAAGCCGGCGCTATCGACGCGGTCGCTCTCGATTTCGCCCAGATCCATATAGCGGTAGCCGACGTCCAGCACGGCATTCGACGTGAGCTGATAAGCTGCACCCGCCATCACCGACCAGGCAAACGAAAGATCGTTGTTGCCGCGGATCCGGTTGGTCAAGAAAGGGTTCTCGGTGAAGTAGACTTCATCGAGTTCGTGATAGGCAACGCCCAGGCCGAACCCGACGTAGGGCACGAACCGGCCGAACTTGCCAAAGTCGTAGTAGAAGTTGGCCATCAGGGTCGTCGACCGCAGATCCGTGTGCATTGGGTCTTCGACGTCTTCAGGAACACCGTTTTCGGTGACGACGAATTCCTGCGGAATGCCCTTGAAGTCCTGCGTGCCACGGAAGCCAAGCGTCACGTCAGCGCGAAAGCCGCGTGAACCCGAGCCGCAACCGATGCCGACTTCGCCAAACCACGTGTCGTCGAAATCGGCGTTGTTGACGTCGTCGCCGACGTAGGTGAACGTTTCCGCGATCAACGCGCCGGTGCCGTCAAAGGTGCGGTCGATCGTGTTGACCGGCCACTTCACATCCGGCGACGTGTAGAAGGCGTAGCCGACATCGCCGCGGACATAGCAAGGCCCCGCGGCCGGGCGTGGCGGCGCGTAGCCATAGTCCTTGACGCTGCCACGGTCACGATTCAACAGACCGCCGGCTTGGGCCGGTGCTGCGAACGTGAGCGTGGTTGCGAGAGCGGCCGTGACGAGGCCTGCCCGCAAAATCATGTTCATGATAGTCGATCCTCGGTGGGCACGACGTCGCACGGGACGCCTGCGGACGATACGGACGCGGGACTGACGAAAGCTGACGCGGGACTCACCCTGCAGGATCGCTCTGCGCGGTTAATTGCCGGTTAAGTGGCGCCCCATCTTGGGCCCGCGTGGCGCACGCCCGCCGCATCGGCTGCACCCGACCGCATGTGCCGTCGACGTCTGGAACGCCGTTCCACGTATCGCGCGGTTGTGAGGACGCGATTGTGCCCGCCTCAGTGAGTTGTCATGCAGCGTTCCTTGCCGCCCACCGCGCACGGGCTTACGGTCCGCTTTCAGAAAACACCGGGGAGGACTGAGAGCCGTGTACACCGCAGAGAGCGTCGCGCATGCCGTGGGGAAAACCCCGCTGATCAAATTGCGCAGGGCGTCTGAAGAGACCGGCGCAACGATCCTCGGCAAGGCCGAGTTCATGAACCCAGGCCAGTCGGTGAAAGACCGCGCGGCGCTTTCCATCATCCGGGATGCGGAACGCAATGGCGCGCTGCGACCGGGCGGCACCATCGTTGAGGGGACAGCAGGCAACACCGGTATCGGCTTGACCGTGATCGGCGCCGCACTCGGCTATCGCACCGTGATCGTGATCCCCGAAACCCAATCTGAGGAAAAAAAGCAGACGCTTCGCCTCCTCGGCGCCCAGGTGGTGGAGGTGCCGGCAGTGCCCTACCGCAACCCGAACAACTACGTGAAGTATTCGGCGCGCTTGGCCGAAGCGTTGGCGGCGTCTGAGCCCAATGGCGCGATCTGGGCCATCCAGTTCGAGAACACCGCCAACCGCATGGCCCACGTTGAGACCACGGCGGCTGAAATCTGGGTGCAGACCGACGGCAAGGTCGATGGCTTTTGCTGCGCGGTTGGCTCCGGCGGCACGCTTGCCGGTGTCAACTTCGGGCTCAAGGCCATGAACCCCGACATCAAAATCGCGATTGCCGATCCGCCCGGTGCAGCGCTTTACAGCTACTACACCACCGGCGAACTCAAGTCTGAGGGATCCTCGATTACGGAAGGCATCGGCCAGGGCCGCATCACCGCAAACCTCGAAGGGGTCGCCGTTGATGCTGCCTATCAAATCGCCGATGCCGAAGCCGTCGACATTGTCTTCAAGGCGCTTGCAGAAGAAGGCCTGTGCCTGGGCGCCTCTTCGGGCGTAAATATCGCTGGCGCAACACGGCTCGCCCGCGAACTCGGGCCGGGCGCGACGGTGGTCACGATCCTGTGCGACTACGGCACGCGCTATCAGTCGCGGCTCTACAACCCCGATTTCCTGCGAACCAAAGGCCTCCCGGTGCCGGATTGGCTTGAAGCAGATCGCGACTTGCCGCAGGTCTACACTCCGGAAGATGCGTAGGCCGGCGCGCCCCTGCCGCGTGCTCCTGTACGCTCACGCACGAAGCCACAAAAGACGACTTGCGCCCGCGCACGGGCATCGAGGATGAGGACAGACCATGCCAAGCTTGCGCGGCCGCTATATCGTCGAGACGGACTGGCTCTCAGAACACCTGACGGCGCCGGATCTTGTCGTGGTCGACGGGTCATTGCACTTGCCGACCACAGGCCGCGATGCCCGCGCGGAGTTTGCCGCCGAGCACATCCCAGGCGCGCAGTTCTTCGACATCGACGATATTGCCGATGAAACGAACCCGCTGCCGCACATGCTGCCCTCAACGGTGAAGTTCGCCTCCAAAGTCAAAAAGCTTGGCATAGGCGACGGCACGCGGGTCGTTGTCTACGATACGCCTGGGCTGTATTCGGCCGGCCGCGTGTGGTGGATGTTCCGGATCATGGGCCACGAGGACGTTGCCGTTCTGAACGGCGGGCTCAAGAAATGGAAGGCGGAGGGACGCCCCGTCACCGATGAGCCGCCGCCCCGGCGCATGGAAAAGCACTTTACGCCGCGGTTTAACGCGTCGTTGGTGCGCGACCTGGACGACATGAAACGGATTGTTGCCAACGGCCAGGAACAGATTGCCGACGCCCGCAGTCCCGGCCGCTTCCGCGGTGAAGAGCAGGAACCGCGGCCTGGCGCGCGCAGCGGACACATGCCAGGTGCGTTCAGCGTACACTACGCCTCGCTGCTGAACGAGGACGGCACCTTGCGATCGGAAGCCGAATTGCGCGCAGTTTTCGATGCCGCTGGCGTTGATCTGGGTAAGCCGATCGTGACCTCGTGCGGATCCGGCGTGACGGCCGGCGTCCTTGCGCTTGCCCTTGCCGTGATGGGCCACCCCAACGCTGCGATTTACGACGGCTCCTGGACCGAGTGGGGACCTGAGACAAGTGGCGGCCCGGTCGTGACCGGCGCCTGATCGGGAGCGAGATTTGATAACGCCTGCGTGATCTGCCGCCGCCGGGGAGGCTCAATTTTTGGAACCGGCCATGATCGAGAGCTTGGTCACGGCGTTGACGACGCTGCTCGTCGCCGTTGATCCGTTGGGGCTCGCGCCGATCTTCATTGGCCTGACACGTGGCTTGGATGATGCCAAAAAGCGCAGCATCGCGATCCGTGCCACGCTCATTGCCTTTGCGATCCTGGCCACGTTCACGTTCGCTGGCGAACGCCTGTTGCATGCCCTTGGCATCGCGCTTCCAGCCTTCCGCATCTCGGGCGGCTTGCTGTTGTTCTACGTTGCCTTTGAAATGGTCTTTGCCCACCGCGAAGAGCGCAAACGTGAGACCGCTGCCCGCTCCATGGAAATCGACCATCGCGACGAAGACGACCCCATCCACATGGCCGCGTTTCCGCTGGCAATCCCTTTGATGGCCGGCCCGGGAGCTATTACGGCTTGCATCCTGCTTGCCGGCGACATGGGCGCCACTCCGACCGGCCTGACCGTCCTCATTGGGGTGATCGCGTTTGTATGCCTATCAGCCTTGGTCTGTTTCTTGGCCGCCGCCACGCTTTCGCGTTGGCTGGGCGTAACCGGTCAACTGGTTTTGACCCGCCTGCTTGGCATGCTGTTGGCCGCATTAGCCGTTCAATTTGTCGCCGATGGGGTGCGCGGCCTGATCGCCACGTCATAGGACGAGCGGGAATACACAATCCCGCGTAGAACGCGTGTTATGGATAAAGCGAATTTAAAATCGTATAATATCGAAAAAAAGCGGGCGCCGATTGGCGCTCCGCTCCTCGCAGTCACGATCAACGATCGCGATTACTTACGTTCGCCGCTTGGCTTGAACGCATCCATCAGGCCGCTTTTGCAAGCAACCGTGCGCTCATCGGCCGAAAGGCGACCATCGCCGTTTGTGTCGACGTTGGTTTCGATACGGCCATATTGCGATGCTTCGGTGTTATCGACATAGCCGTCGCCGTTGGTGTCGAGTTTGCCGACTTCAGCGACGCAGTTTTCCGGGCTTGAGTAGACCGACTGCGCGAAGGCTGGCGACATTGCGGCAACCGAAAGCACACCGGCCAGTGCGAGTTTCAAAACGGTATTCATAATCATCACTCCTCTGGTTTCTCACGCCGCGGTAAATCGATTGATCTGGCCGCGGGTCCGAGGGCAACGGAGTGATTGACGCTCTGTTCCAAAACGATTCGCAATTTTAATGTTGGAAATTCGGATGCGGTACCGGAAAGGTTTCGGTCAAAAAGTTCCCAAAAAATTGGACCGACAGCTTGTGACTATCGGTTGAGCTGCCTGCGCTGTTGTGCATCCAGCGAGCGGTTGAGATCCCGCATGCGGTCGCGTTCCCGCGCGCGCCTGTCCGCATTCTGCCGCTCGCGCAACTCCCGCTGCAGGCGCAACGCCTCGATATTCGCGCGGCGTTGCTGCTGTTGCCGATTGCGAAACTCGCGCAACGCCCGCTCTTGCGCCGTCTCCGCTGGCGACTGCGCACGCACCGTCGCCGTAGGCCCGGCCACAAAAGCGGCACTGAGAATGACAGCGCAGATCTGGCCTGGCAGGCCGTGGTGTCTAAGCGGCCACATCCGGATCAGGCTTACGAGAGAGCTTTGCGAGCGCGTCGGCAAGGTGCTTGTCCTCAATATTCTTGTCGCCCGCTGCAAGCCTGATGTTGTGGGCTTCGCGCAAGACGTCTGCATGCGAAACGCCTGCGGGCGGGTCGAACTTGTAGCAGGCAAGTTCCAGAAGCTGGCCGAGCGGATCGCGGAAATAAAGCGAATCCATGAAGCCGCGATCGACGTTGCCCGAGGACGGATAACCCCGCGTTTCAAGCCGTTCAGCCGCTTGCGTATAGGTGGCTCTCGAGACAATGAAAGCCAAGTGGTGCAAGTTCCCGACGCCGGTCGGGTTCGGCCGCGGATCAACCGGCCAATCCTCGCTTGTGAAGATCGTGATCAGCCGCCCGTCGCCGGGATCGAAGTAGAGGTGGTTCATGCGTTCGTCATCGAGATTAGGCTGCTCGAAAACGAACGGCATGCCCAAGACGCCGGACCAGAAATCGATCGACGTCTGCCGATCGGCACCCATCAGCGTGATGTGATGGACGCCCTGTGTCTGAATAATTGGTTTTGCCGTCTCTGCCATTGCTGCACCCGTTTGATTGCGTGGCCGTAAAGTGAGGCGCACGGTTCCCGTTCACCAGGGGCGATGGAGTTGACAGTCTGTTGTTGACGCCGCGCCTATTGCGGCGCGCATGCTCCCACATGCTGTTTGGATAATCGCCGCCGCGTTAATTGCAGCGCCACGTTTCGGCGGCATCGCTGGCGCGACTGACGACGGCCTCCGCTGCGCGAAATAGAGCCGGTGGGAGGTCTTCAAAAATAATAGGTCAAGACGCCCACGACGACAGCGATGGAAAGGACCGCCTGGCCAACGATAAGCGCATGCCACCGCCGGCCCGCCTGACCCTGGGGTGGGCGTGTGTTTTGCAGGACCATCGTATGACCAGAGTGCGCCTTGATCCAGGCCACATCCTCCGCTGGCAAGACCATTTTGACGTCCGGTGCGCGGCGGAAGTGCAATTCGCTTGAAGGCGAATTGATGTACCAGGTCGTGTCCCATGCGCTGATGTCGCGATAGGGGACGAACAGGGGCTTATGAAACAGCGAGAAAAGCGGCATCACGCGAAACGAGACGCCGTCCTTATGAACGCCGATCGTCACAATCCCCTTGAGCGAATTGAATGCACCTAATCCGATCAGGACCACGCTGCGCATATGACGGTTAGCCAGAACCGGTCCCCTATCGCCGGCATAGCTTTGCGCCAGATATCGCCAGCGCCGCGCGGTCGCACGGTAGACCCCGCCAAGGAAAACGGCGACGAACACAAACCCGAAAACATGCAACACGTTGTGCGACCCTCACGCCGAAAGTTCTGCCTGGCGCCGGGAGGCTACACGTGTCGCATGAGCGAACCGTTGGCCGGGCCGGGTAAAATTTGAACGAACCGCACCGGCGGCGGCATGGCATGCACCATTGCGTGCTGGGATGCTCGCCACGTTGACGAATGCGATCGCGCTCTGTGGCAGTGCGCAGCGAGGCTCGCGTTTACGACACGCCACCCGCCGGCATGTGCCACCGGACCTCGCTGAAGCATCACCCAACCACGCACGACCGCGTCCACGGTCAAGCCATTGGATCGAGCTGCGCTATTACGATGGAATAAGAGCAGTTTCAGCGGCTCTGGGACAGACAAACCGATGACGAAAGATCGGAAATTGCTCAGTCCCGCAGCAGCTCGTTGATGCTTGTCTTCGAACGCGTTTGCTCATCAACCGTTTTGACGATCACCGCGCAATAAAGGCCGGGGCCGCCGTCCTTGCCGGGCAGCGTACCTGGCACGACGACTGAATAGGCCGGAACCTGGCCGCGGTGCACCTCACCGGTCTGGCGATCGACGATTTTGGTGGATGCGCCAATGTAGACGCCCATCGAAAGGACCGCACCTTCACCGACGATGACGCCCTCGGCCACTTCAGACCGCGCGCCGATGAAGCAGTTGTCTTCGATGATCACAGGTCCGGCCTGCAATGGCTCGAGCACGCCACCGATCCCTGCGCCACCTGAGATATGGCAATTTTTGCCGATCTGCGCACACGAGCCGACGGTCGCCCAGGTGTCGACCATGGTGCCGCTGTCGACGTAAGCGCCCAGGTTGACAAACGACGGCATCAGCACGACGCCCGGCGCGATATAGGCCGAGCGGCGCACAACGCAATTCGGCACAGCGCGGAAGCCGGCCTGCGAAAACTCCGCATCACTCCAGCCGTCGAATTTGGATGGCACCTTGTCCCACCAAGTGGCCGCGCCAGGACCGCCCGCGATCGTCGTCATGTCATTCAGCCGGAACGACAGCAGCACAGCCTTTTTGAGCCACTGGTTCACCACCCATGCGTCGTCCTGCTTTTCCGCGACGCGCGCTTCCCCGCGATCCAATAGCGAAAGCGCCGTGTTCACCGCCTCGCGCACATCACCACTGGTTTGTGCTGTAATCGATGCCCGATCTTCGAAAGCGGCATCGATCGTGGATTGGAGTTGGACGTGGTCGGCGCTGGACATCGGGCGTGCTCACTGCTTGGCGGTTCTCAAGGCATCAACGCCGCCTTCTTGCGGACGCGCGAGACAGTGTCAATAAAGCGCCGGGGACAATGCAATGCCGGGCTCAATGCAAGGCCGGGAAAACCGCGCCAGCCGCGCAACCTGACGCCGCCCGTCACATGACCGTTTCGGCATTGGC